>CAJQLD010000023.1 GCA_905479095.1 uncultured Flavobacteriaceae bacterium
ATTGGAAAAGGAATCGCAACGGTTTTTGCACAGCATGGTGCCAATGTAGCGTTTACGTACAGTGCATCTGTTGAAGCTGCTAAGCTCTTAGAAACTGAACTTCAAGCGTTTGGAACAACCGTGAAAGGGTATCAAAGTAATGCTGCTAATTTTGACGAAGCACAACAACTTGCAGTAGATGTGTTAGCCGATTTTGGAGCGATTGATATTCTGATAAACAATGCTGGAATCACCAAAGACAATTTACTAATGCGGATGGGCGAAGCTGATTTTGATAAAGTTATTGAAGTCAATCTTAAGTCTGTATTTAATATGACCAAAGCCGTACAACGTACCATGTTAAAACAACGAAAAGGGTCTATTATCAATATGAGTTCGGTGGTCGGTGTGAAAGGAAATGCCGGTCAAACCAACTATGCGGCTTCCAAAGCGGGGATTATTGGATTTTCAAAGTCTGTTGCCTTAGAGCTTGGTTCTAGAAACATCCGAAGTAATGTGATTGCTCCGGGTTTTATAGAAACGGAAATGACGGCTAAATTGGACGAAGCAACGGTTGCAGGATGGCGTGCTGGAATTCCACTAAAACGAGGTGGTACTCCCGAAGATATTGCCAATGCCTGTGTGTTTTTGGCGAGCGATTTATCGGCATACATCACTGGACAAACCATTAATGTTGATGGTGGAATGCTCACTTAAACCATTTTAACAATGGTTGTTCTCAACCGATCTTAATATGCCTACACAAACAATTTTATATATCATTGGATCTGGAATTTTAGCGCTCTTTGTAGCGCTTTTTCAGTATATATATAAAACCAAACGTCATCGGTTGCATTGGGGGTTGGCGTGTTTGAGGTTCATCTCAATTTTTTCATTACTGCTTCTTGTCATCAATCCGAAGTTTGAAAATATAGAAAGTACGATTGTGAAACCAACACTTGTGGTAGCGGTCGATAACTCTCAATCTGTCAAATATTTAGGTAAAGACAGTATTGCTTCAAAAGCTGTGCAGTCGATCCTAAATAACAAAGAAATTGCTTCTAAATATAAGGTTCAACTCTATAATTTTGGGGCGCAACTCAACCAAAATACGACACTTACTTTTGATGACCATCAAACCAATATCACTAAAAGCCTTCAGGGTATTGAGGCTATTTATGATTCCCAATTGGCACCAATTGTACTCATATCTGATGGGAATCAAACCATTGGAACAGATTATCAGTATGCTTCAAAAGCGTTTGAGCAAGTTGTTTTTCCGCTTATATTAGGAGATCGTATGTTTCATACAGATCTGAAAATTCAACAAATAAACGTCAATAAATACACCTATTTAAATAATAAGTTCCCCGTTGAAATTATAGCGTCCTACTCTGGGAATTCGCCGATTCAGTCGGCGTTAACGATTCGTTCTGGTTCACGAATTATTCACAAAGAGGTGGTTCGGTTTACACAAGATCAAAACATCAAAATTGTAACGCCAAAAATTACAGCCACCAAAGTAGGGGTACAGCGGTATCAAGTGGGTTTATCGCCCCTTAAAAACGAAAAAAATACGATTAATAATCAAAAATTTATTGCCATTGAAAGTATTGATGAACGCACCAAAATCGCATTAATTTCATCCATATCGCATCCAGATTTAGGCGCTATGAAAGCCTCCATCGAAACCAACGAGCAACGGCTTGTCACTATTTGTTCACCATCTGATTTTCTGCGTTTAAAAGACGAATATGACCTTGCGATTCTGTATCAACCAAATCCAAGTTTCAAAGCGGCATTTGATTTTATTAATCTAAAAAAATTAAACACTTTTATCATAGGAGGGAACCAAACCCAGTGGTCGTTTTTAAACGCTATTCAATCGGTTTTTAAGCAGGAAATTACAGGTCAAAGTGAAAACTATCAAGGACGAATCAATCCAAGTTTTGCTAATTTCATCACGACCGATTTCACCTTTAATTCCTATCCGCCCTTAAGCACAGAATTTGGAAGTATCAACATTAATGTGCCACATGAAACGTTCGTGTTTAAATCGATTAATGGCATCGATACTCAAGAGCCTTTGTGGTTTACTTACGAAAACAATGCTAGAAGGTCGTCCGTTCTTTTAGCTGAAAATATCTGGAAATGGCGCATGCAATCCTATCGAGATACCCAAAATTTTGAAATCTTTGATGCATTCATGGCTAAAATGATTCAATATCTAAACATTCAAAATCAAACCAAACGACTGGTTTTAAACTATGAATCCATTTATGATGGAAGTCAACCTCTTGAATTATCGGCACAATTTTTTAATAAAAATTACGAACCAGATCCCAATGCACAGCTAAATATTAGGCTTAAAGAAACGACCTCGGGGCGTCAAATTGAGTACCCCATGGTGTCGAATCAAAACACTTATATGATCAATCTGAGCGCCTTAGAACCAGGTGTCTACAACTTTGAAGTGAGTGCAAATAAAAAAAGTCACCGCGCTTTTGGTTCGTTCGAAATTTTAAACTTTAATATTGAGCAACAATTTATAAATGCGAATGTAGAGCAACTTGAGCAACTCGCTCTTCATACCGATGGAACGACTTATTTTGATACTCAAACCAACGATTTAATAGCGCACTTAATTTCTGATAATCGGTTTTCAAGTATCCAGAAATTCACTAAAAAATCAGTACCTTTGATCGATCTAAAATTTTGGTTGCTATTGCTGGTGTTGAGTTTAGCAATCGAATGGATTATAAGAAAATACAACGGACTTATTTAAATAATTTAAAACAAAAAAATGGAAAAATTACCTAAAATCGGACTCCCAATTATCGTGATACTTGGAGTTTTAGTACTCTTAATATCAAAAACAGCAGTGACCATCGGTCCAGGAGAAGGCGGTGTCTTATTCGAACGCTTTGGGCAAGGAATTGTTACCGATAAAACATACGGAGAAGGCTTTCAAATTGTAGCCCCTTGGAACAGCATGTTAATTCACAAAGTAAGACAGCAATCTATTTCGGATGAAATGAATGTTTTATCAGTGAACGGACTTGAAGTGAAAGTCAATGGAACGATCTGGTACGAACCAGAATACGAAAACCTTGGAAGTTTAATTAAAACCAAAGGAGAAGACTATGTCAACGAGCTTTTAAATCCAGCGGTCAATGCAGCGGCAAGAAGTGTGGTTGGGCGTTATACGCCTGAACAATTGTATTCTAGTAAGCGTGATGTGATCGAACAAGAAATTCTTGACGAAGTTGTCACTTTATTAGATGGTCAATTTTTAAATGTAAAACGTGTATTGGTAGAAGATGTAAAACTTCCTAACACCATTAAAAATGCGATTGAGAGTAAATTAAAGCAAGAACAAGAATCTTTAGAGTATGAATTTAGATTAGTAACGGCTGATAAAGAAGCTCAAAAAGTACGTATTGAAGCACAAGGTAAAGCAGATGCCAATAAAATATTAAGTGCGTCTCTTAACGATCGAATCCTTCAAGATAAAGGGATTGAAGCGACTGTAAAGTTATCGGAATCTCCAAACAGCAAAGTGATTGTTATTGGTTCTGGAAAAACTGGATTGCCAATTATTTTAGGGAATCAATAATTTACAAACGATTAGTTAGTTTATACTGGCTTTTTTAAGAAATCAATAATTTTTAGAAATAAGTTAGGTTTACACTATTTATTTTTTGAATATTTGTACTCAATATTATTAGAATGAAATTATCATTATTTATACATCACCATCATTTACTTACTAGCGATCAAGCGAGGTAACGATGTGTAGGATAAATAATTAAACTATATAACAGACCCGTTTGAGCAATCAAGCGGGTTTTTTAATTTTAAAATAAAAATACATTAAAAATGAACACTTTAAAAATTGCAGTTCAAAAGTCAGGTCGACTTAAAGACGATTCAATGAAATTATTGAAAGATATTGGTATTTCAATTGATAATGGGAAGGATCAACTAAAGGCCACAGCGACCAACTTTCCGGTCGAGGTTTTTTATCTTCGTAATGGCGATATTCCTCAATACCTAAAAGATGGGGTGGTCGATGCCGCGATTATTGGAAACAATGTTTTGGTAGAAAAGGGCAATTCGATTGAGTATATCTCTAAACTTGGATTTTCTAAATGTCGGGTGTCTATTGCGGTTCCTAAAGCTATGGAATATCAATCTCTCAATGATTTGAACGGCAAGCAAATTGCGACTTCGTATCCAAATACCGTCAATGCGTTTTTAGAGGAGAACAATATCAAAGCCAGTATCCATGTCATTAATGGGTCAGTTGAAATTGCACCCAACATTGGGTTAGCAGATGCCATTGTAGATATTGTTTCTACAGGTGGCACCTTGTTTAAAAATAACTTGGTTGAGAAGGAAGTGATTCTAAAATCGGAAGCTGTTTTAGCAGTGTCTCCAACCATCAATGCAGCGCAACAAGCTATTTTAGATAAAATAAAATTCCGTATTGAGTCGGTGCTTAAAGGACAATCGTCCAAGTACGTTCTTTTGAATGCACCTAACGAGAGTTTAGAAGCGATTATTAACCTCTTACCAGGCATGAAAAGTCCAACCGTTCTTCCATTGGCGGAATCGGGCTGGAGCTCGGTACACAGTGTGATTGATAAAAACCAATTTTGGAATATTATTGACGACTTAAAAGCATTAGGAGCTCAAGGCATCCTTATTTGTCCAATCGAAAAAATGGTTCTCTAATGGCATCTATTTCCAAATATCCACCCATTTCAACATGGGAAACTTTGTTACAACGCCCGACTCAATCTGTTGAGGCAATCGAAGCAATTGTGGATGAAGTGTTTTTAGCGGTCAAACAAGAAGGGGATGCGGCCATTACTCACTATACAAAACGGTTTGATAAGGTTGAATTAACAGCTTCTTTTGTTTCTCAAGAAGAAATTGAACAAGCATCGGCACTCGTGTCAAACGATTTAAAAGCAGCCATTCAACAAGCAAAATCGAATATTGAAGTTTTTCACGCTGCTCAAAAAACAGCGAAAGTAGATGTTGAAACACAACCAGGTGTTCGTTGTTGGCAAGAAAAACGGCCTATTGAAACGGTTGGATTGTACATTCCAGGCGGGACTGCACCCTTGTTTTCGACGGTTTTAATGTTAGGAGTGCCTGCGACTTTAGCGGGATGTAAGAACATCATTTTATGTACCCCTCCAAATGCGAAAGGCGCCATTGCAAGTGAAATTTTGTATACCGCAGCTTTGTGTGGCATTACAACGATTGTTAAAGTAGGCGGGATTCAAGCCATTGCTGGGTTGACTTTTGGAACCTCTAGTATTCCTAAAGTTTCTAAGATTTTTGGACCAGGGAATCAGTATGTGACGGTCGCCAAACAATTGGCAACCAAATATGGAGTTGCGATCGATATGCCTGCGGGCCCAAGTGAACTTCTTATTATGGCCGATAAAAATGCTAATCCAGCTTTTGTGGCCTCAGATTTATTAAGTCAAGCCGAGCATGGTGCTGACAGTCAGGTGGTTTTGGTGTCAACCGACGAAACACTTCTTTTGGAAACAGCGAAACAAGTCCGTATTCAAACTCAATTATTAGCACGTCAATCGATCCTAGAAAAAGCACTTGAGAACATGAAGCTGATTTTAGTAAAATCAGATCAGGAAGCGGTCGATCTAATCAATTTTTATGGTCCTGAACACTATATCATCTGCACCGATAATTCGCCCTTTTTTGTAGATAGCGTGATCAATGCAGGTTCTGTTTTTATTGGTAAATACACGCCTGAGAGTGCGGGCGATTATGCGTCTGGAACCAATCATACCTTGCCAACAAATGGCTATGCAAAAGCGTATTCGGGGGTCAACTTGGATAGTTTTTTAAAAAACATCACCTTTCAAGAAATCTCCAAAGAGGGTTTGCAAACTATCGGAACGACTATCGAACTTATGGCGGAAGCCGAAGGTTTAATGGCACATAAGAATGCCGTATCTATTCGACTAAAATCAATTGAAGATGAATCTAAATAAATTACTTCGATCTAATATTAATGGGATGACACCCTATTCGTCTGCGCGCGATGAATACAAAGATTTGGAAGCTGACATGGTGTTTTTGGATGCCAATGAAAACCCGTTTGACAATTCGTTAAATCGATACCCCGATCCCCAACAGACGGCCTTAAAAAAACTAATTTCAGCACAAAAAAAGGTTCCGACGGATCAAATCTTATTGGGAAATGGAAGTGATGAAGTCTTAGATTTAATTTTTAGAGCGTTTTGTGAACCCAATCAAGACCGTATTCTGACGTTTCCACCAACCTATGGGATGTACGACGTATTGGCAAATTTGAACGCCATTAAAAATATTCAAGTGCCCTTAACGTCAGACTTCAATTTAGACGTCGATCGTATTTTAAAACAGGTTCAACCAGAGACGAAGTTACTGTGTATCTGTTCCCCAAATAATCCTTCTGGAAATGTGGTTGATCGCAAGGCAGTAGAACGCCTTTTAAAGGCGTTTAATGGCTTAGTCATCATTGATGAAGCCTATATTGATTTCTCTAATGAAGTGAGCTGGACAGCGTATTTAAACATGTATCCAAATCTAATTGTGACACAAACCCTTTCAAAAGCCTATGGGCTCGCGGGCATCCGATTGGGGATTTGCTATGCATCTAAAGACATTATTGCGGTATTAAATAACATAAAACCACCTTATAACATCAATACGCTTACCCAAAATGCAGCCATAGAGGCGCTCCAAAATAGGGAAGTGGTGACTGAACAGATTGCCCTGATTTTAAAGGAACGTGCTCATTTAACAACAGCCTTTGAGTCGTATTCGTTTATCGAAAAAATATATCCTTCCGATGCAAATTTTATTTTAATCAAAGTGGATGATGCCCATAAACGGTATACAGAACTTATAAAAAATGGAATCGTCGTCAGAAATAGAAGCGCCCAATTTGGTTGTGAAAACGGTCTCAGAATTACAGTAGGAACCCCTTCTGAAAACGCTCAATTATTAACCCTATTAAATACCCTAAAATGAAACCTGTATTATTTATAGATCGCGATGGAACCATCATCAGAGAAACGGCCGATGAACAAATTGATTCTTTTGAAAAGCTAGAATTTTACCCGGATGTATTTTCTAATTTGAAAAAGATTTGTCAAGAACTGGATTTCGAAATTGTAATGATTACCAATCAAGACGGTTTAGGCACTGCTATTTACCCTGAAAACACGTTTTGGCCGGTTCATAATTTTATACTCGATACCTTTAAAAATGAAGGGATTGTTTTTGAAAAACAATTCATTGATAAAACATTTGCAAAAGACAATGCGCCAACACGCAAACCTCAAACAGGTTTGTTAACAGACTATTTCACAGAAGCCTATGATTTAGAAAATTCGTTTGTGATTGGAGATCGTCTCACCGACGTAGAATTGGCAAAAAACCTAGGCTGTAAAGGCATTTATATCAATGATGAAACGCATTTAGGAGAAAATGAAATATCCGTAAATCAGGATGCATTAACCCCTTATATCGCTTTAGAAACCAATAGTTGGAAAACTATTTATGAGTTTTTGAAAGCCGATCAACGGGTTGGATCTAGTGTACGAAATACCAATGAAACTAAGATAAATATTAGGCTGAATTTGGATGGGACTGGTAAAAGCAAAATCGATACGGGGATTGCCTTTTTTGATCATATGTTAGATCAGATTGCGCGTCATGGTCAAATGGATTTGGATCTTAAAGTGGTGGGCGATTTAGAAGTAGATGAACACCATACAATCGAAGATACAGCCATTGCTTTAGGGAATTTATTTCATACGTTGTTAGGCTCAAAACTAGGAATTGAACGTTACGGATTTTGCTTGCCAATGGACGACTGTATTGCCCAAGTGGCGATTGATTTTGGAGGAAGAAATTGGTTGGTTTGGGAGGCCGATTTTAAACGTGAATATGTGGGGAAAATGCCCACAGAAATGTTCATGCACTTCTTTAAATCTTTTACGGATGGCGCCAAATGTAATTTAAACATTCAAGCAGATGGAACGAATGAACACCACAAAATTGAAGCCATATTCAAAGCATTTGCAAAGGCGATAAAAATGGCTGTCAAAAGAGATGTCAATAAAATGATTTTACCATCAACCAAAGGAACTTTATAATAAATGAAAGTCATTATAATCGATTACGGAGCAGGGAATATTCAGAGCATTCAATTCGCGTTTCAACGTTTGGGCATCCAGGCGGTTTTATCAAATTCTGTCGATGAAATTCTAAGTGCTGATAAAGTCATATTTCCTGGGGTTGGCGAAGCAAGTCAGGCCATGGAGATGTTAAAAAAATCTAAGTTAGACCGGTTGATACCAACGCTCAAACAAGATGTTTTAGGGATTTGTTTAGGCATGCAATTGTTGTGCAATCATTCTGAGGAAGGCGATACTAAAGGACTTGGCGTTTTTGATGTAGAAGTCAAACGGTTTACAAATGCGGTGAAAGTGCCGCATATGGGATGGAATACAATTCAAAACCTCCAATCGGATTTATTGATAGAGATCCCTGAAAATAGCTATATGTACTCTGTTCATAGTTATTATGCAGCGATTGGGGCGCAAACCATTGCGAGCTCTAGGTATGAACTAGAATTTTCGGCGGCATTGCAATCCAATAATTTTTATGGGGTTCAATTTCACCCTGAAAAAAGCAGTAAAGACGGGGCTCAATTATTACAAAACTTTTTAAACTTATAACATGCGAATTATACCTGCAATCGATATTATTAATGGTCAGTGTGTACGACTGACGAAAGGTGATTATAGCACCAAAAAAGTCTACAATGAAAACCCTTTAGAAGTTGCTAAAATGTTTGAAGGTGTTGGGATCGAGCATCTTCATGTGGTAGATTTAGACGGAGCAAAAGCCCAACATATTATCAATCATAATATCTTGGAATCCATTGCGACAAACACCAGTTTGAAAGTCGATTTTGGAGGTGGATTAAAATCCGATGCCGATTTAAAAATCGCATTTGATTCTGGTGCCCATCAGGTTACTGGGGGCAGTATTGCGGTTAAAAATCCAACACAATTTTTAAATTGGTTGGATACTTTTGGTGCTGATAAAATTATATTGGGCGCCGATTGTTTAGATCAAAAAATAGCCATTCAAGGTTGGCAAGAAGAGAGTGACAAGGAAGTGATCGAATTTATAAAAGAATTTGTATCAAAAGGCATCTCCTATGTGATTTGTACCGATATTTCAAAAGATGGCATGCTTCAGGGCCCTTCGTTTGAGTTATATGAAACGATTTTAAACACTGTCAGCCCTGTCAATCTGATTGCATCTGGAGGGATTTCAGCGTTTGAAGAGTTGCCACAATTGGCGGAATTGGGATGTGAAGGGGTTATTATTGGAAAAGCTATTTACGAAGGAAATATCAGTTTAAAACAATTAGAAACCTATCAATTAAACCGTCCATAAGTATGTTAGCAAAACGAATTATTCCATGCTTAGATATTAAAAACGGCCGAACCGTAAAAGGGGTTAATTTTTTAAACCTTAGAGATGCTGGGGATCCGGTCGCCTTGGCAAAACAATATGCCGAAAACGGTGCCGATGAATTGGTGTTTTTAGACATCACGGCGACCTTAGAGTCTCGTTCCACGACCATCGAAATGGTGCGGTCTGTTGCAGAACAAATCGACATTCCGTTCACGGTTGGTGGTGGGGTGAGTACCAAAGAAGGGGTCGAAATCCTCCTAAAATCGGGGGCCGATAAAGTGGGTGTAAATTCAGCGGCTATCAAACGTCCAACGCTTATCAACGAGCTATCCAAGGCCTTTGGAAACCAATGCATTGTTGTGGCAATCGATGCGAAACAAGTGGATGGTAAATGGTTAGTACATTTGGCTGGCGGCACGATTCCTACAGAGTTAGACTTGTTTGAATGGGCCAAAGAGATGGAAACTCGAGGTGCAGGTGAACTACTTTTCACTTCCATGAACAACGATGGCGTCAAAACAGGGTTTGCAAATGAGGCACTTGCACAACTTTCAGAAACCGTAAACATTCCAATTATTGCTTCTGGGGGTGCTGGAACTATGGCGCATTTTGTGGATGTATTTAAAGACGGCAAAGCAGATGCCGCTTTGGCAGCTAGTGTATTTCACTTTGGTGAAATTGAAATAAAAGATTTAAAACAAGAATTACAATCAAAACAAATAAACATACGACTCTAATGGACATCAAGTATAACAGTGCCGGATTAATCCCAGCAATTATTCAAGATTCGACAACCAAAACCGTTTTAATGCTCGGGTATATGAATGCCGAAGCGGTTTCCAAAACTCTGGAAACTAATAAGGTAACTTTCTTTAGTCGAAGCAAGCAGCGCCTTTGGACAAAAGGGGAGGAGAGTGGTCATTTTTTAACCTTAAACAGTTTGAAGAATGATTGTGATAACGACACCTTACTCATTCAGGCAACTCCAGAAGGCCCAACCTGCCATAAAGGAACGGATAGCTGTTGGGGGGCGACTAACGCCGAATCGTATGGGTTTTTATCAGAATTAGAATCCATTATTTCCGATCGAAGAGAAAATGCTTCCGCTGAAACGTCTTATGTGTCCGAATTATTTGAAAAAGGCATCAATAAAATTGCTCAAAAAGTAGGCGAGGAGGCCGTTGAAGTGGTGATTGAAGCGAAAGATGCAAACGATGATTTGTTTTTAAATGAAAGTGCCGATTTATTATTTCATTACTTAATTTTATTGCAAGCAAAAGGCTTTAAGCTCGATTCGGTTATTGAGGTTTTGAAATCGAGACATTAATTTTGTAACTCTTTTTAAAATACCGACCTTGTAGTCATGTTGCAAAAACGCTATTTTTATTTAGTCAAAGTTCAGTTTTTAGGCTACCGGTTTCATGGTTGGCAAAAACAACCCAACACCAAAACTGTGCATCTGATGATTGATCGCACCCTAAAATTTATACTGGGAGAACACTCTTTTAAAACACTCGGAGCGGGGCGAACGGATGCCATGGTCTCTGCGAGTGAGGCTGCTTTTGAATTGTTTTTAGATGGACAACCCTTACAGGATTTAGTCGAATTTATGGGAACGTTTAATCAAAACCTTCCACAAGATATTAGAGCGTTGAGCATTGAAGAAGTGGATGCGAAATTTAATATCATTCAGGATTCAAAATTAAAAGAATACCATTATGTATTTGCACAGGGCGAAAAGTTTCATCCGTTTGCAGCACCGATACTGACCACTATTTTAGAGCCGTTGGATATCGATTTAATGAAAGAAGGGGCACTGTTGTTTGAAGGTAAAAACAATTATAAAACCTATTGTTATAAACCTACGAATGAAGGCGTTTATGATCGAGAATTGATCGGTTGTGAGCTGATTGAGAACACACTGTACACGGCCAGTTTTTTTCCTAAAAAAAGTTATGTTTTAAAAGTGATTGGAAAAGGGTTTGGACGGCATCAAATTCGATTGATGATGGGGGCTTTGATCAAATTAGGACGGGGCGAAATCGATTTGGAGTATATTAAAGACAGTTTGAAATCTGAAAGTGAGTTTGTCATGGATTATATTGCACCAGCATCGGGCTTGATTTTACATAAAATAGAATTTAAAAAACCATAAGTTATGATCTCCAAAGATGTATTTAGTTTTCTAAAAAAATTGCAAAAAAACAATAACCGCGATTGGTTTCATGACCATAAAGCGAGTTTTAAGGAAATTGAATTGGACGTGAAACAATTTTATAGTCAGTTATCTGAGCAACTAAATCAGTTTGATTCGATTGATACATTTAAAGTATTTCGAATTTATAGAGATGTTCGTTTTTCAAAGAATAAATTACCTTACAAAACCCATTTTGGGGGGAGCTTTCATCGGACGAAACCAGAATTAAGAGGGGGTTATTACTTACATCTTGCCCCCGAAAACGAAAGTTTTATTGCCACTGGTTTTTGGGATCCTAGTAAAGAAGACCTTTTGAGAATCCGTAAAGAGTTTGAAATGGATTCGGAAGATATCCGAGCGTTGATGGATACACCTGCATTTAAAGCGGTTTGGGGGACGGTTCAAGGGGATGAATTAAAATCGGCTCCAAGAGGGTTTGACAAGCAAGATCCAAACATTGATTTGATTCGTAAAAAACAGTTTATTTTTGTGCGAAAATATTCTGATAAAGCCGTATTATCCAAAGACTTTGAACATCAAATCGTTGAGAGTTTTAAAGTGATCAGACCTTATTTTGATTATATGAGCTCGGTATTAACCACCAATTTGAATGGCGAATCTACGTTGTAGGGCGGGCTTCTGAGAGTACCTGAACATGGCTAATTAAACGTTCTTTAATAATGCCGGTCATTCGTTTATTTAAGGCGGATGCATTTTCAATGTACTGGGAATATTCTTCGACCGAAAACAGACCAATAATGAGGTCTTTTAGGCTGTTTCTAAAAGCGGTATTTTTTACAATCGCAGTATCGATATACATGATTTTTTTCTCAACCGACAAATCAAAAAACACGTTTTTGTAGGTGTTGCAATAATTCAAAAATACGGCGATTAACAGATCATTTTGAAACTTTATAATCGGTCGTAAAATGGAATTTTGAAAATATTCTTCGGATGACATTTCCGTTTTAACCGTTCCTGTTATGACGTCAGGTCGAAGGGATTTTAAACTCGAATCTCTTAAACTCATGGCTTATTTTTTAGAGGCTGGAAAAAGAGGCGATTCCGCAATTTTTAGATCAAAATCATTTACAGATGCTATCATATGATCAAAAATGTCTGCAATAATAAATTCATAGTTTTTCCAACGTTTATCACTACTAAAGGCATAAATTTCAATGGGTAGCCCTTGCGCTGTAGGTTGTAACTGTCGCACCATAATCATCATGTCTTTATTGATCGCCGAATGTTGTTCAATAAATGTTTCCATGTATTTTCTAAAAACGCCAATATTGGTTAGATTTCGTCCATTAATTAGTAGCGATTTATCAATCGTATGATTTTCGTTATAGGTATTGATGTCCTGAGAGCGTTGTAAAATATAATCGGATATAAGTTGAATTTTAGACATTTTTAGAATATCATCCTGACTCAAGTTTTTAACACTCTCCATCCGAATGTTCAAAGAACGCTTAATACGTCTTCCGTTCGATTCGTCCATTCCGCGCCAGTTTTTAAAGGAGTCGGAGATCAGGGCATAGGTGGGGATGGTGGTGATGGTGTTGTCAAAATTTTGAACTTTTACCGTTGCTAAATTAATTTCAATGACATCGCCATCGGCACCAAATTTCTCTAAGGTAATCCAGTCTCCAATACGAACCATGTCATTAATAGACACCTGTATACTGGCCACAAACCCAAGAATAGTATCTCTAAACACCAAAATAATAATGGCCGAAACGGTTCCTAATCCCGCAATAAATTTAAAAAATGAAATTCCGGTGATTATAGCGACAGTTCCAAAAATTCCGGTCATCCATACAAAAATCATAAAGACCTGAATATAACTATCTACAGGTTTATCTTTAAGGAAACTAAGGGTTTTGAAATATATTTTTAAAGAGTTGAGGACATTTCTTACGCCCCAAATTGTAAGGCCTATTCCAACTAATAAAATGGTTTTCTCACAAAATTCTTTCCCATTCTCGAACCCATTAAATAAACTAGGAATGAGATTATAGGTTAGGATATAAGGGACTATTTGAGCAATGCTACCAGGAACTCTATTTTCGAGCATGATATCATCAAAATCCGTTTTAGATTTATTTGCAATCTTTGTAAACGTTGCCCGAATAATTTTCTTTAAAACAACATCAACAATATAAATAAGGATTGTTAGAAGTATAAACAAACCAGAAATACTTAGAAATGAAGCGATGTTTTCGGATAGCCCCCATGAAGTTAATAACTGAACGATCAAATCGATAATATGTTCCATTGTTTAGGCTGTTTTTCTGAGTTTGTATTCGACGATAAACGTTCCAAAAGGAATGATAGACGCTAAGGCAATTAAAATAAAATGTTTTTTAAACCATTTATGATCGAATCGTAATACGATCACAAATGCGATATACGCCATAAATAGAAACCCATGCGGCATGCCGAGCATTTTAACAAGTGTCACGTCGCCATTAAGATACTTTAAAGGCACGCCAACAAATAGTAATAGAATATACGACAAACCTTCTAAAAAGGCGATGACACGGAATATGGTAAGAGTTTTCATTGGCTTTATTTGTATGCTACAAAATTAGTGAACTAAACTGAATAGAGGGCATTGGAAGTTGAAATATTCTATTTTACATAATATAAATTATAGTACAAATGTATTGTTTAGTTAGTAAGAAAGGTTTATCCATTTGATAGCTATAATTTGTCATTATGTAAAATTGCCGCTACCAAGCGCTCGATTGTTTTATAAAATCAAATTGCTCTGGCAATTTATTTTACACACAATTATCCAACGCTTGCCAACGCCAAAATAAAAGCTAACCTTTTAGATGTTATCAAAATTCTCGTATTTGAGTATTTGTACGTCTTATTTTTTTCTACGCGATTCTCGTGGATTGCCACAAGAGCTTAAATTTTAAGAAGAATAAAATTCTAAGCACTTATTCTATTCTCGTTACTATTTAATCTTTTTTAATTGTAACTATCTATATTATGTAAAATAGAAATTAGTCTCTTAGTTGCTCAAATTTCTTTTGTATTCTATTAATCGATTCTTTACTCACTCCGCATTCTTTTGCTATAACTGGCCAATGAGATAGAGATTCTTGGACTTCTTCAATTAACTCAGATGGCTTACTAATACTAAATTCTTCGGCTAAAGTCATGATATTGGCTCTACCTGGATTAGCTCCTACTCCAGCTACTCTAGTACTGTGTTCATCAATTGAGGTAGATGAGTATGTTAAATCATAAGCTGGTGCTAAAGACCACATACCTGAGTCATCCATTAACCATGAGAAATTTTTGGAGTGATCATCTCTATTGTGGCTGTAAATATTAAAAGCCGCTAGGCGTAGCACTTTTCTACGAGCTGTAGCAGATTGTTCTAATCTATAAGCTGTATCAATAATGTGTCCATAGTCTATACTACTTCTTCGAAAATTATCATTAGTTAAACCAGCCATAGAGTGCATATGAATTCTATTGTTACCAATTCTATCAAAACGCTTGGTGCCAAAAATTTGTTGACCACTGGCACTTTTAAGTAATTTGCATTCGCTCATTTCAATATTTGCTGCTAAAGCCATTTTATAATAAGCATATTCAATGTTAGCTATGTCAATTGGATCTTCAGAACTTGGAAACTTGATAATCCAATGTTCGAATCCTTCAGGAAGAGTATTATAACCATGTATTAATTCATCAATCTTCGAATTATAACCAACGTTTGCTTTAGGTCGCGCTCCACCAGATGAACCACCCAAATGCATTAGTTCTTCGATTACTTCTGTACTTGTGCCTTTATATACTTTATCTATTACTGTCTTCAATCGATCTAAATCAATTTTATCACTAAAGTTTTCCTCATTCTTAATTGCTGGATTATATATAAGTGCACCTTTTCCAGAGTCACCTATATACGCAAGTTGATCAAGAATATTAATATCGTTCAATGATAATCCTTGCTTCTCAAGAGCACGATTCAATAAGAGCATACCCCAACCATCAGGTAGGGAATCATCAAACACTCCAAATATTCCATGAAAAGGATCTGGATTGGCTATTTGAATGCTATTATCGAATTGAAGTTTTATTGGAGATAGATTTAATCCTAGAGCTAAAAATTCATCATTATATTTAAAATGAACTAATCTATTATCCAATATGAGTTTTCCTACTGCAATTTCATCATTTGAAAACTTAATAGAAACATCAATAAATTTTCTTTTTTCATTTTTTATTTTGACAATTGATTTCTTCACCTTAATTAATAAATTTTAAACAGTTCCTTAATTCTCTGGTTTTCTTTAGGCGGAAGCAGGACCTTTTCAAATTCAGAAAGCCTTCTTAAAGATTCGACAATTTTAAGAAGAGATTCAAAAGATATCTGACCCGTTCTTTCAAACCTTTTTATGCTTCCATAAGAAACGTCAGATTTCTCAGACAAATCTTGCTGTGTCCAAGCCTGTTCTTTTCTTAATGCAACAACATTTTGAGCAATTAATATAAGAATATCAGAAGGCACTTTATTTACGCTATACTTTGTCATAATAGATAATATATTATCTAAAGATACAAAAAACATACCAAATAGACAATATATTGTCTATAAATTTAATTTATTATGTAAAATACAAATTGAAACTCTAAAATCTTTTAAAGATTGCACAAAGTTTTGGAAACAATTACGGCTCGTTCGCTATATTTTAGACTATTTGGCGTTATGAAAATGTACAGTGTATATTTTTAGATAAATACGTTTTGGAACGAGATTTTAGTAAAGAGTTGTATCCAAATACAATCATCCACAGGATCATTGCATTTGGATAGCCTAAAATATGTACGCTCCACTTAGCTATTGTTTTACCAAAATTTTATGAGGTCGAAAATAAATTGCGGTAGTTAAAAAAATAGAGCAACGATTTTTATATATTTACTAAAATTCAAAATAATACAATGACATATAATAGGTTCCATCATCTGTAGAATTAACTCCAGAACTCGACGTTGAATTTAGACTGAAGTAACTATGCATTATAGGTTTTACTGTATAAAAGCCATTCAAAGATTCATAAGTTCCACTTCCTCCTCCAGGATCATTTTCGAAATGCGTATTTTCATCCAAAATTTGAAAAATACTTCGCATCATAGAACCATAAGTACCTTCTGTAATGTTTGTTAACGGCACAACTTCAATAGTTTCAATATCTGTAGCGTTTAAAGCAATCACATTTGACTTTGTTGCTTCATCTAAAATTACAATATACTTTTTGTTTTCAATAGATGAAATCGAAGTTGGCGTCCAGGATTGGGTAAAACTATTTTCTAAAATATCACCAAATGATTCTGGACCGTAGTAATCTATTTGAGCTGATGCTGTTTTCGGTAAAGCGAATAATGTTAGCAATAGGGTTAGAAATATGTAATTTTTTTTCATTTTTTCTGTTTAAAGCTACTATGTTTTTTATACTTTTAAACAGTGCGGTTTTAGGGGAAGCTTACATTAATCTGTGATTTTTAAATTAACACAAAATTATAATTAAATATACTGATTTTTATCTAAATTTGCAACTAGATATGAAGCAAATATTCCATAAAATAGTGTCTTTTACAATGGCTTTTGTAGTGTTATTCTCTACGATGTCGTTTTCAGTGAATATGCATTATTGCGGCGATACTTTAGTAGAAACTGCCATTTTTCATAAAGCAAAAGGTTGCGGAATGGAAATGCAAAAACCTTCAACCGACAGATGCAACGTTAATAAAAAAAACTGCTGTAATGATAAACAACTTGTAGTTGACGGTCAAAATGAATTACAACAGTCTTTTGATTCGCTTTCTCTTGAGCAACAAAAACTTGTCACTTCTTTCGTTTGCACTTATATTACCCTTTTTGAAATTGCAAAAAAAGACATAAATTCTTACACAGATTACACCCCTCCTTTGGTCATCAGGCAACTCTTTAAGCTAGATGAGACGTATTTAATTTGATTTTTAAACATGATTAGACGATTGTCCTAAGAACATTCTTTAGGATGATTCCTTGTACGCAGTAGTTTTAAAACTACTAATGTCTCATTGTTTAAAAAAATAAATCCATGCTCAATAAAAGCATTAAATTTTTAATAGAAAACAAACTCGTAGCCGTTTTAATGTTGCTCCTTTTTATAGGATGGGGAACTGTTCATTCGCCTTTTAATTGGAATCTAGAGTTTTTACCGAGAAATCCCGTGGCTGTGGATGCCATTCCAGACATTGGCGAAAATCAACAAATAGTTTTCACCAAATGGGACGGCCGTTCGCCTCAGGACATTGAGGATCAGATTACCTATCCCCTAACCACTTCCCTACTGGGAATTCCAGGCGTAAAAACCATTCGTAGTTCTTCCATGTTTGGCTTTTCTAGCATCTATGTCATTTTTGAAGAAGATATAGAATTTTATT
Organism: uncultured Flavobacteriaceae bacterium; assembly: GCA_905479095.1. Taxonomy (GTDB): domain Bacteria; phylum Bacteroidota; class Bacteroidia; order Flavobacteriales; family Flavobacteriaceae; genus Hel1-33-131. Next base: position 18,158 of record CAJQLD010000023.1, read on the forward strand.
GGAGTCGCAGTCGCATTCTCGAAAAACTCAACGCATTGCCAAGCGGATTGCTTCCGAAGGACGTGAATCCCACTTTGGGACCTGATGCTACAGGCTTAGGTCAAATTTTCTGGTACACCCTCGAAGGTCGCGACGAAAACGGAAACGTCACAGGTGGATGGGATTTACAGGAACTCCGAAGCATTCAAGACTACTATGTAAAATATGCGCTATCCTCTGCAAGTGGGGTTTCTGAAGTGGCTTCGATTGGAGGCTATGTTCAAGAATATCAAGTCGATGTCAATCCAGAGTTAATGCGGCAATATAAAATCGGGTTGCATCATGTGGTTAAAGCGATTAAAGAAAGTAATGCAGACATCGGGGCTCAGACCCTAGAAATTAATAAAGTTGAATATTTAGTGCGTGGATTGGGCTATGTGAAATCTATTGAAGATATCGAAAATGCAGTCGTGACTTCAGAAGATTTTACGGCTATAAAAATTAAAGACATTGCCAACGTTTCCCTAGGTCCAGCCGCACGACGCGGGATTTTGGACAAAGAAGGTGCCGAAGTGGTTGGGGCGGTTGTCGTGGCACGCTATGGAGCCAATCCGATGGAAGTAATCAATAACGTAAAAGAAAAAATAAACGAGTTAAGCACTGGATTGCCCTCCAAAGTCTTAGCCGATGGGAGAACCTCACAAGTAACGATTGTTCCTTTTTATGACCGAACCGAATTAATTCAAGAAACCTTAGGCACTCTGAATGATGCCTTATTATTAGAAATCTTAATTACCATTTTGGTCATCATTATGATGGTTTTTAATCTGCGTGTTTCGGTCCTAATTTCTGGTTTATTGCCAGTGGCCATATTAATAGTATTCATCGCCATGAAACTCTTTGGCGTAGATGCGAACATTGTAGCCCTTTCGGGAATCGCGATCGCAATTGGCACCATGGTGGATGTGGGAGTGATTCTCACAGAAAATATCATTCGGCATTTGGATGAGCGTGAAAAGTTGGAAGTAAAAAGTAAAAAATTAAGCATAGATCAAGTGGTATATAATGCGACCACAGAAGTGTCTGGTGCTATTGTGACGGCGGTCATGACAACGATCATTAGTTTCATTCCGGTATTTACCATGATGGGTGCGGAAGGAAAACTATTCAGACCCTTAGCCTTTACAAAAACCTTTGCCCTGACCGCTTCTATTATCGTGGCTTTGTTTTTAATTCCGCCATTTGCCGCATATTTATTTAGAAAGAAAAGTATTAAAAACGGTACGAGCCGTGTCATTAATTTCGTATTAATTTTACTGGGAATAACCGCCATTATTTATGGATATTGGTTGGGGTTAATTTTGATCGCTTTTGGATTGACATCATTCCTTAAAGCAAAAGACATTCATTTCTCTCTATATAATTTTCAATTTTCTTTGACCCCAAATGTCATGAATGTCGGTATTTCTGCCCTCGCAATCACATTCCTATTGGCAACCTATTGGCGCCCTTTAGGCGTGGATCAAAGCCTCTTTTGGAATCTGATTTTTGTAAGTATTATCAGTTTTGGATTGTTGGCTGTATTTACGGTATTTAAAAGATATTATACCCGAATTTTAGGCTGGTGTTTAGAAAACAAGGTCTTGTTTTTATCCGTTCCAACCTTGATTGTCATCGCAGGATTTAACATCATGAAAAATACAGGAAAAGAATTTATGCCCTCCTTAAATGAAGGTTCTTTTCTGTTGATGCCAACCTCAATGCCGCACTCGGGCGTGGAAGAAAACAAACGGGTTTTACAGCAATTGGACATGGCAGTTGCCAGCATTCCAGAAATTAAAACGGTGGTTGGAAAATCAGGTCGCACCGAATCAGCTTTAGATCCAGCGCCTTTGTCAATGTATGAGAATATCATTCAATACAAATCAGAATTCATGCTGAATGAAAACGGCAATCGCCAGCGTTATAAAGTGAACACTGCTGGTTTGTTTGAATTGAAAGATGGGCGTTTTTCTGCAAATCCCAACAATTCAGAAAATGTCACATTAAGCACAGTAGAAAGGTCTCAATTAATAAAAGATGATGACGGAGAGTTTTACCGTAATTGGCGTCCAGAAATTAAAACCCCCGATGATATTTGGAATGAAATCGTACGTGTTACCAAATTACCAGGCGTCACATCTGCTCCAAAACTTCAGCCGATTGAAACCCGATTGGTCATGCTTCAAACTGGGATGCGTGCGCCAATGGGCATCAAGGTAAAAGGACAGGACTTAAAAGAAATCGAAGCCTTTGGATTGCAATTAGAAACCCTATTAAAACAAGCCGAAGGCGTGAAACAGCAGGCAGTCTATGCCGACCGAATTGTCGGGAAACCCTACCTACTTATCGATATTGATAGAGAAAAAATTGCTCGCTATGGCATTAGCATTCAAGCGGTTCAGAATGTGCTTAAAGTAGCTGTAGGTGGGATGGGAATCACGCAAACCATTGAAGGTCGAGAACGCTATGGCATTCGGGTGCGTTACCCAAGAGAATTACGCGCAAACCCCAATGATTTGAAGCAGATATACATTCCTGTGGAAAAAGGAAGTCCAGTGCCTTTAAGCGAATTGGCAAGCATTCGTTACGAACAAGGGCCACAAGTCATCAAAAGTGAAGACACCTTTTTAGTTGGTTATGTTTTGTTTGATAAGTTGGATGGTTTTGCAGAAGTAAGCGTCGTTGAAAATGCACAAGCATTGATTCAATCCAAAATAGATTCAGGAGCGCTCATCGTTCCAAAAGGGATTAATTACCAATTTACAGGAACTTATGAAAATCAATTGCGTGCAGAAAAAACCTTATCGGTGGTGGTACCGCTTGCGTTACTCATTATCTTTTTAATTCTATACTTTCAGTTTCGCTCTGTAGCGACTTCACTCATGGTTTTTACGGGTATTGCGGTGGCATTTGCAGGTGGTTTTATTATGATTTGGCTCTATGGTCAAGATTGGTTTTTAAATGTTGATGTGTTTGGTGAAAATCTTCGCGATTTATTCCAGATGCATCCCATCAATCTGAGTGTGGCGGTTTGGGTTGGATTTATTGCACTTTTCGGAATTGCCACCGACGATGGTGTGGTCATGGCGACCTATTTAAAACAAACCTTTGAACGAAATACCCCTGAAAACAAAAAGGAAATTAGAGCCGCTATTGTCGAAGCAGGAGAAAAACGAATCAGACCTTGCCTAATGACCACGGCAACTACGATTTTGGCATTGTTGCCGATTTTAACATCCACCGGTCGCGGAAGTGATATTATGATTCCGATGGCGATTCCGAGTTTTGGAGGTATGCTCATTGCGTTAATCAGCTTGTTTGTGGTTCCAGTGTTGTATAGTTGGAAGCAGGAGTTTTCAGCAGAAAAAAGAGAAAATAAAATAGACAAAATAAACGTACAATGAAAAATTACAATAAACAATTCATCATAAAAACAGTCATTGTTCTTTGTTCTCTATTCTTTGTTCTTTCAGCGAAAAGTCAAGAGTTAGAAACACTTATTGATGTAGCATTGAATAACAATCCAGAAATTCAAAAATTCAAATTACAATATAGCATTGTTTCTGAAAAAGTGAACGAGGCAAACACCTTACCGAATACTCAAATTGGAGTGGGTTATTTTGTGAGTGAACCTGAAACTCGAACGGGAGCGCAACGCTTCAAAGTATCTGCCAAGCAAATGCTGCCTTCGTTTGGAACCATTACCGCCAGAGAAAACTATGCAACGTCTTTGGCAGATGCCGTGTATGTAGATGTAGCCATTGCTAAAAGAAAATTGGTTGCATCTATTTCGCAGTCTTATTATAAGCTCTATGCGTTGAAAGCGAAACAAACGATTTTAGTCGAAAATATGTCATTACTTAAAACCTATGAAACCCTAGCATTAACTTCTGTGGAAGTTGGAAAAGCTTCGGTGGTAGATGTGTTGCGATTGCAAATGCGAAAAAATGAATTGAAGCAACTCAATCAGGTTTTAGAACACGACTTTTTGGCGGAACAAACCAACTTCAATAAACACCTCAATCGGGACAAAGACATCGCAGTCAAAGTAATTAATTATTTAAAAATCCCAGAACATACTATTGATATGCATGCCGATAAATTGACCCTACATCCTGAGTTATTAAAGTATGATAAACTTTACGAATCCGTTGAAAAATCAGAATTATTAAACCAAAAGAAAAGCAGTCCAATGTTTGGGTTTGGGTTGGATTATGTCAATGTTGAAAAAAGGCCCGATGTGAATTTTAGCGATAATGGAAAAGATGTTTTGATGCCGATGGTGTCCCTTTCGATTCCAATTTTTAATTCTAAATACAAGTCTAGGACGAAACAAAATAAGCTTCAAAAACAAGAAATTACATTCAAAAAACAAGAACGCTTAAATGCCTTAGAAACCCTTTTGGATAACGCTTTAAAACAACGTAATAGTGCACGAATAAGCTATGATACGCAAGTAAAAAACCTAAAGCAAGCCAAGTATGCTGAAGACATTTTAATCAAAAGCTATGAAACAGGAACAATCGATTTTAACGATGTGCTTGACATTCAAGAATTGCAATTAAAGTTTCAAATGAATCAGGTGGAATCTATAAAAATGTATTACGTACAAACTGCGGTTATTAATTATTTAACAAATTAAAGACATGAAAAAATATATAATTTACATCGGAATATTAGCTGTTGGATTGTTATTAGGATGGGTTCTTTCTGCAAATTTCTCCAACGAAGAAACAGCACACAATCACGCTGAAATGACTGAAACAGATCAAATGTGGACCTGCTCGATGCATCCACAAATCATACTTCCTGAAGCAGGCGATTGCCCTATTTGCGGAATGGATTTAATTCCTGCCGAAACAACTGCAATGGGTTTAGCCGCAGATCAGTTTAAACTGACCGAAAACGCCATGGCATTGGCCAACATCCAAACGTCTGTGCTTGGTGAGGGTGTTATGAAAAACAGTGGAGTGAAGTTATCAGGAACCATTGTTGAAAATGAAGAAGCCAATGCCGTTCAAGTGAGTTATTTCTCTGGGAGGATAGAAAAACTGAATGTCAATTTTACGGGTGAAAAAATACGAAAAGGTCAATTGTTGGCAACGGTGTATTCTCCAGAATTGTATGCGGCTCAGCAAGAATTAATCACGGCAGTGTCTTTAAAAGAATCCCAGCCAGCATTGTATAACGCAGTGCGAAATAAACTAAAACTATGGAAACTTTCTGACGCTCAAATCAATCAAATTGAGACCACTAAAAAAGTCAAAGACAACGTGCCAATTTATGCGACATTCTCTGGAACGGTTTCTGAAAAATTAGTAGCACAAGGCGATTATATCAAACAAGGTCAAGCCTTATTAAAAATAGCCAACCTCAATACGGTTTGGGCAAATTTTGATGTATATGAAAATCAAATTGATCTATTTGAAAAAGGACAAGAAATCTCAATAACGACGAATTCGAATCCAAATAAAACGTTCAAAGCGAAGGTTGATTTTATAGATCCTGTTTTAAATGCAAACACAAGAACCGTAAAATTAAGAGCCGTTTTAAACAACAAAAACCATGTGTTTAAACCGGGAATGTTCGTTGAAGGCATCATCAAAAGAACACAAGCTTCCGCAATTAAAACAATGTTGAAAATCCCAGCGTCTGCTGTGTTGTGGACAGGCGTTCGATCGGTGGTGTATTTAAAACCAAATAGCACCGAGCCCATTTTTGAAATGAAAGAAATTGTATTAGGAACTAAATTAGGCGATTATTATGAGGTTGTTGAGGGTCTAAACTCCGGAGATGAAATCGTGACAAACGGTGCTTTCACTGTTGATGCTGCGGCACAATTACAAGGCAAAAAGTCGATGATGAACAAAGCGGGTGGAAAAACAATGACAGGTCACGAAGGACATATGGGAATGATGGAGACCATGACTGACATGGACAGCCCTACTCCTATTAATGAACGAATTAAAGCATCAAAAACGTTTCAAAATCAATTAAAAAAAGTGTTTGATAGCTATATTCTTTTAAAAGATGATTTAGTCAACGATGATTCGGAGGCAGTTATGAAAAACGCCAAAATGGTACTCGCTGATTTAACGGAGGTTGATACGAATCTATTAAAAAACGAAAATGCACTCACAAATTGGATGTCTTTGGGTAAAGAAATTAAAAATGCTGCTATTTCTATTTCAAATTCAAGAGACATTGCAGTGCAAAGAAGTCAGTTCAAACCGCTTTCCTCCTACTTAACAAGTGCGATTGAACGTTTTGGGGTAAATGAAAAAATATACCAACAATTTTGCCCTATGGCGGATAACAATAAGGGAGCGTATTGGCTGAGTAAAAAAGAAAAAGTAGTGAACCCTTATTTTGGACAAGCGATGCTGAAATGTGGCGAAGTAAAACAAGTCATAGAATAAATTGAAAACAATTAATAATAATTAAATTTAGACACCATGAGAAAAGTAATTTTAAGTTTGACTGTGATTGCAGCAATCGGATTATTAAGCTGTAAAAAGGCTATTAAAAAAGAAACAACTGCTACAAAAGTTGTAACTATTTCAAATCAATCACAAATGACAAACCTTAGTTTTGGAGTCATAGGAAACTGTGGGATGTGTAAAAAAACCATTGAAAAAGCGGCGAACAAAGTTGAAGGGGTCGCGAACGCAACCTGGGATGTAGACAAAAAGAAAATCGACGTTGCTTTTGATGCAACTAAGACCAATGAGATGGAAATTCATAATGCCATTGCAGCGTCCGGCTATGACACCGACAAGGTTGCGAGCGATCTGAATGCATATATTAATTTACCAATGTGTTGTCAGTATGACCATGATATGACATTAAATAATTCAGAGGAATGATTTAATACTCAAGGGTTTTGTAGTATTTAAAGAAGTTATTCAATCGATACTTGATACCTATTTGGTTTATGTATGATGAGATGTGGAGCGTTTAGACGTGTATTTTTTTTTCATTTAGAAATTCTAGCAAATTAGGCCTCAACTTAAGGAATTACCTCCCCTTTAAATCCTGTTCGTGTCATTTCTCCCCAATCTTTTTTCTTCCTATTGAAGACAAAATTAAAATTGCCTTTTACGGAAGACCACATAACATAAGGATGAAAAACTAGAGGCTCAAGTAAAACAATAATGATAAGTTTAAATAGAACTCCTTTTTTTGAATATTGGTGATAAGTAAGTTCTTCACTAAGAATTGATAATGCAGAAAACATGACAGCAAATGCATACACAGCTGTTGTTAATAATATAAAATAGTCCCAGTTTACTAAGTTAAAAACAATTAAAAAAATAAAATAAACGATTGCTATAAACTCTACTATAGGGGCTAGCCATTCATAAAAAAACCAATACGGATAGCTGATGACTCCTAAAATTCCATAGGACGAATTAAAAAATATATTTTTGTGAATTATTAAGGTCTCTATCAAACCTCGCGTCCATCTGTTTCGCTGGTTTCCTAAAATTTTATAATTTTCTGGGACTTCTGTCCAACAAAGAGGGTCTGGAATATAAACTACTTTATACTTTTCTCCTTTTTCATCCATGTACTTTCTAATTCTTGTCACCAGTTCTAAGTCTTCCCCTACAATTTTATTATAGCCTCCAGCAGCAATCATTGTTTTTCTATCAAAGAGTCCCAAAGCTCCTGAAACAAGTAATAATCCATTTAATTTGCTCCATGCCATTCTCCCTAAAAGAAAAGACCTCATGTACTCTAATACTTGTGATTTAGCTAAAAACTTTTTTGGCAACTTAACCTCTACTAGTTTTCCGTCTTTTATAACACATGAATTGGCAACCCTAATAACGCCGCCAGCAGCAATTACCTTTTCTTCATTTTCATTCTCGAGAAATGGTTTGACCATTTTTAATAATGCATCTGGTTCAAGGATACAATCTACATCGATACAGGCAACTAAATTGTTGTCACTTATGTTGAGTCCTAAATTTAAAGCATCTGCTTTGCCTCCATTTTCTTTATCGATAACTAAGAGTCTTTTAAAAGCAGGTATTGTGGATCGATAGACAGCTCTAACTTTTTTGGTAGGGAGTTTTTTATTAAATGAATAATTCACTTTTGTAAGTGCATATGCTTCAATTAATTTACCTAAAGAATCATCTGTACTTCCATCATTAATTAGAAGTACTTCATAATTTACATATTGGATGGAAAGTAATGATCTCACATTTTCTATAATAGTCAGGGATTCATTATAGGCTGGTGCTATTATAGATATTGTGGGTGCAAATGGGGATGCTAAAATTTTAGTGTAGTTAACAAAACTATTTTTTTTTAAGTAGTGATTTGTTTCTATCGCAGAGATCACGGACAGTATAATATAGGATAGTGCTAAAATAGCTCCATATAGTAAAATACCATTGCTTAAAAAATTTAGGATTAGTTCGTTTTTAAAAAACATATTAGATATTTATTTAGATTCTTCTAGGACATGTAATAAAAGAATTTGTTGTTTTGAGGTTAGGTTTGGTTTAATTTCTTCAAGTTTTTGTTTTCCTCCAATATCTTTAATCGATCTTAATACTTGAATATTTGTTTCGTAATCATAAATTTTTAATTGTTCCGCTAAAAAAGGACTATTTTTGGTGTCGGCTATTTTCCCAAATAATTCTATTATTTTTAGTTTTACTGCTTTGGTGCTTTTAAAATAATTTCTTTTGAGGATGGTCAATGAATCGTTTATTTGGAGATCTCCTAAGACTACTATTGTTTCAATTTTTATTTTTTCATTTCTATGATTTAGAAGCTGTAATAAGTTGTCTTTCAGGGAAATTAAATTAAAAACTCTGATAATTTTAAGCACAAATAAGATCACTGAATCGTTTTCAGACCTAAGAAGTATTTCGAGTGGTGGCATCTGATTTCCATTAAAATGTTGAATTGTTTCTAACAAAAGAAGTTGTTGCCACTCTGATAAATGGTAAGTAAGGGTATTCAGAAAGTTCAGTGCTTTAAACCCTTCAATTTTCACCAAAGCTAATTGTGCTTCTCTTCTTAAAATTTTATTAGGATGTAAAGTAAGTAAGGCAATTTCATTTGTAACATTTTTTATTTTCATATCCGAAAGCTCTCTAATACCTGTAATTTGGACATTCCATTTTGAGCTTTTCATTTTTTTTATGGAATCGTTCACCAACTCAAGTTCCACATAGAGCATTTTAAGTTTATCTGCTATATCTCCTGTCATATCTTCATGGATTTTAAAGAGTGTCTTAAGCAGAATAGATTTGTCAAATTTATTTTTAGTAAAGGATTCAAATTTTTTCATGCTAATTAATTCTTCATCTTCGTTGGAAAACAAAAAATCAGAAAAAAGAGCTTGAAATTTTTGAACTAACTCATTTTCTTTCAGTTGATTTCTCTCTCTTCTGTATCGAACTCTAAATGCAGCTATAAAAACTAATATTGAGATGGTTATAAATACAATTATAATTGTACTTATTATCGTTAAAAAACTTGTCGGACCAATTAGTATAAGTTGATTCATAGTATTATATATAATTTACATATTCCAACCTGAAATAAGCGATAGAAATTGGTTTTTAATGTGACCTAATTGCCATTTAATAATTGTTCTTCTATATGTGCTCGTCTTTTTTTTATAAATGGCTTTAAGCCCGGTATAAATGCCCCAGGATCATTAATATCTCCTATGGATTGCTCTATGTTTATATCAAATTCTCTATTTGTATACATTTTTAAGGAATCGGTATAGACGCTTTCATTAATAAGTAATTTTAACGATTCAATTTTTTTGTTAAATTTTTTAGGTACAAAATAGTCTAACACTTCATTTTCAATAATCTTTCTATAGGATTCTTTAATCTTTATATTTTCTTTTAATAGTTTAGTGACTAACGGATGCCTTTTATCATCTTCCTTCACATAATAAATATCTAATGCTAGCATTTGTTCCAAAGTAAAATTTGGAGACCATGCACCAAAACTGTAATTGCCATCATAATTTATCCATTCAAACTTGGCTGTTTTAGTATTATAGTATAAATAAAAATTATGAGGATAGTATATATTATAAGCATCTACATTAACTAAGACGTTGTTGACGGCCCAAGCTTTTAAACAGTTTTTAATATTGAAAATGCCTCCCAGTGCTGTTTCGTACATTTCATCGGACCCTTCAAAATTATTAATGATGTTTAGAAAATGTATCAATTGTTTAGTAGAATTTGTCTTTGCACCACTTTTAATCTTATATTTTCGAGTATAACTAAGACTGTCTTTACCATGCCAATCTAAATAAGCCTGGGGCTCCCCTTTTATAAGTGCTCCTTTTTTATTTCCAAAGTTCCTTTCTAGAAAATTTTTATCGATCTCCTCTACCATAAGATAAAGTCCCCAATATTGATTATTGATATATACTTTGGCATACGCATTTTTTTGAGATGGAACTCCTACATCATGCAAAAAATCTAGATAAAGCTTTTCTCGCATAAATGTTGGGTCTTTAAAATTATTGTTCAAGTTTATTTCTTCATATCCCTGAAATTTTTGCCCTTTAATAAATTTATCAAAATTAATTTTTAATGATTTCTTGTTGGATGGGTAGTGTTTATAGGACGATTCTCCTTTAATTTTAACGCCTACATTATAACTGTATTGACCATCGATTACGACATCTCCTTTTAGATATGTTTTTTTTTCAAACAAGTTCTCTTGCGTTTTATAATGCACCAAAGAATCCCAATATTCTGATTGCTTAAATTGTATTCTCACCTCATGTACAACAGCATCATTAAAAAGAGAAACTTTATTAAAAAGCAGTTCTTGGTGGACATCAGCTTGGTTTTTAAAGTTTTCTTTTTTTGAATAAAACCATAAAGAGGTGCTCACAATGCCTACTAAAAGTGGAATACAAAGGCAAACAACGATGGTTAATTTTTTCATTAGTATTTATTTTAAAAACTTCAAGAATTCAATAGGATACTTCCCATTTTACGAGTCTTTTTTTTGTAGTTCCATTTAGGGTTTTAACTTCTACAATTTTAATTCCTATTTTACATTCTAAATCTGAAAAACTCCGCATTTGCTCAAAGCTTTATGTTCTTTAATTTCGTGTAATTATTTAATTAAAAATTAGCGATGAGTCCTCCAGAAAAACTGTATCTACTTGAGTAATCTCCTAAACTAAATTGAACTTCTTCTAAAAAATACCCGATTCTAAAACGCGCTCTAACTAATGGGGAAAGTGTTTTTTGAAACCCAAAACTTCCTTTATAGGATTTTAGTTTATATAAACTCTCGTCATTTACAAGCCTTCCCCTCTCATCAGGAGAAACACCCATTCCGACTGTTAAAGCAATAAAATTATTTGCATTTTTTAAATAGTTTCTAACAATAAAATTGATCGAAGTTGAAGTTCCATACGATTTTGGTGTTATGTAAGGACGTAATGAAAACCAATAATTTTTATAGTATTTCCCTATTGAACCTGTTATTATTTTTGGATTAGAAGCCGAGAATTCTAAATACCGTAATCCAACAGAAAATTCGAAACTTTTTGGCAGCTTTTGATGCAGTTCAACGCCATATCTGCGGGACGGAAAAAGTGAAGAATAGGAAATCCCAAAATTAAGATAAGCGTAAGTACCACTCCGAATTCGGGGATAGGCATCTATTTCGTATTGCATTCCTTTTTTTTCAAAACGGTTTGCTAAGCTGGCTCTCCCTATAATCATTCCATATTTTGTTTTTTTAGATAAAGTAACATTGAGCAAGTGTCTTTCGGAAAAAATTTTGTTGAACACATTTAATTCGTAGGTAACCGATGCAACATTTATTTTTTGCGCGATTTTCAACTTTTTGTTAAGTTCATTAGCACCCTTGTGAGATGGATTTAATTCCAAAAGCTCTAAAAGGGTTTGAGAGGCCATAGCTGTTCTATCTAATTTATGAAGTACTTTAACTTTTTGAAACAGATATTTCTCGTTAACGGGATACGAATTTAGCGCCGTATTAAGGTATTCTAGGGCCTCTATATTTTTATCTGACCAAACTTCTACATTAATAATAGCTTCAAGAGCTTCTTTATGCTTTGGCTTTTTTAAGAGTACTTTTTGTAACTCTGTTCTAGCTGCTTCATAATTTTTTTCCCATGAATAAATTCGTCCTAAATACACTCTTACATCATAATAATTAGGTTTGTCTTCTAATATTGATTGACAGACTAGCACTGCCTCCCCCTTCTGCTTCATGGAAACGAGCCTTTTGATATCGTTATAGCTATGTGATTGCTTTTGCGTTTTCTGTGCAAACAGAGTGCTTGAAATCGCTATTAAGATCAGGGTTAATACATTTCTCCAATTAATTAACCAATGGTATTTCATTCTTCGTGAGTATTAAATTTGTTACATCATTTTTTTAAGCCTAACGATTAACTCATTTGGGCTAAACGGTTTTGCTATAAAATCATCGGCCCCTAAATTAAATGCTTCTAAAACCATTTCTTCTTGACCGGCCGAAGAAATTAGAACTATGGGGATTTCATTTTCATATTCATTCTTTATAAACCCAGTGAGTTCTAAACCGCTAACAAAAGGCATCATAATATCTGAAATAACTAAATCAGGATGGTCAGATTTAATGATTGATATTGCATCTTTGCCATTAGTTGCTGTCAAAACATGATAGCCTTCCTTTTTTAACCTAAATTCTAAGAGTGAAAGTAACATTTGGTCATCCTCAACAAGTAATATTTTTTTAGTTTTCATTTTTTATTTCATTTATTGTATTGTGCAATGAAACAGACATTTGAGTAAATATTTTTTCAGATTCAATTAGTAGGTTTAAAATTTTTGAAAGTTCTCTTTCTTCTTTGCTCAAATCGTGAATTAAACTAATTTTATTTTGTAGTGGTTCTCTTGCAATCATACGAACATTAGAAATGATTTTATGAGATTCTTTATATATAGATTCAAAATCTTTGCTTTTTATTCCTGCTTTGACATTTATTAAAAAGCTTTCAAAATTGGCTATAAATGTGTTAATTAGAAATATAAAAAGATCATCATCACCCAACGATTCTTTTTTTAAGAATGATAAATCTACGTGATTATCTGTCTCTTTTTCTTCAGCTTCAACTATATTTTCATCTTCATTATCAGCTTTTTGTTTTGTATGATATATTATTTTATTATAAAGTGATTCTGGATTGAATGGTTTTGATATATAATCATTCATTCCCGTTTTTAGTGATTTCTCCTCATCGTTAGAAGACGCATCAGCAGTCATCGCAATAATTGGGATTTCACAAATAGGTGGCTTTAGCTTTCGTATCCTTTTTGTTGTTTCAAAACCATCCATTTCTGGCATTTGAATATCCATTAATATTAAGTCATATATCGAATTTTCTATTTTTTCTAATGCGATGACTCCATTATCAGCAATATCAATATTACAATTCCAAGATTTCATTCGACTTTTTGCCAATGCCTGATTCATGAGATTATCTTCAACTAATAATATTTTCAAGTGTTTAAGACTAAAAACTTTAGGTTTATTATCCTCTTGTCCTAATAGTGAATTACGATCACCACTAACTTGTTCTTGTATGCATTTATTAAAGGGAATTGTAATTGTAAATGTGGTTCCTTTTCCTAGTGTGCTATCTAAATGTATTTCACCTTTCCTTTGATCAACGATCATTTTCACAATAGCAAGTCCTAATCCAGACCCACCGTATTTACGGGTCGTATCGCTTCTTGCTTGCGTAAAACGTTCAAATATAATTTTTTGAGCTTTTTCACTCATTCCAATACCCGTATCCTCAATTTTAAATATAATATTAATCGAATCATCATTTTCTATCTTATGTTTAACATACATATTTACTTCTCCCTCTTCTGTGAATTTAACAGAATTATTAATAAGATTAAGAAGGACTTGATTTAGTCTAGTAGGATCTCCATTGATATACCTAGGACATTTACTGTCAATAAATAGAGACAATTCAATGCCTTTCTTTTTGGCTTTATCCTCTATCATTTTAATTACCTGATCAATTAATTCTATAAGATCAAAATCGATACTTTCAAATATGAGCTTTCCGGATTCTAATTTTGAGGAGTCAAGGATGTCATTAGTTAATACCAAAAGAGTACTGCTCGATTTTTTAATTCGACCTAAAAATTCATTCTGATCAGGATTTAGTTTGGTTTCTAGTAAAAGGTCAGTAAAACCAATAATACTATTCATTGGTGTTCTTATTTCATGGCTCATGTTTCTTAAAAACTCCTCTTTGATTTTTACTGAGTTTTCTGCTATTTTTTTCGCTGCGATTAAATCAGCTTCAACTTTTTTCTTTTCTGTTATATCTGCCCGAATTGCGATGTATTGGATCGGTTTTCCTTTATCATTAAAAAACGGAACAATGGTCGTATCTACCCAGTAATAACTACCGTCTTTTGCTGAATTTTTAACCTCTCCCTTCCATATCTCACCTGACGCAATAGTTTGCCATAAATTTTTTATAAATTCCTTGGGATGGTACCCTGAATTAATAATCTTATGATCTTTTCCAATCAATTCTTCTCTACTAAATTTTGAGATTTGACAAAATTTATCATTAACGTATGTAATTTTCCCTTTTTGATTTGTGATCGCGACAATAGCAGATTCATCTAAGGCCATTTTTATATTCTCTATCTCTTTTACAAGTATATTTTCTTCTGTATGGTCTTTGCCTATAGCTAAAAGTGTAACGTCTTGTTCAATATAGACCATTTTCCAAGAAATAGTTTTGTGTAGCTTATCCCGATTAAAATATTTAGAATCAAATGATATCTCTTCATTGTCTTTTGAGAGCGATGCTATTTTTTTGAGGACTTCTACGGTTTCTTTTGGATCTAAAAAATCAAAAAATGTTTTTAATAACAGGTTCGATTCTAAATATCCTGACATTTCAATAAATGAGTTATTTACATATTTAAAATGACCATTAATATCTATAATACAAATGACATCAGATGATGAATTTAAAAAAGTCTCTAAAGTATTTAGGTTATTCAGGTTTTTAACAATTAATTTGGTTTGGTTCAGTATTTTCAAAGCATCTATTTTTAATTACATTTAATAATTACTTACTATTTGAAATAACCATAAATTTACTTATACTGTTTAGTCTTTGTTAAACAGAACAGACGAAATGCATTAATGTGTAGATGAATCGCTGTATATCTAATACAACTCGAAACCGCTCGTTGTAAACTAGTCGTGTTTAGAAGTTCCTTTAACTTTATAAAAAAAATGAATAAATTGTTTCATTAAATTAATCAATATAATTATTCAAAGACTCTATAACACCCAATGCCGCTCGTTCACCAGAAATCATAGCAGCATTCAAAGAGGCATTTAATTGCGTGTCTCCAGCCAAAAACACACGACTTGTTAAACGGGTTTCAGAGGGTAGCATTTCATATTTTAAATTCGCTAATTTTGGCAGTGCCCTCGCGATGTTGTACAGTTTAATGAATTGCGTCGATGAAATGCCACAGAGCGCTTTTAACTCTCTTGTAACCGCTTCGATAAGGGCTTTTTTAGAAAGGCCCTGATCCTCTATGACCGTCACAGACAGCAGTTCTTTTTTAGGTTTTGAAACACTTTTTAGACTGCTATTGTAAAAGATGTTATTTATGAAGGTTCCCGTTTGAGGAATAAGCCCAATTAATTTTTTATCAATAGCTCTTGTTTCCGTTTCAAAATATAAGGTCGTGCAAGATTTCCAATCAGTCGATTGATTTTTTAAATTAGAAATCAATCCACTTGCTTCAGTGGCAACGATAGTATACTGACTTTCTAATTGCGTGTCATCACCAAGAGTGATAATTCCATCTTTGAGCGCAGTAACTTTCGTATGATACTTAAAAGTTGTGGTCTTTAGAGTCTTTAATAATTGCTTTGGAATCGCCTCCATACCCGCTTTTGGAATGGTTGCATGCCCTTCACCAAACATTTTATATACGAATTCAAACATTCTACTCGACGTTTCTAATTGGGTTTCAATAAAAATTCCACTGAAAAATGGCGTAAAAAAATCTGTAATAATGTCCTTTGAAAAACCAAAATCCGTTAAATATGCCAGAGTCGATTGTTCTGTTTCAGAAAATATAGCAGACATTGATTTATTCTTTAACTTTTGGTTTAATTTCAGTATTTTAACTTTATCAGATAAATTCCCTATTCCTGATAAAAGAGTGGGAAACAGTAACGAAATATCTCTTAATGGATCGCCTATTATTTTTTGGTCATCCCCTTTAAAAATAGAGGCACCTGGTAAAATTTTTTGTAATTCTAAAGCATCGTAATCTAGATACTTCTGAACCGCTGGGTAGGCTGTGAGCAGTACTTGAAAACCATGGTCCAATTGATATCCATCAATGATATCGGTTTTGACGCGCCCTCCGACGCGATCCGACGCTTCAATAACCACTGGATGATAGCCATGATTTTCTAAGACGATGGCGGCGATAAGACCACTAACTCCTGCACCAATAATATGTATTTTATAATCTTGTTTATTCATTAGTAATAATCACTTATGTTATCACCTCGCATTTACATGTGTTTGTAAGAGGCGTTGTTTTTCTTTCTGTACAGCAGGATGATTTTTATGTCCCCATATTTTGTCTCTTGCAAGGCGTGCACTCTCTTGTAAGTCGACGATTGGGAGTGGGTAGTCTTCCCCAATAAGTACACCACAAAAGGTTTGTTCCATCGCGGTCATGTTCCAAGGTTCATGAATATGAGCAATTGGCACCTCCCTCAATTCTGGAATCCATTTTTTGATAAAGATCCCTTCGGGGTCATGCTCTTGTGAATTTTTCACTGGGTTGTATAAACGAACTGTATTAATTCCTGTGGTCCCTGCTTGCATCTGAAACTGCGGATAATGTATGCCGGGTTCATAATCTAAAAACTGTCGCGCCAAATGGTAGGTGCCTTCTCTCCAGTCTTGATCGAGATTTAGTGTTAAAAAAGAAACCACCATGGCACGCATTCTAAAATTGATCCATCCCGTATTCTCCACAGCACGCATGCACGCATCGATCAATGGAACCCCTGTAGTACCCGTTTTCCAAGCTTTTATAAACGCTTCATTTTTTTCGTGTTCTAAAAGCTCATAGCCGTTATTAATACAATCGGTTTCATAGCGACACTCCACTTCAAATTTTTGAATAAAATGACAATGCCAGTGCAGTCGGGTCAACATCGCCGAAAACGCCTTGCTGTTTTTAGTACCGTTTGGATGTGTGCCAATAAACTGAAAAGCTTGTTTAATACTCATATTGCCCCAAGCCAAATAAGGAGACAGCCGACTGCAAGCGGTCCTGCTTTCGGTTGGTTTTGAAATGTGTTTTTGGTAGTTAAACCCTCGCTGGTTGGTAAATGATTTTAAATACCGCCATGCATTTTTTTCTCCAGCTGGTTGGTATTGCTTTGGGTATTTTTTTAATTGCGTTTCTAATTTTTCAGGCATTAAAAAAGAAGGTTCTAAGGGGGCTTCTTGCGATACAGAATAGGTGTTTTGAATTACAGATTCATGCATTTTCACATGCCATTGTCGGTTCCAATTATCTCTATTTTTAATGCCTCTTAAAATGCCATCCCGTTGAAATTCTTGCCAGTTAATTTGATGTTTTTTACAGTAATTCTTAATTTTTTTGTCCCGTTCCCAAGAGCCTTGAGTACCACTTTCTCGATAGCTAAAAAGGGTATTGATATCAAAACAGTCTTTAAGATGTTTAAAGATGTCAACGGCTTCTCCATAAAACACTTCGACCTTTCTGTTAAAAGGTTTCAAGGTCTTGTTTAAGGCGATGATAGAATGATATACAAACTGTAAATGTCGAGGGCTTGTATCTGGGTATTCGATTCTAGAAGGTTCAAATAAATAGACGATTCGATATGGGATACCTGCACGCTCTGCCTTCAATAAGGGGGCATGATCTTGCGATCGAATGTCGCGTTTTAACCAAACAATATTTTGGGGTTGACTTTTCAGAAACGTGTTTTTTTGATTTAAATCCGTGTATTTGATCTCTTAATTAACTAAATCTTGTTTGTTTATAACAAGGAGATAAAGATATAATATGTTTGACTATTACTTCTTAATTTTAAACATAAATAATCGCCCAGATGTAATTTAATAGCACATCTAACGCATCGTATACCCACTACGTTCTGTATTTCGTGATCTTATTATTGAATAGAAAAAGTTACTTTTCCTTTTAATCCGTTTACAGACCGTATATTTGCCAAAACATTATACACGACCCTAAAAAGTCCTCTATTTAATTTCTATGCCTTTTAAAAAATTACATTCTGATATCCGAGAGAAACTAGCGTCTTTAGAAATCATAACGCCGACGCCGTTTCAGGTCCGTAGTATTCCTGTCATCAAAAGCGGATCAAATGTGTATTGTATCGCCCCTAAAGAGAGTGGAAAAACAACGACCCTGATACTAACGACTTTGCAAAAATTGAAATGTGAGGCAGATGGAAATGCCCCAAGAGCGGTTGTTCTTGTGGAAAATAAAGAGCGTGCATTAGAACTGCATGAGGCCTTTTTGTCCTATACCAAACACAATTCCTTACGTGTTTATGTCGGCTATGAAGAGCTTCATATTGATATTCAGAAATCTGAAATTTATGAAGGTGTTGACATTCTTATCACGACCCCAAAGACCATGAACAAGTTGTTCTTGTTAAATGGCGTTGGCACTTCTAAATTAAAAATATTTAGTATTGATGACGCTGAGTTCCTCATTCAAAATTCTGCATATACAGCACTCATGTCGATCACTCAAAGTATTCAAAAATGTCAGTTTGTACTTTATTCAGAAAAAATGCACCCAGTACTCAAGCGCTTTCAATCCTATTTTATGGAATATTCTAAAATAATCGCTTCTTAGTTAGACTGCCGATCTATATCGATACAAAATACGACGTCAAAATGATACCGAAATTACATTATATCTCTCAAGGAAATTCGCCAAAAGAACACCTTGATCATATCCAAAAAGCCTGTGCTTCGGGTGCAGAATTAGTAGTTTTAGATTTACAAGATAGTTCAGAAAAAAAATATTTAAAAATAGCGAAACAAGCAAGAGAGATCACGGCTCATTTTCAAACACGTTTAATGATAAGCGCACATTATAAAATTGCAAAAGACCTAAAAGTAGATGGGATCCATTTGGATGAAACGACCCTCTGCCCTACGACTCTTAGAAAAGAGTTGTTTTCTTGGCAATTGATTGGAGCGACTGCAAACGCCTTGCAAGACTGCGAAACCTTCATCGAAAAAGAAGTCGATTATATCTATTTAGCGCCTTTCAGTGCTACTGAAGATACGCAAAGCACTGTGTTAGGCTTAAATGGTTTTACGGCTATCCTAGAAGCTTTACAAACAGAAACCCCTATTATTGGCGTTGGAGGCATCACAACAACCGATGTCAAAGCCATTCTTGAGACCGGAGTTTCTGGCGTAGGCGTTTCTGAACAAATCACTCAAGATTTTAATACGATTAAAATATTCAATCAGTTACTCACCGGGTCTTCAACAGAAGAACAACGACATTCGTTTCTATAAAATAAATTTAATAACTTTTAGACGTCATAAAAAAGCCTAGGAAAGCAATTACAAATGCTGACCTAGACTTTTTTAATAATAGAATAAGACTACTAATCTTTTATGTATGAGTTACTAATGAAACAACTCTTAGAATAATAGTTATTTGATAATTAACCTTTGAGTTGTAAATTGCTTTTTAGTATCATCTAAAATATTCACTAGATATATTCCTGGTGAAATACTAGAAATATCTAAAGTAACACTCTTTAAATTTGTTTGAAATTTATGATTCTTATTCAAAACCATTTTACCTTCTAAACTAAACATTTGTATCACAACTTGTGAGTTCTCAAACCCTCTCAACTTTAAATTAACAAAGTTTTTAGCTGGATTAGGAAAAATAACAAGGGCCTCAACGTCTTTGGTTTTGTCCACTTCTAAAGTTGGATCAATGATCGTAAAATCTAATATTCCAGAGCCCCAAGATCCAAATCTAACCGTTGAGATGGATTCAATATAATCTACATCCATAGCATTAAAAAACCCAATCCCTTCAGCAATTGAATACCATGTTAAATCGTCAACTACAAAAACATAAGGACCTATATCTGTACCTGCAAAAATATATTTGTTGTCAGGAGTCGCAATCATTCCTCCTGTTTGGGCGTCAGATCCTGACGGAAAATCACCTGTTATATCTATCCAACTCGTACCTCCGTCTTTTGAAAGAATGGAGCCAATGTTATTATTACTTGGGCCACAGAATAATATCCAGTCATCATTATTTGGTAATACGACGCCACTTCCAATGTCTCCATTTCCCCAGCCTCCATTAGTTTGAGAAAAAGGAGTTGATATTGCGTCTCCAAAAGTATCTCCTCTGTCATTTGATATAAAAACGTTTCCATCCTGAAGCATGAAAAGTTTATTAGGATTAGTCCATGCTTGTGCAAGTGCAGCGACTTGATTTGTTCCTTTATCAATAGTATGTGCCGTTAAATTAGTTCCATCAACTGTAGCTCTATCCAAACGTTTTTTTAGAAGCCACATTCTTTTATCTGGTTGGTCATGATCTATATAAGTTTGAACCCATCCCATTTCGGTGTCATTAACAAGATCTATTCGAGTAGCAGAGTTAAAACCTCTGTTTATTTGACCAACAGATTTAAAACTATTGTCGCTATTGTAGGCTCTAACAGGCGCATAAACATTATTTCCTCGTCTATCCCATTTCCAAACATAGTCTCCATCATAACTGTCTAGTGGGGGACCATCGCCACCAATGCTCTGATAAAAGTCTAATTGATCTCCGCTAGTTCCAGGGATAATACTTTGACTTCCCTGATCTTGAGTACTGAAATTAATATGATCCGGATCATTTTTACCTGTAAAAACATTTTCTCTGTATACGAGAGGGTTAATAGTGTTTATAACATTTAGATTAATATAATGTGCATTTGCATAATCAGAATTGTTAAAACTAATCCCTGATTCAGGAAAATCGGACCATTCTTTATAAGAAATAAACAAACCACCATCAGAGCATCTAACTGAAAATAATTCATCTGAAGCATTGTAAAAGAATTGTGAAGCTTGAAAATCTGGATGATAATTAAATCGAATGCGATTATAATAATCTTGCGCCTCTAAGTTTGTGCCATTTTGATAACATCCCCAGCAATTGGCACTCGCTTCAGTTGTGTTCAATCCATCAAGGGATATTATAGGATTTGCGTAGCCTGCAATAGAAATAGATGGGTTTTCTGGATGAACACCAAGAAACATACCAGCATCCATTTTGTCTGTTGGATTACCATACCAACTTCCAGCTGGCGTTTTTTGTGTCCAACTGACACCTTCATCTGTTGAAACCCAATACTCACCAAACTCAGTTGCATACAAAAGACGAGCATCTCCTGAGATACTAAATGCTTTATTGCCGTGCGAGCTAGTGAGATAGGATCCTTTTAAATCGAATTCCGCTAAACTATTTAATTTGTAAAAAGAACCTTCTCTTGCTAAATAGACTGATGCTGCTGATTTATGTTTGTTATATCTAGGGGTATATAAAAAAGAATTTTTAGTAGTATCAAAAGTTTTTAGTGTATTAAAGCTGACTCCAAAATCTGTGGAAACGAAAATCGATGTATTGTCTGTAACATATATGGTGTGATCTTCTTGTCTATTTATAATAGAACTCGTATTTGCTTCTGACAAGCCGGTAGATTTTGTCCAAGTTTCTCCTTCATCGTCTGAATAATATAACGGACCATTTTCTATATGAGCGACCAATCGGGTCGTATTATCAGAGATGGTAAATGCAAATAAATTTTGATATCTATTTGGCCAATTGGCTGTTAATAATTCAAAATCATCTCCACCTGTTTGTGTTGTTTGGTTATAAATCGTTCCTTTAAAAATATATGATTTTGAGTTATATTCACCAGCGTAATGGTTAAGTGACACGCCGTAAATAATATCGGTACCATCTAGCATTTCAGCAAATCTAAAGGCGCCAGGCATATTTCTTGGACCTCTATTTGTCCAATCTCCTGTTAGTGCACCATCAGCGTACGTTGTGTTTTGAGCAGATTTAGCATATCTTTTTTTTGTGAAATTATCAGATTTTTCAGTTAATGTAGCTAATATTTGTTGATGACGTGCCGCTTGCTCGGGAGTCCAAATCGCTTTTTTATCTGGGTTATGCTCCTCTTTTTCCTGATTCAATGGCAGTTTGGAATTATCAAAATTGCACGAAATAAATAAGCTGGATAAGGTTAATAAGAATACTAACGAAGTTTGAAATTTTTTCATTTTTAAGAAATATAATATATGTTTAACAAAATTACAATATTATTAAACAATAATTTTAACAAATAAAATAAAAAAACATAGATTACTATGGTTCGTACCAAAATCATCTACCTTTGCCGGTATGCATGCACAAAACCCTTACACTGACCGTTACGATCTAAAACGATTAGCCACACATCATCCCAAACTTCAAAATCATATTGTTCTAAACCCATCTGGAGAAGAGACCATTGATTTTAGTAATTCAAGCGCGGTATATGAATTGAATAAAGCCATGCTTTTGGCCGACTTCAAAGTTGAGAACTATGAGTTGCCAATGGGCTATCTCATTCCTCCGATCCCTGGGCGGTTAGAATATTTGTTGCACATACAGGAGTTCCTTTCAGAAAAATTCAATATTGATAAAAACACAAAACTTCGAGGGTTGGACATCGGGACGGGTGCCAATGGGATCTATTGTATTTTGGGATTACAACATTTTAATTGGACCATGGTAGGGGCAGAATGTGATGCCAAATCAGTGGAAATAGCGAAGGCTAATATGCAACATACAAAATCATTAAAAAATAAAATTGAAATTCGACATCAAGAAAACAAGAGTTTCCTATTTAAAACTATAATTCATTCGGAAGAACAATTTGATTTTACCGTTTGTAATCCTCCCTTTCATTCGTCAAAAGAAGAGGCGTTTAGAGGATCTCAAAGAAAGCTTAATAATTTAGGACGCGAATTTGATAAAAAAGAAGTCGCCCTTAATTTTGAAGGCCAAGCCAATGAACTTTGGTGTAATGGTGGTGAAGCGCTTTTTGTCAAACGACTGATTAAAGAAAGTATCGCTTTTAAAAATCAGGTCAAAGTGTTTTCTACACTCGTTTCAAAATCAGAGAGTCTCTCTAGCATAAAAAAACAACTCACAAAAGCAACCGCAAACTTTGAGGTCTTATCCATGGATTTAGGCAATAAGAAAAGTCGGATTGTCTTGTGGTGGTTTGATACCGCTTTATAAGACAGTCACTCGTACTTTTTTCTTTTTGAGGCGTGTATTGTTTAAGGTCTCTACTAAGTCATTAGCGATCGCCTTAGGCACTGCTACAAACGCGCAATCTTGTTTTAACTCAATGGTGCCCAGCTGATCTTTGGTAATATTACCTTGTTTAAAAAATAGCCCTGCAATATCACCTTTCGAGATTTTATCTTTTCGACCTCCAGAAATAAACAGCGTTTCCCAAAACTGCGGCTTTCGAACCGCTTGTTTAGAAATGTTGATCCCTTTAGAGCCTTTAACATAGGATGGTAAGTTATCGCTTTCGCCTTTCAATACATAAGCCGTTCCTTTTGAATCGACGCGCGCAGCTCGCCCATTTCTGTGGATGAATTCTTCCTGAGCTCGCGGGAGTTCATAATGAATAATAAATTTTAACTCTGGAATATCAATCCCACGAGATGCTAAATCAGTCGCAATTAAAATCTGGTTGGTTCCGTTTCTGAATTTTATAAGGGCACGTTCACGGTCTTTTTGTTCCATCCCACCAGAAAAACAACTGTGGTTGATTTTATTTTTATCCAGAAAACGACTCACAATAGCAATACTATCTCTTAAATTACAAAAGATAATGCCATTTTGATTTCCGAGATATCCTATGAGTTCCAACAGACTAGGTAGTTTGCTTTTAGACGTTGATACTACAGTTTTAATCTCCAGCTTAGAAACCACTTTTTCATTGAGATAGTTGAC
Organism: uncultured Flavobacteriaceae bacterium; assembly: GCA_905479095.1. GTDB lineage: Bacteria > Bacteroidota > Bacteroidia > Flavobacteriales > Flavobacteriaceae > Hel1-33-131. The sequence continues at coordinate 42,358 of CAJQLD010000023.1, forward strand.
GGTCGTGGGTTTATCCAGACGAACAAAACTTGGGACTTCTACACTTTGAGTTGCCGAGGTTAACACCCGTTTATTGATGTGTGGCAACTGGTTGATAATTTCTTTCATTTCTAACTCAAAACCATCTTCGAGCGATTTATCAAACTCATCTAAGATGAGTGATTTGATGCTTTTTTTAGAAAATCGATCGTTGCTAAAATGATCTGCAATACGCCCTGGAGTTCCTATTAAAATAGCAGGGACGTGTTTAATTTCAATCTTATCTTTAGACATGGGACGGCCACCATAAACTGCATTGACTTTAAAACCAGATCCCATACTACGGACCACTTGTTCAATTTGAATGGCCAATTCCCGGGACGGGACGATAATTAAGGCCTGAACATCGTTGCAATCGGGGTCCAATATTTTGATAATTGGCAATAGAAATGCCAAGGTTTTACCCGTTCCAGTAGGCGATAACAAAATGGTATTGGTGGTGTTATCAATTACATCAATCGCCTCTTCTTGCATTGGGTTTAAGACATGAATATTTAATTTCGTTAAAATATCGTGTTGTTGTTTGATGCTATTTGCCATAATAATTAGTTCTTTTTATCCTGTTTAGAAACGTCTATTTTGAATGATTTGACCCTGTTTGTGCCAAATAATTTGCCAATACTTTTTCTATTAATTCTTCTTTGGTCAGGTGATGAAATACGGTACTTACCTGTTCTTTGAATTTATCTGAAACGGTTCGATTGGGTTTGGTTTTAAATATTTTTTTCGCCCATAACAATCCGTTATTTTCTTCAATACTTTGTGCATCCCCTTTTTTGAATGCGCTAAATTTGATTCCCAATTCGCTTTCAAAATCAGCAATATCTTTAACTTCATCTTCTTGTAGAATGGTTAATGAAAGCCCCTTTGCCCCTGCTCTCGCCGTTCGTCCACTACGGTGTACATAAGCTTCAAACGTATCGGGTAAATGATAATTAACAACATAAGAAATTTCTTTTACATCAATTCCACGAGCAGCCAAATCGGTGGCTACCAAAATATCAATGTGGCCTTCTCTAAACTGCCCCATGATACGATCACGAATACCTTGGGTTAAACTTCCGTGTATGGATCCAGAAGAAAATTTATTGATGGCTAAATTTTTGGCTAATTTATTAACCGCTGCTTTCGTTTTACAAAATATAATACCGCGTTGTCCTTCTTTGCTACTTAAAAAATGCATTAAAATATTTAATTTCTCAATTGGTTCCACAACCATATAATGATGATCGATCCCTTGATGCCCTAATGTGCCCATGTCGGCTTCGATCTCTACGATATGTTTTGACATGTAATTTTGAACCAATTGTTTGATCGCTCCAGAAAGGGTTGCCGTAAATAGAAGTGTTCGTCTTGTTTTAGGAATATCTTTTATGATTTTCTCTAAATCGTCCTTAAAAGCCGTCACCATCTCATCAGCTTCATCCAGCACTAAATAGGTTACGTTTTTAATGTTAATAGCACCACGCCCCATTAAATCTAACAATCGACCAGGAGTTGCCACCACAATTTGTGTGGGTGTTTGTAAGCGTTCTATTTGTGGTTTTATTGGAATTCCGCCGCAGAGTGCTGCAATCGAAATATCAGGAATCTGCGCTGCATACGCCTGTAAATTGGCATGGATTTGTTGTCCTAGCTCTCTTGTTGGTGCAAGTATCACCACTTGAATTTCTGTGTTTTCTGTTTCGATTAATTGCAACAACGGCACTCCAAAAGCAGCGGTTTTACCAGTACCCGTTTTTGCCAGTGCGACCACATCATCTAGTTGATTGAGGATCACAGGAATGACTTTTTTTTGAATGTCTGTGGGAACAGAAATTTTCAAATCAGCTAATCCTTGTTGTAGTGGAAGGTTAATTCCTAAATCAGAAAATGGTTTTGACATAGCATTGTTTTATGCAAAGATAACGATACGAATTTCGAGAATCGTACAAACGCAAAGACTAAATGCCTTTTGATAAAGAATGTAAAGATACGTCTCGAGAGCTCGAAACAAACAACAGATGTATTAGGCCTCTTGAAGTGTGCGTTTTGATTTTCTGTAAATGTAATTTGGATAGATTGTACGTTTAGCAAAACGATTCAATTTATTAGAATTAATCATCTTAATATAAATTTGTTTCGTCACTCCAAAATACTCGTAAGTAGTGCCATCTAAAAAAGTGATTTCTAAAAGGAGTCCTTTATGAATGTAGTCTCCAATACCAGAATTGGTAATGGTTTCGGTATATTCCTCTAAGTTAGCGGCAATCGTTTCAGGAGCGATGCTGACTAAAAAATGATAGCCATCGATGATTTCACGACTTTTTAATTCGGCCTCTACGGCCTTAGAATCGCCATCTTGAAATTTATCGGGATGCCATTCTTTCACTAAATTTCGGTAACTCTTTTTAAGTATTTTAAGATCAATTTCTTTTTCAACACCAAATAGCTTCTTGTACTGACTGATACGCTTCATAGACTCTTTTTTAGAAGCCGCGAAGCTACACTTTTATTCTGAACTAGGAGGTTTAAATGAGAGCTCTTTTTTCATTGGGATTGAATACAAAAAAAGCCCATCATTAATGATGGGCTTTTAATAAAAACTTGAAAGTATATGTATTAGATAACTTTTACGTTTACTGCGTTTAATCCTTTGTTACCTTCTTGAAGATCGAATTCAACGGTATCGCCTTCGCGAATTTCGTCAACTAAACCTGAAATGTGTACAAAATGATCTTTTTCAACTCCTTCTTCAGTGATAAATCCAAATCCTTTAGATTCATTGAAAAACTTTACTGTTCCTTTACTCATAATAGTGTAATTAAATTTATAATATTTTTGCAAATATAGAATCTTTTATTAGATAAACAACTATATAACATCTTATTTTTAAATAAATTAAAAAAATGTACACTGTGTTGGGTGGATTAATTCCCTTGATATCTTCTTAAAAATAGATTATATAGGAATAAAACTATTATAATTTATCCCCATTCCAAGCTTCAAATGATTTTACAATTTTACCTTCATCATTAAATCGATGGTTCAACATTACTGGAATTGTAATCGTTTTAGTATCTGATTTACGCACAACTGTTAATCGCCACCAAGACTGTACAAGTCCTTTTTGAGAATCAAATTCATAGTATTTTATCCACTTATTATCTAAACTCTCAATCGTATAATTATTTAAAAAATCATTTTGAATACTTTTAAACTCCTCCATAGATAAATCATCAGAACCCCAATCGCTAAAAAGACCATCAAATGTTGCAGTTTCGTCAAACGCTTCAAAAAAGTGATCCATGTTTCCGTATTGTAGCGCATGCATCGATTTTCTTACGGTATTAATATTTGGATGATTCATGTAAATTTTCCCATCGCTCAAATGACTTCTGCTTTTCCAACTTTCCATAAAAGGAATTTGATTCATGTACGTACGAACAAATGAAATTTTATTTTCTGAATTCACACCATATTGAGTGTGTCTTGGTTGCGTGAATTTCACGCCTGTCATACCGCCGACTCCTGACATCGTTTCCCATGCTAAAACCCATGTTACACCCTTAAAATCATCATCACTGTACTCAATGGCGTCTGGGTATGCATTTGAACTACTTTTTAAAGAGAAATATCTGTTTTTCGTATTCCAAGCATCAATGTTTTGGATAAATTCTTCCTTTGTTTCTGGTTCTTGGTCTTTATTCATTCCATCTCCAGAAATACCTTTATAATTATCTGCAATAAGATTTTTTAAGGACTCTAAATCATTACTGTTTACAGCATCATACATTTGATTTACGACCTCAATTGCAGGATGATTAATGTAAATATTTCCATTTTTTTTCTTTTGAGCAAATACAAATACAGTACTTACTACTAAAAGTAACGTTGTTAACTTTGTTTTCATTTTGGTTAATTTTTTGGTTAGTTTTAAATTACAAGTAAAGATATAAAAATATACAGTTTTATAAAATAATTTAAAACATTATTTATGAATAGTGATTCACTAACAGGTTTGAAAAATAAAAAAAAAGCGTTTGACAAAAATTCTTTTGCAACTGTATTATCTCAATAAGATACTTTCAATTTGTAGAGAAAAACGTTCATTGGTTTTATTGCCAATTAAGAATGCAATTTGATTAATTGTATTGGCATTAAAATTAGGAAGCTCTAAAGACCTGCCTCTAAATTTTGGTAAAAAGCTATTCAAAGGAATCACAATCTCTTGCTTTATCCCAGTAGTTTCAAACGTTTTTACGTAGGAATGTCGTTGATTGGTAGATTCTTTTAATCTGAATTGATACGATTTTCCGTCCCCTTTTAGAGTTAGAACGATGGATTCATAGCCATTTGTTTTAATGCCATTGAAATCATATCTCAACGAAGAAAAACCCCCATTGTTTTCTGTTGTTACATAGCCATTAAACACACCAAATCCTTCTGAATCGAGCTCAAATTTTCCCTGAGACCTTCCTCCCATCACACGATCATCTACAACTTGCCATCCACTGGTAGAGACTCCGGGTTCAAATTTAAAAATAACTGAGGACGATTGGAATGTATTCATAACAAGAAAAAAAATAAAACTATAAAACATGGATAAGGACATTAAACTTTAGGGGTAACGGCTAAAATTTCATCAAAATTTTCCCTTAAATAAGCTCTTAATTTCTTCTTATAATCATCTTTGAGCCATGACAAAAAATTATGAGTACTCTTACTTATACATTTTGAATACCGATGAATCCTAAAATCAATATCATCTGTTAACAGCTTTACTAGATCTAATGCATCGTAAATATCTTCACTATTTTCAACACAAATAAGCGCATGTTGTTCTATAGAGCGTTTCAAAACTACTTTTGATGATTCACCATTTCGAATGGATTGTATATAGGTTTTATTGACATCAAAATAGACATCCTTTGAATTAGAAAAGGACATTCTAATATCTTCGGGCATCTCGTAAATAAAATTACTCTCAAGCTCTTCGTCGCTTAAAACGCCATCTAAATAATAATTTGGATATCTAAAAATACGTTGCCAATCTAAATTTGTACTTCCCCAAGGTCCAAAACGATGAAAATTGTTTCCTAAATCAATAACATCAAAAGAGTTTTTGTTTTTTAAAATACGTGACCCTCTACCAATCATTTGATAATACAAAGTCAGTGATTTTGTAGCCCGATTTAGAATGATGGCTTCCACAGTTGGTTCATCAAAACCAGTCGTTAAAATACTCACTGACGTTAGGATGGCATTTGGTGTTTCCTTAAACCATTTTAATATTTGAGTCCGCTCTTTTTTTGATGCTGTATTATCTAAATGTGCTACAGGATATCCAGCATTCCTAAACAAATCATATACAAATAAAGAAGTATTAATACCATTGTTAAATATAAGCGTTTTCTTGCCTTCACAACGCTCATTGTAAGCTTCCATTAACTTGGAAAGCATTTCGTTATTGGTGTATAAATCCTCCGAAGATTTTACGGTATAATCGCCATTAGCACCCACAATTAATGAGGTTAAACCAACATTATAAGAATACATGTTTGCTTGTGCTAGAAACTCATTTTCAATAAGCGATTCGATACTTTCGCCTACAATTAACTCATTGTAATTATCGGTCATTGGAAGTTCAATATTTGAACTCAAGGGCGTTGCAGTTACGCCTAATATGAACGATTTCTCGAAAAACTTAAAAAGTTTTGTAAAAGAGTTATAGTGTGCCTCATCAATGATGATAAGCCCAATATCTGAAATATCTAATTTATCATCTTTTAAGCGATTGTTTAGGGTTTCAACCATTGCCACAAAACACTGAAAATCAGATTGATCTTCTAAATTGGCTTTACTGTCAATGACTTTGTTTGGAACTCCGAACTCTGTTAAAACAGAAGATGTCTGTTTACAAAGCTCAATTCGATGCGTCATTACCAATACTTTTTTCTTGTGAGTTTTTAAGTATTGACTTACAATTTCTGAAAAAATAACGGTCTTACCTCCACCAGTTGGTAACTGGTACAAAAGGTGGTAATCTTCGGCTGCAGTTTCAAAGCATTGAAAGATTTTTTGAATCGCTCCCTTTTGATAGCTGTAAAGCTCTTTGCCAGTTTTACGTTCTTCTTGTTCTGAAATGGAAAGCATAAATAGTATTGGTTGATTTTTGCAAAAGTACGTTCTTTATTGAGTTTACAAAGAATAAATTTTGAATTTTTTTGTTTTACTTGAAAATAATTCCAATTAACTAAAACTTCGTAGTTAATTTATTATGGATAAATTTTTATATGTAATGAAAATTACTAATTTTAACGAACCTTTTATTACTCTCAATTCTATGAACAACCTACCAAACCAACCTTCAATCAATTTCTGGATCATCAGCATTCTTGCCTTTTTATGGAATCTTATTGGCGTTTTTGCATATCTAGGACAATCATTTATGAGTGAAGAAATCATAAAGTCATTATCTCAAAGTGAACAAAATTATTTTTCAAATCTTCCTGCATGGGTAACAGCAGCATTTGCATCGGCCGTTTTTTCGGGCTTATTTGGAGCTGTAGCCTTACTGCTTAGAAAAAAGATTGCATTTCTTTTGTACATATTTTCGCTTATCACATTAATAATTCAACACTACTACAATTTCTATATTCAAAATGATATTGATATTAGCGGTATGGATGTGATTTTGCCTTTAGCCACTCTTTTTATTGGAATTCTGTTAATATCGTTTGCCTCTAAAATGATTAAAATTAGAATCTTAAGTTAATCCTTTTTAGTTTTAAGTTTGTGCGTTTTTTTTGTTCCAGCGTACATCTCAAATTTTAAAAATTTAGCTTCAAGTTTTGCATTAAAAAGCTTAATTTTTCTTGAAGGTCTTAGAGCTATAAATTTCAAAGCTTCCAAATTTGACGAAATCATCCAGGCATTAGTTCCAGGATATTTATGTTTAAGCGTAGATCCAATAGCCCCATAGAAACTCTCCATTTCAATATCTAAACGTTCACCATAAGGTGGATTAAATACCATATGTAAATGTTCTTCGCCTCCTTTTTGAGTTTTAAAAAAATCTTCATGTTTAATATATATAAAATCCTCAAGCTTCGCATTTTCAACATTTTGCATGGCTTTTTCAACAGCACTCGGAGATTTGTCAAACCCCATGATTTTATGATGGAAATCACGTGTTTTTGTAAGTAAGGATTCCTCTATTTTCTCAAACAAATCAACATCCCAATCTTCCCAACGTTCGAACCCAAATTCATTACGCATTAAATTCGGAGGAATGTTACAAGCAATCATTGCAGCTTCTATAAGAACTGTTCCAGAACCACACATTGGGTCCATAAAGTCACTCTGTCCATCCCACCCTGATAGCATGACCAATCCAGCGGCTAAAACTTCATTTATTGGAGCGATATTCGTGGCGACTTTATAACCCCTTTTGTGTAAAGATTCTCCTGAACTATCCAATGAAACAGTACAGAAATGTCTATCGATATGAATGTCAATTTTTAAATCTGGAAACCGTAAGTCTACGTTAGGTCTTTCACCTGATTTTTCTCGAAATCGATCTACAATCGCATCCTTTGTTTTGAGGGATACATATTGAGAATGTGTAAATGTTTCTCCATTAAGGGTGGCTCCTACAGCGAGAGTCCCATCCGATTTTAAATAATCTTCCCAAGGAATCGCTTTGACTTTGTTATATAAATCTGTTTCATTTATTACCTTAAAATTTGCAATTGGTTTAAGAATTTTAATCGCAGTACGAATGCCGAGATTGGCTTTGTACATAAATCCTTTATCGCCAACAAAGCTCACATGTCTTACGCCTATTTTAACAGCTTGTGCACCAAGTTGGTTCAATTCTTTAGCTAAAAGCTCCTCAAAACCAAATAAGGTTTTAGCAACCATCTTAAAATTATTCTCCATCAAAATTATTTAGTAGATGCCAAAAATACAGTATTTTTGTACGAGTTAAAGAAATTGAATGACAAAAGAACAACCAAAGTGGTATCAATCGTGGTTTGATACACCTTATTATCACATACTTTATAAAAATAGAGACTATAATGAAGCAGAACTATTTATTAAGAACCTCGTTGGCTATTTAAACCTCGACAAAGAAGATTCAATATTGGATTTGGCGTGTGGTAAAGGCCGTCATTCTATATTTTTGAACAGTTTAGGTTTTTCTGTTACTGGCTTAGATTTATCTCAAAACAGTATCGAACAAGCTCAAACTCATGCCTCAAATTCTTTGCATTTTGAGGTTCACGATATGAGAGTCTCCTTCTCGACTCAATTTGAAATTGTTTTAAATTTATTTACAAGTTTTGGGTATTTTGATGATGACACAGATAACTATAGGGTCATTCAAACCATCAAATCTAGCTTAAAACCAAATGGCATCGGAGTTATTGATTTCATGAACAGCCCTCTTGTAATTGAAAATTTAATTGCACAAAATTTCCATGAAGATGAACACATTCAATTTGAACTAAAACGGCATTTAAAAGACGGTTTTATAACTAAAAATATCCAGGTAACAGATGGAAATAAAATTCATAACTACCAAGAAAAAGTACGAGCTTATTCGTTTCAGGATTTTGAAACGATGCTGTCCAAAGCAGGATTGCATTTGTTAGATTGTTTTGGAAATTATAAATTAGAACCCTTTAATGTTGAAACTTCCGAACGTTTAATTTTAATATTTATGTCTAATGATTAGTTTTTTAGGACCCATTTTAGCAGTCGTTTTTGGGGTTACAATTGTACTTCTGTATAGAAAATCTAAGCCATTAAATTTAAAATTATTTTTAGCATTTAGTGGAGCGTTTTTACTTTCCACAACCATATTTGAATTACTACCACAAGTATATAGTCACCTAGAAACAAAACGTATTGGGGTCTTTATAATGGGGGGGATTTTATTACAAATACTTTTAGAGTTTTATTCAAAAGGCGCTGAGCATGGGCATTTACATCACGACGATTCTAAAGATAGATTTCCTTGGTTTTTGTTTATTAGTCTTGGAATTCATGCTTTTTTTGAAGGGTTTCCTTTAAAGGATCACCACACTATCATTATTGGTGTGATTATTCATAAAATTCCAATCGCGATTTTAATCACTACCTTTTTACTTAAATCAAAGCTACCAAAGTTTCAAGTCGTTTTATTTTTAATCGTGTTTACGCTTATGACTCCCTTAGGTTCGTTAGCAGCGGAATACCTTAGTATATCTCCCAACGTGTTTTATAGTGTAAATGCAGTGGTTGTAGGGATGTTTTTTCATATCTCGACCATCATTTTATTTGAAAGTAGTGAAGGTCATCATTTTAATTTGAACAAAATTCTAATGATTATAAGTGCTGTTGTTTTAGCATATTTCATATAAAATCATGTTTAGTAAAAATGAAGCGAAACGATTAAGACAAGAGTTTTGGATTAGTTTTGGAAAGTCATTCCCTACAAATTGGATTCTCTATAACACTAAAGTAAAAGGGCTCAGTTTCAAATTTCATTTTGACACCAAAATTGCCTACGTTGCATTGTGTATTGATATGAATCCAATCAAACAACAAGCGTATTGGGATAAAATAATCTCTCACAAATCGATCTTAGAAACCGACTTTTTACCAGGGGTAATTTTTGATCCTTTTTTCGAGCTTTCAGAAGATAAAATAATATCAGTAGTTTACTTACCTATAAAGGCAAAGGTTTCCATACATGACAAATCTACTTGGAGAGATACGATGGAATTCTTAAATAATTCCATGCTTAAGTTTGAAGCGTTTTATACTGTATATGAAAATACGATTAAGATTTGAGTCTTAATCGTATTTAGTAGGTATAAAATAAATGGGGCAAAAAAGTCTAATTAATCTAAAATTCTTTAAACAAATCTTGTGATTTATTTCATTTCAAAATAACAGCAATTAGTTCAGAGTAAAAAGTATTAAGTAACGAACGGACGTTTTACGTAACAAGCGGTTTGTAATGTGTTATAAACGGTGTTGGGGGGTTTTTAAAATCCGCTGTTTTTATGACAATCTTAAGGTTTCCACTCTTCAGAAAGCTCATATAAGTCGAATTTATTAAAGGATTTCTGATATTCGAGTCGGCCATTTTGGAATTGCCGCTGTAAAATATCTTCTATCAAATAATCTTCTTCGGAAGTTAAAGGGTCAAAAGGAATCTTTAAAGAAATATCAAATAATAGAGCGGTATTATTATACCAAAAGGCGCGCCAACCACTCCGAAGTGTTTTAATTAAATCAAAGGCGGTTTCACCAGTTTGTCGGTGGATTAATTTAATTAAAATTTGACCTTCTGTTTTGGTGAATTTCTTTAGTTTTTCGGAAAATTCATCTTCTATAAACTTTTGAATTAAGCGTGTATATTTTTTACGTTTCCGTTTGCTTTTAAGGGTTATCATGCGCGCATTCATAGTTTCTAATCGTTCGGATGCTAATTTTGCGTACGGATAAACTTTGATCGTTTTACGTTGTAAAATTAAATAACGACGTCTCGATTTTGAATCCGATATTTTTAACTTTGGAAGAATGTAAACTTCATTTAAAGCAATTGAATTATTGGTAATGGTATCACCAACAATAACTAAAAATTCATCAGAAATCGAATCATTTTCTATAGGCAGCGCCTGCCCATAAATGAGCACTGGTAACCAAAAAAATATATAATAAATCCACTTCATATACATGTAAACAACTGCAATTTCAAATTTACAAAATATGCCTTAATCTATGTGTGATTATCATTCATAATTGTTATTTTTAACCAAAATTAAACTCAAAATGGCACAAAAAACGATTCTTGATAAAAAATCACTTACCTTTTTAGAAGACTACCTCAACAATGCAGCCCCAACAGGCTATGAATGGGATGGTCAAAAACTATGGATGGACTATTTAAAACCCTATGTTGATACATTTATTACGGATACCTATGGAACCGCAGTGGGTGTCATTAATCCAGATGCACCATTTAAAGTGGTGATTGAAGGTCATGCCGATGAAATTTCATGGTATGTCAATTATATTTCTGATGATGGTTTAATTTATGTCATCCGAAATGGCGGAAGTGATCATCAAATAGCACCCAGTAAAATTGTAAATATTCATACCAAAAAGGGCATTGTAAAAGGCGTTTTTGGATGGCCAGCAATTCATACACGTAGTGCTGCAAAAGAACAAGCTCCAAAACCGGATAATATTTTTATTGATATCGGATGTAAAACCAAAGAAGCGGTCGATGAACTTGGCGTTCATGTTGGTTGTGTGATTACCTATCCAGATACCTTTCATGTACTTAACAAAGATCATTTTGTATGTCGTGCCTTAGACAATCGAATGGGTGGATTTATGATTGCGCAAGTGGCTCGATTGTTGCATGAAAATAAAAAAACTCTTCCTTTTGGATTGTATATAACGAATTCCGTACAAGAAGAAATCGGATTGCGTGGTGCTGAAATGATTACGCATACCATACAACCAAATGTAGCCATTGTAACGGATGTAACCCATGACACCACCACTCCAATGATCGATAAAAAGACCCAAGGCCATTGCGAAATGGGCAAAGGGCCTGTGATTGCATATGCACCTGCGGTTCAACAAAAATTACGTGATTTAATCACAGAAACAGCCGAAGCGCATAAAATCCCGTTCCAACGTGCCGCACTTTCGAGAGCGACTGGAACTGATACGGATGCCTTTGCTTATAGTAATGGTGGTGTTGCTTCTGCACTAATTTCATTACCATTACGATACATGCATACAACTGTAGAAATGGTTCACAGAGATGATGTTGAGAATGTCATTAAAATGATTTATGAAACCTTATTAAATATCAAAGACGGTGAAACGTTTAGTTATTTTAACTAATTTTTAGTGGACGAATATTTAGATATCTGGAATTCTGAAGGAAAGCCAACAGGGAAAACGTGCTTAAAGGATGAAGCCCACCAAAAGGGTTGGTTTCATCCGACAGTGCATGTTTGGTTTTTTACCCCTACTCCTGCTCTTTTACTCCAAAAACGTAGTCTTACTAAAGAAACCTATCCTGGTTTTTGGGATGTTTCGGTTGCCGGACATGTCAGTGCAGGAGAATCTATTATTGAAGGTGTGATTCGGGAGGTCAAAGAAGAAATTGGGTTAGATATTCTTGAAAAGGATTTAATTCCTCTTGATATCCGAAAAAACACCAATCGTTTTGATAACGGAATTATTGATTGCGAATTTCAACATGTGTATCTTGTAAAACTTGAAACAACGGTTTCTCAACTCACCATTCAAGCGACTGAAGTGGATGCCGTTCGGCTTTTTTCTTTTGATGAACTCCAATTGTGCTGGCTTCAAAACCACCCCACATATACAATAGTTCCTGCTGATATGACATATTACCAGTTTGTAATGGATGCGGTATTGAAAGTCCTATAAATAGCAGTAAATTTGCGAGATGCAAAACCAGCCTTCCCTCAAAATCGAATTTATAGCCATCATGGCGCTACTAATGTCACTAGTAGCATTGTCTATAGATGGGATTCTTCCCGCTCTAGCGGTTATAGGCACTGATCTAGGCGTTACAAACACCAAAGACCACCAATTACTCATTACCATGATTTTTTTGGGCTTAGGATTCGGTCAGGTAATATTTGGACCATTATCAGACAGTTATGGACGTAAGCCAATCATCTATTTAGGGTTTTTAGTGTTTGCAATCGCAAGTATCATTTGTGTGAACACCAATAATTACGACGTATTAATTGCAGGGCGGATTTTACAAGGGATTGGATTGGCATCGCCAAGAACCTTAAGCATCGCTATGATTCGGGATTCATACGAAGGTGACTATATGGCTAAAGTGATGTCGTTTATTGTAATGATTTTCATTCTCATTCCTATCGTAGCTCCAACCCTTGGGCAGTTTTTAATGAATGCCTATAATTGGCAAGCCATTTTTAATGTACAATTAGGGCTCGGAATTTTAGTGATTTTTTGGTTTTGGAAACGACAACCCGAAACCTTAGCACTATCTAAAAGGACTCCGTTCAAAACAGCCGTACTGATTTCGGGGTTTAAAGCATTTTTTAAAGAAAAACAAGCAGTCGCATTTACGTTAATCTCTGGATTTATCACAGGATCTTTTATGGTGTACTTGAGCACAACTCAACATATTTTTGAAGTGCAATATGGCTTAGGAGATGACTTCCCGTTGATTTTTGCGAGTTTGGCTGTGGGCGTCGGAATTGCGACCTATATTAATGGCGTGTATGTGGTCAGAGTAGGGATGAAGCGGATCGCCTTAGTTTCCTTAGCAGCCTTTAACTTAACGTCTTTAATTTATGTCGTTTTATTTTTCAACCAATTGAATCCACCTTTATGGATCTTATTAATCTTTTTCGCATTACAATTCTTCTCTATTGGTTTTCTATTTGGAAATCTTAGAGCTTTGGCAATGCAGCCCGTTGGGCATATCGCGGGCGTTGGAGCAGCCATCAATGGATTTATTTCAACCGTTATGGGGGTAGTCATTGCAAGCGTTATAGGCGCTTATGTAGACACAACTGTATGGCCTCTTTTTCTTGGGTTTACGGGATGTGGATTTGTGTCAATGGGAATTTTCCTTCTCATCAAACCACTAGAGCGCACGATTTAAAACGTGCCGTTATCCACCTCTTTTATAAATTGAATCAAGCCTTCGAAATAGATTTTTTGATCGTCAAATTGTGATAAGTGACTCCCATTCGGACACAATAAAAAACGACCGTTTTGCACTTCTTCGGAAATAAATTTCATTTGTGCGGGATCCATGGTATCATGAGTGGCTCCAATACTTAAAGTCGGTACGGATATTTTGTGTAAATCGGCTTTAACATCCCACTCTTTTAAATTAGCATCGCCTTTAATTCCAAACTCACTAGGTCCTTGCATGGTGACATATACATCAGTATTGATATGTTTAAAACTACGATTTAAGGGTTCTGGCCATTCGTCAACAGGCAAACGGATAATGTGTTTGGTGTAATAATTATTGACGACCAATTCCATATAACGTTCGTTGGTGTAATCTTCTAAATTTTCAAACGCCATAATTTCTTCTAAAACGTCTGGATCTAATTTAGGGGCTAAGACTTCGTCTGAATACTTTTGGTAATCTGGAATCGATGGCACCATATTGGAAATAATTAATCCTTTTAAATGTTCTTGATATTTTAGTGCATATTGCATGCCCAAAATACCACCCCAAGATTGTCCATACAAATAAAAATTATCACTCGACAATCCCAATGCAATTCGAACCTGTTCTACTTCTTCAACAAATCGACCTAAGTCCCATAATGACAAGTCTTTAGGTTGGTCGCTATAATAAGATCCTAATTGGTCATAATAGTAATATTCGATGCCTTCATTTGGAAAATAACCATCAAAACTTTCATAAATTTCATGTGTCATTCCGGGGCCACCATGGAGTAATAAAACCTTCATGGTTGGATTGTTTCCTACACGTTTGGTCCAAACTTTAAAATCTCCTTTGGGAGTCGAAATTGGAATCATTTTTATACCACCTAAATACTGATCGTCCTTTTGAGAACTGTCTAAGTAATCTATATTTGAAGTATTTATCGACGTTTTAAGTTCTGTTTTACAAGATAAAAATAAGACAGTAAAGAGAATCGTGTAAATTAAATTGGTTTTCATAAAAATCTATTTTAAGTATTTAATATCTATTTAATTATTATAAAATTTAAAGTGAACTTTTCATAATCGTTTCAACAACTTCAGGGTTTAATAGAGTACTGATATCTCCTAAATTTGAAGTATCCTTACTCGCGATCTTACGAAGAATCCGACGCATAATTTTACCAGAGCGCGTTTTTGGAAGTCCCGAGGTAAACTGAATTTTATCAAGCTTTGCAATCGGCCCTATTTGTTTGCTTATATATTGGTTGATTTCAGCTTTTAAAGCGTCGTTAGAATTCGCTTCATTTTTTAGGGTTACAAATCCATATAAGGCACTGCCTTTAATGTCGTGTGGATAGCCAACAATTGCCGATTCCGCGACCATTGGATGTTCATTAATCGCATCTTCAATGGGTGCGGTTCCTAAATTATGCCCTGATACAATAATTACATCATCGACACGTCCTGTTATTCGGTAGTGACCGTTTTCATCTCTCAAAGCGCCATCACCTGTAAAATACATATTATCGTAGGCTGAAAAATAGGTCTCTTTATAGCGTTGATGATTCCCCCAAATAGTCCGCGCCATGGATGGCCATGGAAATTTGATACACAAACGTCCTTCGACCGAATTCCCATCCATCTCCTCCCCTTTTTCATCCATAAGTGTAGGTTGAATTCCTACAAATGGTAAGGTTGCAAACGTTGGTTTTCCTTCAAAACTGTTGGGGATTGGCGAAATCATAATACCGCCTGTTTCCGTTTGCCACCAAGTATCGACAATAGGACATTTTTGTTTTCCAATATGATCATTATACCAATGCCAAGCTTCTTCGTTTATAGGTTCACCAACAGTTCCTAAAATTTTTAAAGAGGATAAATCATAGGGATCTACAACACCAAGCCCTTCTTTTGCTAAGGCTCTAATAGCAGTTGGAGCTGTATAAAACTGAGTAACTTTATGTTTGTCGATAATTGACCAGAATCGACCATAATCTGGGTAGCTAGGAACGCCTTCAAACATTACGGTCGTAGCGCCATTTAAAAGAGGTCCATACACAATATAACTGTGTCCAGTAATCCAACCGATATCGGCCGTACACCAATACACATCATCCGATTCGTATTGAAAAACATTTTTAAATGTATATGCAGTATAGACCATATATCCTGCGGTGGTATGCACCATGCCTTTAGGAGTTCCTGTAGAGCCAGAGGTATATAATATAAATAACGGGTCTTCTGCATCCATAACCGTCGGCTCACATTGATCAGAAGCAGCCTCTAAAAGTGGTTGCAACCAAAAATCTCGTCCTGAGACCATCGGAATATCAGAATGAATTCGTTTGGCGACTAATACCGATTCTATTCCGTCACATTCTAAAAGTGCAGTATCCACAATCGATTTTAAGTCAATGGTCTTTGCGCCTCGATAGCCACCGTCGCTTGTAATCAGCATTTTACAATCTGAATCATTGATTCTTGTAGAAAGTGCTGTTGCTGAAAATCCCGCAAAAACAACGGAATGAATGGCTCCAATTCGAGCACATGCCAACACAGAAATTGCAAGTTCTGGAATCATTGGTAAGTAAATACAAACACGATCCCCTTTTTGAATACCTTTTGATAGTAATACGTTGGCAAATGCATTCACACGTTTATGTAAATCTTTGTATGTAATTGCTTCGGAAGGTTTATTTGGATCATTTGGTTCAAATAGGATCGCTGTTTTATCGCCCTGAGTTTTCAGATGACGATCGATACAATTTTCTGTAATATTCAATTTTGCGCCTTCAAACCAACTGATTTTTGGTTTCGAGAAATCCCAATCCAACACCCGATCCCATGGACGCTTCCAAACGAAGTTATTTTTTGCGATTTCTGCCCAAAACACTTCAGGGTTTTCTGCAGAATTTATATAATTTTGATTGTAGGAGTCCCTGTTTTTGAGTTGGTATGAAATCATTTTTTTAAGATTTAGTGCGTAAGTTAATAAATTTTCAGATACTCTGAGTCTTTGATTCTAAAAATACAAACTATTATATGTTAAAATTATACCCTAACTTTGCATTAAAACTAACCAATTTTGCAAATCAATCGTCTTTATTTTATTGACGCTGTCAGAGCGTTTGCTATTTTAATGATGCTTCAGGGGCATTTCATTGACACGCTATTAGCCGTTGAGTTTCGAGACCCTAATAATATGGCATACAATACGTGGCGCTATTTTAGAGGGATTACAGCTCCTGTTTTTTTTACAATTTCAGGACTGATATTCACTTATTTACTTATCAAGGCGAAGGAAAAAGGAACACTGAGATACCGAATGCGTAAAGGCGTCATCCGTGGAATAATGTTGATTGGCATTGGTTATGCTCTCAGAATACCAATTTTTAAATGGTTAACAGGATCCTTTGGAACCTATTTTTTGGTGATTGATGTTTTACAGTGTATTGGACTCTCTCTAATTATGATAGTTTGTGTCTATGCAATTACTCAAAAAAAGACTCTAATATTTTCAATGGTCATGTTGTGTTTAGGAAGCATCATATTTCTAACCGAACCACTCTATAGGAACTACGCTGCAGAAGGGGTTCCATTGGCAATTGCCAATTATTTCACGAAAGATAACGGGTCTGTATTTACTATTATTCCATGGTTTGGATATATGGCCTACGGTGCATTTATTGCGACCTTATTTTATGGATATTTAATTCGTCCAAAATTTAAAACTGCGATAGTTTCAGGTTTTTTTGGTGTTGGCTTTGGATTGATTTATGGATCAACACCCCTAATACATTGGCTTGCATTGCTAACTGACTGTTCACTTTTTACAGAGGTTGCCAATTATAATTATTTATTTATTCGTCTCGGGAATGTGTTGGTTCTATTTGGATTGTTTTACGCCTTAGAAACGTATTTAAAACACCCTGCTATTTTAAAGATAGGTCAAAAAACACTCTCAATTTACATTATACATTTTATCCTTCTTTATGGAAGTTTTACAGGTTGGGGACTCAACAGAATCTTTGGAAAAAATCTCACCCCACATGAAGCTATATTCGGTGCCTTTTGTTTTTTAATAACGGTGAGTCTCATCTCTATTTATGTCATTAAAGGAAATACTCAGGTGTATGGTTTTTTTAGACAGAAAGCTTATAAGATAAAAGTTTTTATAAAGTCTTTAAATAATTAAGGACGTTCGTTTCAATTCGGGATTGAATATCGGTTACATCTGCTTTTACAAAAACTTCTCCAGTAATATTTTCGTACAATTCTATATAACGCTCACTTACGGTTGTAACATAATCGTCACTCATCTGGGGCGCTGTCTGTCCCTCTAGACCTTGAAAATCATGACTAATTAACCATTGGCGTACAAACTCTTTGGAAAGCTGTTTTTGAGGTTCATTTGCAATTTGTCGTGCTTCATAGCCATCTGCATAAAAATATCTTGAGGAGTCAGGCGTATGAATTTCATCAATCAAAACAATTTCTCCCTGTTTAGTTTTACCAAATTCATATTTGGTATCCACTAAGATTAACCCTCTAGATGCTGCTATTTCAGATCCTCTTTGAAATAATTTCCTAGTATACTCTTCTAAAACCAGATAATCAACTTCAGATACAATCCCGCGACTTATGATGTCTTCTCTTGAAATATCTTCATCATGATCGCCCATTTCTGCTTTTGTCGCAGGAGTGATAAGTGGTGTTGGAAAGGCATCGTTTTCTTTTAAACCCTCGGGCATTTGGACGCCACAAAGGACTCGTTTTCTGGATGCATATTCACGAGCCGCATGACCCGACATATAACCACGTATGACCATTTCAACCTTGAACGGCTCACATAAATGACCAACAGCCACATTGGGATCGGGCGTAGCAACCAACCAATTTGGAACGATATCGGCGGTGGCAGCCATCATTTTAGTGGCGATTTGATTAAGAATTTGACCTTTGTACGGAATGCCTTTTGGCATCACCACGTCAAATGCCGACAAGCGATCGGTAGCCACCATCACTAATAAATCATTATTTATAGAGTAGACTTCTCTAACTTTCCCTTTGTAAAGGTTCGTTTGATTTGGGAACTTAAAATTGGTATCGGAAATGGTATGACTCATGTTATTTATTTAGTCTCTGTTTTCAATGTGTTTATAAGCTTCAATTACTTTTTTGACTAATTTATGACGAATTACATCTTTGTCGTCTAAGAAAATCATGCCTACGCCTTCTATGTCCTTTAATATTAGAAGGGCTTCTTTTAACCCTGAAATCGTTCGTCGTGGCAAATCAATTTGACCAGGGTCACCTGTTAAGAGGAATTTAGCATCTTTTCCCATTCGAGTTAAAAACATTTTCATTTGAGCGTGTGTTGTGTTCTGACCTTCATCTAAAATAACAAAAGCATGATCCAATGTACGGCCTCTCATAAAAGCTAATGGTGCAATTTGAATCGTACCATTTTCGATATAACTTTCTAATTTTTCAGGAGGAATCATATCTCTTAATGCATCATATAACGGTTGCATGTAAGGGTCTAGTTTTTCTTTTAAATCTCCAGGTAAAAATCCGAGGTTCTCCCCTGCTTCTACGGCTGGCCGGGTCAGAATTATTCGTTTAACTTCTTTGTTTTTAAGAGCTCTTACAGCCAAGGCAACCCCTGTATAGGTTTTACCAGTTCCTGCAGGCCCAATGGCAAACACCATGTCGTTGTCCCGAACACTATCAACCAATTTACGTTGATTAGCCGTTTGTGCTTTTATTAAGCGGCCATTCACTCCGTGCACAATGACATCACCACTTTTTTTAGACGTTTCATAATCTTTTTTAGAGTGACTTGTGAGAACACGTTCAATCATGTTATCATCCAATTTATTGTATTTTTCGAAATGACTTAACAACATTTTTAGGCGTTTGTCAAATTCTACGAGCATATCATCATCACCAAAAGCTGTAATTTTAGTGCCTCGAGCAACAATTTTCAACTTCGGAAAAAAGGTTTTTATAAGGGCTATATTTTTATTTTGAGGTCCAAAAAACTCTTTGGGAGTAATATCTGTTAATTCAATAATTAGTTCGTTCAAAGGGGTATACTGTTTAGTTAGTTTATGATTTCGTATGAAGTTATAAAAGTAGTGACAATTTAGTATAATATTTAGGACTGTTAATAAAATTTTAAAACAAAAAATATGTAAGTTTGTATATCTTAAACGATCAAGTTTTTGAATACATTATTAAACAATTCAATACGTTGCGCCAATGGCCATCATTACATTAACAACCGATTTTGGAACAAAAGATCATTTTACAGGCGCTGTAAAAGGTGCTTTGCTATCTGAAATTCCCGATGCTAAAGTTGTTGATGTTTCCCATAACATTTCGCCGTTTAGTATTTTAGAAGCTGCTTACGTCATTCAAAATGCTTTTAGTAGTTTTCCAGTTGGAAGCATCCATATTATTGGAGTTGATTCAGAAATAAGTGAAGAAAATAAACACATCGCGATTCAGTTAAATGATCATTATTTTATTTGTGCTAATAATGGGATTATGAGTATGATTTGTTCAGAAATCAATCCTCAAAAAATTGTAGAAATAAATATTCACGATAAAATTTCGACCAGTTTTCCTGTGTTGGATGTGTTTGTAAAAGTCGCGGCACACATTGCTCGTGGTGGAACTTTGGAAGTGATTGGAAAAGTGATCACAGAAATCAAACCTATAAAAAATATTACCCCCATTTTAAGGGACGATACCAGTCAATTAGTCGGCAATGTGATTTATATAGATCATTACGGAAATGTGGTGACCAATATCAAAAAACGCTTTTTTGAAACGGTTCAAAAAGGACGGCGTTTTGAAATTTCGGCACGAAACCACAAATTTAAACGCATTTTTAACCATTATAGTGATATTGTAGATTTTAACATTCCGTTTGATTCACGGAACGATGAAGGTCGAGGTTTGGTCGTATTCAATTCATCTGACTACCTTGAAATTGCCGTGTATCGAAGTAATTTAGCAACTGTTGGGAGTGCTTCTACTCTATTGGGACTAAATATGATGGATACAATATCTGTAAATTTTTTTAAAGATTAAGTCCAAAATAAGAAGTTGATTCATGTCAAAAAACTATCAACTTAATGTTAATAAGTTTCTTTTAATAATTAGCGTCAAAAAGATATATTTGTAAGAACCCATTTTATTAAATTTATAACATACATCACAGATGAAATTTATAGTTTCCAGTACGTATTTACTAAAACAACTTCAAGTCTTAGGCGGCGTGATTAATAATTCTAATACCCTGCCAATCTTAGATAATTTCCTATTTGAGTTAGAGCATTCAAAACTAACCGTCTCTGCAAGCGACTTAGAAACGACCATGGCATCGACCTTGGAAGTTGAAAGTGATAGCGAAGGCAGTGTTGCAATTCCAGCAAAACTTTTATTAGAAACGCTTAAAACCTTTCCTGAACAGCCACTCACGTTTGTCATTGAAGAGAATAACACGATTGAAATTAGTTCTAATCATGGAAAATATGCATTGGCTTATGCCAGTGCCGATGAATTTCCCAAAGCCATTTCATTAGAGAGTCCAAGCACGACTGTATTGAGTGCGGATATTTTAGCAACTGCTATTTCTAAAACTATTTTTGCAGCCGGTAACGATGATTTACGTCCGGTGATGAGTGGCGTCTTTTTTCAGTTTTCAACAGAGAGCTTAACGTTTGTTGCAACTGATGCTCACAAATTGGTGAAATATTCTCGCACCGATGTGACTGCCAATGAAACGGCAGAATTTATCATGCCTAAAAAACCATTAAATTTATTAAAAGGGATTTTACTTGGGAGTGATGATGATGTGACAATTGAATACAACGATTCTAATGCAAAATTTTCATTCGAAAACTCGATATTAATTTGTCGTTTGATTGATGGAAAATATCCAAACTACGAAGCGGTGATTCCTAAAGAAAATCCAAATCACTTAACGATTGGTCGTAACCAATTTTTGAATTCGGTACGCCGAGTTTCTATTTTCTCAAATAAAACGACACATCAAATTCGTTTAAAGATTGCGGGAGCCGAATTAAATATTTCTGCTGAGGATATTGATTACAGTAACAAAGCCGAAGAACGATTAACGTGTGATTACCAAGGAGATGATATGCAAATTGGTTTTAACTCACGATTTTTATCGGAAATGCTCAGTAATTTAAATGCCGATGACGTGCAATTAGAAATGAGCATGCCAAACCGTGCCGGGATCTTAACCCCAATTGATGGCTTGGATGAAGGCGAAACCGTTACGATGTTAGTTATGCCAGTGATGTTGAATAGCTAACAGATTTAATTTATAATAAAAAAGCATCCTCATAGGATGCTTTTTTTATTATCTTTACGATGAAGCAACGCCCCAGTGTTTTACTTCACAACCAATTAACCAATAATTGATATTTAATTACTCGTTTGGGAAAATTTAGGTAATGCCTTTATTCTTTTCACATACAACATAATAGGTGCCTGTATTTAAAACATATGGGACTCTTAACGGCGAAGCTGAACCAAAAAGTAAATTAAAACCTTAAATCTAAAAAAATGAAAACATCTTTATTAAACATCACATTCGTTTTAGCCTTGTGCTTAACACATTCTTGTGTCAACCAAACAAAAGAGAAAAATACTCAAACAGAAAATGAAGATTCAAAAAGTAGCAGCGTTCAATTAAATCACGGAAACCGTTGGAGTGCAAATCCTGAAACAACTTCAGGGATTGAAACCATGATGTCTATAATGAATTCCTTTGAAAAGAAAGAGGAAATCAATGCTTACAAAGAACTATCTGAGGAGTTAAAAATTGAATTTTCAACTATTTTCCGAAAATGTACAATGACAGGAGAAGCTCATAATCAATTACATAATTTTTTATTACCGATTAAAGATTTACTTGGGTCCTTAGATTCACCGGATTTAAAAGAGTGCAAGAAGATTTATTATAAATTGAATACCGATTTAAAAAACTACACAACGTATTTTAAATGAATTTAATAATATGTTTAATCTAAACGCTAAAAAATTCAAAGCGGTATCGAGTTCGTCAAATGGCGACGTGAGCTCAGAAACCCTATTTGAATATCGCCAAAATGGTCAGATTATTTGGGCAACCTATCAAGGGGGTACTATTTTATTTGGAGCGCTTTCAGGTCGTATTGAGGGAAATAAATTATTTTTCACTTATCAACATCAAACTCTAAATGACGATTTTAAAACCGGTAAATGTGAATCTATTATTACTTTTGATGGTGCTAAGTTATCCCTAAATGAAAATTGGGAATGGACTTGTAACGATTATTCTAAAGGCACCTCGATACTAATAGAACTATGATACTTGAAGTTGCAATACTCGATGTAAAAGAAGGGCATCAAAATCAATTTAAACATGATTTTAAGATTGCAGAAACGTACATCTGTTCTATTAACGGCTATTTAGGACATTCGTTAAAACAGTGTTTAGAACGCCCCAATAGATATATTTTACTCGTGGACTGGAAGACTTTAGAAGCACATGAAATCGGGTTTCGAAACTCAGATGCATACCTAGAATGGAAGCATTTATTACATCACCATTACGCCCCCTTCCCGACTGTTGAACATTTTAAAACGATATTTTAGAAATCAAGCTTAAAATCATCACTTATTAACCTATTTAATCATAAATCACAAAATTAATATACCCCATCTTATGAAAAAATTATTACTTATCATGTTCTTATTTCAGTCAGTTTGTGGACTCTCTCAAACAAATATATTTATAGCTACCGACGGCAATGATTCTTCTGGAGACGGGAGTATGGCTAATCCTTATAAAACCATACGAAAAGGCTGCGACCAAGCTAGTCCTGGAGACACTGTGATGGTGCGAGCTGGAACCTATAAAAATTCAGACTATGACGATGGGGATATATGGACAGGAACTTATGTCACTCGAATTATCATCCACGGAACCGCTGATAAATACATCACCATTCAGCCCTATGATACAGAAGAAGTCATCATCAAATTCGATGGAGTCTATGGGTTTCTGATTCAAGAAGCATCTTATATTAGGATTAAAGGATTTATCTTTGAAGGGGTTGCGGATGAAATTTCGCAACAAGATGCCGATAATGCTTGGGGACTTTATAAAACTGAAAGTGGTGAAGTTCGTGATCTAGAAGCGGAAATGAAAATTGACATCAATGATCCCTCGTTGATAGAAACTACTAAAAATAAACCAACAACATCAAATGTGACCAAACCCATTCTCTATAATGGGAGAGCTTTGGTAGCTAATAAATCCCATCATATAGAGTTTTTAGAAAATACCATCCGAAATGTTCCATCGGCAGCAATAAGAGCCCAAAGATGCGATTATATTACAATTTCAAGAAACATAATATATAACAATACTTATTGGACTACACAGGGTGTCGGTGCCATTACTATTAGTGAAGCAACAGTTACTCCTGAAGGAGACACATTTACTGGGGTTAAAATAATCATCTCAGAGAATACAGTGTATGGAAATGAAAATCGATTAATCTCTTGGAATCCTGCAAAATCGTTTATTCATTTTGAAATTGATGAAGGAACTGGTATTTTTTTAACAAGAAATAATAATACATACACTCATGGAGAAATGTTGATCGCTAATAATTTATCCTATCGGAACGGAGCCAGTGGGATTGTTTGTCATTTCACAGATGATGTTGTAATCGAACATAATACAGTTTTTGACAATGGAACTTCTAATCATGGTTATCCTGGAGGAATAGGGGTTAATTCGGCTAATAATGTTAAGATTTTAAGTAATATTTCTTATTCTAAAACCAATAAATGGGCAATGGGGATTTTGGCGGAACCTGTCACAAATTTAGTTTTAGATGCAAACATTATATTTAATAATTCGGGATCCATCAATGTCATAAGAGAAACTCCAGAAAATCAATTAACATCGAGGTCGGGTTGGACAAAAATCGATCCTCTTTTTTCGGATGTAGTCAATGCCGATTTTAAATTGATGAGCACTTCTTCTGCAATTGATAATGCTTCGAGTCAAAGCAACCAAACAAAGGACTACTTTGGAAAAATTAGAGATGACAGTCCCGATATTGGTGCCATCGAATATGGTGTCTTTTCAACAGATCATCATGCCGCTGCATCCGTCGTTGTTTTTCCTAATCCAGCAAATGATATCATTCAAATAAAAGGCACCTCAATACAAGAAGCTAGTGTTTCTATTTATGACATCAGAGGTCGTAAACACACCAATTTCAAACGCCTTGGAGCCAATAAAATTGATGTTTCAAAATTAGCTTCTGGACTTTATTTCTTGAAGTTAAACAGTTTTGTATATAAAGTGTTTAAAAACTAAATATATAAACGACATCCGTTATCTTTATAGGGTCGAAAACGGCGACCTTTCGATGTTTGTAAACCCTTGGTGTGAAGTCGCATCACGCCTATTTTGTATGAACTAAAATGTCCTATGAAACTAAATAATTATTTTTTGCTTGTTAGTTTGATAGCTCTTGTTTCATGCGGACAACATCAGAAAATGAATAAAACCACGAATACACATCCACATACAAATCAGCTCATAAATGAGACCAGCCCCTACTTGTTGCAACATGCACACAATCCTGTTAACTGGTATCCTTGGGGGCAAGATGCTTTAGATAAAGCAAAAAAAGAAAATAAATTAATCATTGTTAGTATTGGGTATGCGGCCTGTCATTGGTGTCATGTGATGGAACATGAAAGTTTTGAAGATGCGGAAGTTGCCAAATTTATGAACGACCATTTTATTTCGATTAAAGTCGATAGAGAAGAACGTCCCGATATTGATCAAATATACATGGATGCCATTCAACTGATTACAGGAAGTGGTGGCTGGCCGCTAAATTGTATTGCACTCCCCGATGGGCGCCCTTTGTATGGCGGGACTTATTTCAGGAAAAATCAATGGTTAGATATGCTTTCTAAAATCTCGGAATTTGTAAAAACCAATCCCGAAAAAACAGAACTACAAGCCAAGCAACTCACCGATGGCGTTCAAGCAAAAGAACTTACTTTTTTAAGTTCCGAAATTAAAGTGGTTTCAATGTCTGATTTAGACCTTATTTTTAAGAATTGGAAACCAAGTATCGATGTGACTGAAGGCGGTTATAATGGCGCACCAAAATTCCCATTACCCGTTGGATATCAGTTTTTACTCCACTATAATTATTTAAATCCAAATCCCGAAGCCTTAAAAGCCGTTACTTTAACATTAGATAAAATGGCCAGTGGTGGCATTTATGACCAAATTGGCGGTGGATTTTCACGCTATTCAACCGATGACCAATGGAAAGTTCCCCATTTTGAAAAAATGCTATATGATAATTCTCAGCTCGTTAGCTTATATGCCGCTGCTTACCAACAAACAAAAGATCCTTATTACAAAACCATTGTCCGTGAAACTCTAGAGTTTATAGAACGTGAACTAACCTCCAAAGAAGGCGGTTTCTATGCCTCCTTAGATGCTGATAGCGAAGGTGAAGAAGGGAAATACTATGTCTGGTCGCAACAAGAATTACAACAACTTTTGGGGGCTGATGCCGATTTAGTTCTGGAGTATTACACTGTTGAGGAACAGGGGAATTGGGAAAACGGCATCAATATATTATTTAAATCAGAGTCCGATACTGCGATTGCAGCTCGCTATAATCTTTCGGAAACTGCACTACAAAATACGATCAAAAAATCTAAGAAGATTCTTTTAACGGAACGAGAAAAACGAATCAGACCTGCATTAGATGATAAAATCATTACTTCCTGGAATGCGCTCATGCTAAAATCGTATGTGGATGCCTATGCCGTTTTTGACGATAAAAAATATTTAGAGAGTGCGCTAAAAAATGCGAAGTTTATCACCACAAAAGTAAAAGCATCAGATCACAGACTGTCCAGAAGTTTTAAAGATGGCAAAAAATCGATCAATGCTTTTTTAGATGATTATGCCTTTACCATCGAAGCATTTATCGCCTTATATCAAAGTACCTTTGATGAATCATGGTTAGAAACGGCCAAACAATTAACGGACTATGCGATTGCACATTTTTATGACAACTCGCGTGGGATGTTTTATTACACCTCGGATCTGGATCCAAAACTGATTGCCCGAAAAATGGAGATCTCGGATAATGTCATGCCGGCCTCCAATTCTCAAATGGCTAAAAATTTATTTGTCTTAGGGCAGTATTATTACGACACCAATTATGTTGAACTCTCCAAACAAATGCTGAGTAATGTGAAAGAAAACGCCTTAAAAGGTGGTCCGTATTTTTCCAATTGGGATGTGTTAATGAGTTGGATGGTGAGTCCCCCCTACTCAGTTGCTATTTTAGGCGATGATTTTGAGGCCAAACGAAAAGAATTTAACACCCACTTTACTCCAAACGTCTTTTTATCAGGCGGAAAAAAGGAAGGCCAATTGGCATTGCTAGAAAATAAATTAGTCAAAGGTCAAACGACAATTTATGTCTG
>CAJQLD010000024.1 GCA_905479095.1 uncultured Flavobacteriaceae bacterium
TCCACCATCTTTCCATTGTATTTAAAATACTTGTATAACTCTTTCATCCGTGGATGAACTTTTAGGTTATCGCTTGTGGTAAGTGTATTATTTTCATTGAGCATTGGATATAGATAGACTTTCATGTCTTTGTAAAACAGTTTTCCAAAAGCTTCTAAGACGCCACCACTCAAATGTCGGTAGTATTTTTCGTCAAAAACATCAATTAAATTATTAATACCCATGGCCAATCCCATCCGTTTTTTGGTATATAAGTTGAAGTATTCTACAAGTTTATAATACTCTTGAAAGTTAGAAATTAGAACCGTTTGTCCTAGAGAGCACAGCAATCTAGCACGGTCCATAAAATCTTGTTCATCAATCTCACCACCAGAAGCTCTTAGGTTAGATAAAGTGATTTCAAAAATCACCTGTGTCTTTTCTTTTAGAACTTTATTTTCTTTTAAAAACATATCGTATGATCTCTCATACATATCCATATTGACTTTGGTCACAGGTCGAAAACTACCTCTAAAGGCTAGAATGTTCTTTTTGTATAAGACCCGCGCTGGGAGTACATTATTACCATCAGGAGCAAACATAACGGCGTCTGTCATGCCGTTTTTTAATAACTGTAAGCTCATCAGTCTGTTATCAACATCTTTGAAATCAGAACCCGAAAAATTGATGGTATCAATTTCTAACTGATCTTTATCGATATGATCATACAAGTATCGTAACAGTTTTTTAGGCTGATTGTATTTGTAATAAGCACCGTAAATTAGGTTGGTTCCTAATTTACCGAGTGTTTCTTGTTGTAAACGGGCATCGGTTTCTTTAAAACGGATGTGAAGTGTAATTTCATTGTATTCTTCTTGTTCAGAATCAATCTGATATCTAATTCCAACCCAGCCATGGCCTTTAAATCGCTTTGCGAAATCGATCGTTGCAACGGTATTGGCATAGCTAAAAAACATTTTATTTGGATACTCCTCTCTAGAAAGTCGATTTTCAATAAGTCTTACTTCATGAGACAGCATTTTTTTTAAGCGATCTTCGGTCACATACCGATTCTCTTTTTCAGTTCCATAGATGGCATCACTAAAGGCTTTGTCATAGGCAGACATCGCTTTTGCAATGGTTCCAGAAGCTCCCCCGGCCCTAAAAAATTGCCGCACTGTTTCTTGTCCGGCACCAATCTCAGCGAAGGTTCCGTAAATGTTTTCATTTAAATTTATTCGTAATGCTTTGTCTTTTAGGGATGGGATGCTTTCTATCTTAGCATCCCCTTTAAGCGTTATTTCCATCTTTAAAATTAAGGAGGTTTACAACACAAAGGTATCATTTTAGATAAGCTTACAAAAAAAATAACCTATTTTTGTTGAAATTATTAACCCATTGAAAATTACTTTTTTAGGCACGGGAACGTCACAAGGAATTCCAATTATTGGAAGTACACATCCGGTGTGTTTAAGTGAGGATTTTAAGGACAAACGCCTTAGAGTTTCGGTCTTAGTCGAATGGGACGATTTCTCGGTTTTAATAGATTGTGGGCCAGATTTCAGGCAACAAATGTTAAGAACCAATTGTACCAAGATCGATGCCGTTCTTTTTACGCACGAACACAGTGATCATACGGCAGGATTGGACGATTTAAGACCTTTTTTCTTTCGACAAGGTGCTCTTGACATATATGCGCAAGAACGCGTGTTGCAATCCCTTTACAAACGTTTTGATTATATTTTTAAAAAAAACAATAAATATCCAGGAGTTCTGACCTTGAATGAGACTCAAATTACGGAGACTCCTTTTTTAATTGGAACTCAGACAATTACTCCTATAAATGTCCTGCATAATTCACTTCCAATTTTTGGGTATCGGATGGGTGGATTTGCTTATATCACCGATGCTAAAACAGTTGCAGATATCGAAGTTGAAAAACTTCAGGGCTTAGATGTTTTGGTGGTTAATACTTTACGAATAGAACCTCATGTATCTCATTTTAATCTTGAGGAAGCCTTGGCTTTTATCAAATTAGTAAATCCCAAAAAAGCTTATCTAACCCATATTAGTCATCATTTAGGATTTCATGAAACGGTCGAAAAAGACCTGCCTACCCATGTAAAACTCGCTTACGACCAACTACAAATATCTATTTAAAATGAAAAAAAACATCTATCTATATTTACTTGTGTTCTCTCTTTTAGTCAATGTGTTTCAGTATGTAAACTCAAAAGGGATTATTGACAAATATGAAAAAGACATCAAAAAATTTAAAGCTAAAATTGAAGTTTTAAAAAACTCAAACTCAGAAGCCTCTCTTTTAGTAATCGACAAAAATAAAGCCGAATGACTCTTAACATCCAAACAATCTGGGGCTAAAGAGGTCTCATTATAAGTTCACTATATTTTAGTCGCAATCCAATCTCTTAGTTCATAAAAGTTTTGAGGCGCAACGCCATGCCCAACAGGAAATTCACTGTAGGAATGTGCAATGTTTAACGACTTTAAAAACACAGGTGTTTGTCGTGCCCAATCAATAGGAATTACTTGATCGACGGTCCCATGAGAACAATAAAAATTCAGATGCGAATAATCTAAGGATTCTAAATTTTCAGGCAAAATATCATGGTTGACATAGCCACTTAATCCAATGATGTTTTTAATTTTAGTGGGATGGTTCAGAGCGGTTGCCATTCCTAAAATGGTGCCCTGGCTAAACCCTAATAACGAAACGTTCGTTTTATCTACAGGGTACTGATCACAGGCCGAATCAATACACGCTATCAGAACTTGCATTGAGGTTTTTGCTTGCTCATTATCATTCCATTTATTTTGTTCTGCATCAAAATTTATAGCATACCACGCATTTCCGCTCGGTTGGAGTGGGTAAGGGGCTCTAATTGAGATGATAAATAATTCTTCTGGGAGTTCATTTGCAAATGAAAACAGATCGTTTTCATCGCTACCATAGCCATGAAGCATCACTAGTAATGGAGCATTTTCTGTTAATGTGGAGGGTCTTGTAATATGAACTAATGGGAGTTTAACACTCATTTATTTAATTTTTTTAAAAGTCGTTTGGAAAAAGTTACCAACTAATGGAATTGGAATCATTTTACCAGAAAGGGCCGTCGAAAATCCATATATAAATAGAATTCCAAAAGACATCCAAAAAGAGAGCGTAATTTGCCAATTATCAAAATAGCCAATTGGGTAGCCTAGCGCCATAAATGAGAGCCACAGGCCCAAAGATTGACGAATATGGAAATAGGCGAATTCACTTTTTTTATCGGAGTTCGTAAGATACGCAATGAGCACTCCAAGAAGATAAAAGTAGCTTATAACGGCAATGGTTTTTCCGGATTTAATATCTTGATGGTCTGGCATTAAAGAGCGATTGAGGTTTTATTATTTGCAATGATTCCATAAACAGATCCCTTTAGTTTAGTCCCTATAAATAGTGAGTTTTTAGATTTTGAAAGCAAATTTTTGACTTCAAAAATAGAGGATCCTGAGGGATTGAATAAGGTAAACTGCGCCGTATATCCGACTTTAATAGATTCATTTTTTAAACCAAACCGTTGTTTTCCTTTGGTGAGCAGTTGCACTGCTTTTTTGGTTGTAAATAATGAATTTAAAGCGCCGAAAGCACTTTCAAGTCCGAGAGTACCGTTTTTGGCATACTCAAATTCAATTTTTTTATCTTCAACATCTATCGGGTTATGATCCGAAGTCACCATGTCAATAGTGCCATCTTTGAGCCCATTTATCAAGGCCTCAAGATCTGAGTCTGTTCGTAATGGGGGATTGACTTTAAAATTAGTATCAAAATCTGTTAGGTTTTCATCTGTAAAGAGCAAATTATGGATGGCAACACTACAACTGATATCTAGTTTTTTTGTTTTGGCTTCTCGAATTAATTCTACAGATTTTTTAGTAGAAATCGTTGGGATGTGTAATTTACCTCCAGTGTATTCTAACAAAAATAAATCACGAACAATTTGTAATTCTTCGGCAAGAGCTGGTAAGCCTTTTAACCCCAATCGAGTACTGGTTACATTTTCATTCATCACCCCTTTCGCTGCGATTTTTGGTTCGTGTGGAAAAGAGTGAACCAATCCATCAAAATTAGCAGCATATTGCAGCGCAATTTTAAGTAAATTAGGATTTTCTATAGGTTTTTTATAATCTCCAAAAGCAATGCTTCCGGCCGTTTTCATATCAAATAATTCAGCAAGATCAACACCTTCGCTTCCTTTGGTGAGGGCGCCAATAGGGTGGAGGTTGGTCGCAGCATCAGACGCTTTTGAGATCACAAACGCAATGTCTGCGTGCGAATCGAGGACTGGGTTTGTATTGGCATTGAGAGCGATATCTGTAAATCCAGACGAAGCAGCAACTTTTAATCCATTTGCTATGGTTTCACGTTCTTCATAGCCTGGCTCACCAAAAGACACACTGCTATCAAACCAACCCTTTGACACATGGAGGTTTTCTAATTCTATGACTGGATATTTATTCGGGTTTTTGAGCGTTTTAGCAATTTGAGTAATGAAACCGTTTTCAACTAAAATGTCTTGAGTTTGAGTGTGGAAATCACTTGAGGCATCAAGAATGGTAGCTGATTTTATAAGTACGTTCATTTAAAATATTTTAAGATGAGCATTTCAAAAGCTAATAATATTAGCGCAAAAATAACAAACCATTTCCATAACCACGTCACATTCGACTCAGTTTTTATAGTATTAAGTGTGTCGTTTAGCGATTTTTCTATGGAAACGCCTTTCATTTGGGTGAGATCATAATAGCGAAGTTGGCTTTCTTTCCGGTTGTAATTATAACTAACAGTAGTTAATGTGTCCTTGTTTTTTAAAATAGCATAATGGCCAGGTTCGCTTGGGTTTTCTTTGGTAGTGATGCTCACTTTGGTATTAAAATTTGTTTGTAAAGGGATAAATTGAGATTCTTTACGACTCAGTTTTAGAATGCGATCGCGTTGTAAATTCACCTTAAGATCAAACGTATTTTCTGCCCCTATCCAATACTGTAATGGCAGGGTTTTTAAACTGGATCGCCCAATATTGTAGAGTGTTGGGACCACTAAGGGCGAATTCACAAAGTTAGATCCGTCAGATTCCACTGCGGACGTAAACACGAATAACGACTTAAATTGAACTAAAAAGGGCTGTTGATCTTCAAACGATAAAATTCCAGGCGTTGGTTTTGACAGTGGAAAATAATACTGAACGGATGGATATTGAAAATTAGATATTTTTTCTTCAAAAACATTTTTTAAAATAGGATGGTTAAACGCAATGTTAGTGATGCGTTTTTCCTGCGTTTTAATTGGTTTAAGTTGGTGTTTTGTTTGTGTAGAAAGCAGCTCATTATAAGATTTCAAGTTTCCATTTTTATTCGGAATTATTAAGACAGTACCACCCGTATTCATGAATTCGGTTAGACTGTTTTTTAAGGCAATTGAAATCTGTTTTATCCCATTTAAAATAATTAGATTTTGCGTTTTAATTAAACCATAATCCAATGTCTTGAGATTTTGGTTATTAAATAAAAATTCATCTTTAGAATATAGTTTTTCTAAAAATCGAGCGCTGGAATTAGTATTGATGGCTAAGACTGCTATTTTTTCAGTTTTTGGGATGTTAAAATAGAAGTCGTCATCATACAGTATTTGTGTATCGTCGATCGATAACTTGCCTTTAAATCCGTCTGTATTTGTAAGTACAAATGAGGTTGTGAAATTTTTTGCTTTCACTAAAATTGATTTCCCTACGACCTTTGTATCTTGATATAAGGTGACCGGAATACTATCGGACGTCTCCGAAGTGGTGTTCCCAATAACACTTAATGTGTAGTTGGCATTTAAGCTAGGTTCTAAACGAACGTCATCAATATAATTATTGGCCGTGTTTATGGGTTTTAAAGGTACTAATAACACTTGAACGGTGGTGTCTGTTTCTGACAGAATCGTATTTTCATGTTGTTGAAAATCAGACACTAAAATAAGTTTTTTAGAACTGGTCTTGGCATCTGAAA
Organism: uncultured Flavobacteriaceae bacterium; assembly: GCA_905479095.1. Taxonomy (GTDB): domain Bacteria; phylum Bacteroidota; class Bacteroidia; order Flavobacteriales; family Flavobacteriaceae; genus Hel1-33-131. The sequence continues at coordinate 6,037 of CAJQLD010000024.1, forward strand.
AGAAGGTCTTTCCTTTTAAAATTAAACGGTTTAAATTCAATTGATTTTGACTATAATCTAATGATAGTAGCTCGGTTTTTAACGCTTTAATGGCGATTGATTTATAACTTCGATCATTGGTGAAAACACTTATTTTTTCGAGTTGATCAAATCCGCTAATTACATCCTGAACCGCTCTAGTCAGTAGGGAGCCATTAGGGCCTAGTGCTTGCATGCTAAAAGAGTTGTCTAAATAAATAACCGTTTCAGAGCTGTTTTTTTGAGCCGTTTGATTGGATAAAAAGGGTTGACTAAATGCCAAAATAATACACCCAATTGCGAGGAGTCGTACTATAAGAATCAGCCATTTTTTTAATTGCGAACTTTTTCGAGTTTGTAATCGTATTTTTTCTAATAAGGCAACGTTTGTAAATGCTTGTACTTTAAAGCGTCTGAGCTGAAATAAATGAATTAAAACAGGGATGAGCAGTGCGGGAAGGGCATAAAAAAATTCGGGGTGTAAAAACTGCATCTGATGGTTTGATTGCTCAAATATAAAAACTAAATTTTGATTTGCTTAACAGAAGAAGAAATAATCGTGCATCGCCATCATTTTATGTGTTTGCAAGTAGTGTGTTATTTCTTGTTGTGCCTCGTGATTTGCGACTGTGAGTATACATTGAGGATTTTTGGTTTCACTCAGACATTCGAAGGATTTTAAGGTTTGATTATAAATATTTTTCCCTATTTTATTAGGATTATCACAAACCCAGTCGAACGCTACCTTGTTTTTTATGAGCAATTGTGCCACTTTTTTCCCTTTCTTTCCTGCGCCCCAAACCACTAATCTTTTTTCTGGATCGTGGGATAATTCTAAAAAGTAGCTAACTTTTAATTCTAAAAATGAATTTTCGGCATAATGTGCATCGATCCGCGAGGTTCTAATGTCATAATCGCGCCAATGGTGCAGGACTTCCGTTGTGGGAATACATTTTAATCCGTGTTTGTAAAATCGAAATGCTAAATCATAATCTTCGGGATAGGTATCTGGCGTGAACCCTCCACTGTCCTCAAAATCAGATTTATAAACCATCCAGCAAGGGGATGGAATGACACATTCCTTGTAAATTTCATCAAAATTAGTGCCTTTAGAGGTTAACGAATTTAGCCATGTTTCGTAGCGCTTGTAACCGTCTCCAATCCCTTTCGTTGAGAAGTAACGGACCGCTCCTAATGCCACATGACCTTCACCATTTAGGCAAAGCTGTTTTTGCATGATTTCGAGCTTATGGATCGCCATCAGGTCATCACTGTCCATCCGTGTGATCAAAGTGCCTTTTACATGTTTATAAGCGGTTCGTAGGGCCTCAATAATACCGTTCCCATCATTCGAAAATAAATGAATTCGAGCCTCCTTATCAGCGTATTTCTGTACAATTTCACGACTAGAATCTGTGGAGCCATCATCCACAATAAGCAGTTCCCACTCCTGATAGGTTTGTTGTAGGATGGATTCTAAACAATCGGCTAAATAGTGGTCCGTATTTTTGAAGGGCACTAAAATACTTATCAGTGGTGTTTGCATTAGTATTTCGCTGCCTTTCCATTGGCCGATGATTCTTTTAGGAAAGTCCTTAAATCATCATTCGCCTGGATTAAATCTTCAGTCCGCAAATACATCATATGTCCACTTCGGTACCCTTTAAACGTGAACCGATCTTTCATTTTTCCACTCGGATCGACTTGTGATAAGGTGTATTTTGCATTAAAATAAGTGGTGGCACCATCATAATATCCAGATTGATTTAACACTTTAAGATAGGGGTTTTGCGCCATTGCTGAGCGAAGATCATCACGGGTATTGTCGTCGTCTTTATTCCACGGATTTACATCGCCAAACATGTTGTATTTTAAATCAGTTTCAAACTTTAATTCACTTTTTATGTAGTGGTTAATCGCTGGTGTAAACGAATGGAGCCAGGAGCTTAATTCGGGGCTGTAATCGGGGCGATCGCCCGCCTCTTTTTTGTCAATTCCTAGATAGCGCGAATCTAATCGACCGATCGTTTGACCCGTTTGATCTCGAAGTAATTCTTTCCAGAAAAATGAATTGGGGACCTCTAAATTGTGTTGTAAAATCACTTTTTGACTTAAACCCGAATAATAGGCCATTTTTTTACTGACCCTCATTTTTTCTTCCGTTTCAATAAATCCCCCTTTTGCAAGCGCAGGAATAAGAGTGTTGATGGCGAAGTCTTCTGATTCTGGAAGAATATCTAATAAGTCTTTGGATTGCAGCGCTTCTGGCAGTCGGTTGTGATACCAGGCTGTTGCTGTGTAATAGGGAAGGTTTAAGGCCGATGAAATCGGGCTTCCAACGCGTAATACTTTGTAATCTGCGGGTGATACCAAGATGACGCCATTTAGATACATCCATTGATTTTGTTGTAGTTCTAGCGATAATCCCATCACACGAGTTCCGCCATAACTTTCTCCAATGATATATTTAGGCGATTCCCATCTGTTTTTTCGACTCACAAAGGTATTGATCCATTCAGCTAAATACTTAATGTCTTGATTGATCCCAAAAAACTGTTTTCGATCGGGCATCTCTCCTTCTTTATTGGGGAGCATTCTGGAGTAAGCTGTATTTACAGGATTTACGAACACAATATCTGCGGCATCTAAAATAGAGTTTGGATTGTTTTTAAAGCCATACGGCTGAACGGGATACCCTTCAGAATCTACATTCAAAATTCGGGGTCCGGTATAGGCCACATGCATCCATACGGAGGCAGATCCAGGTCCACCATTGAAAGAAATAATGAGCGGGCGCTCAGTGCTATTTTTTACGTTATTTCGGGTGTAATAGGTATAAAACAAACTCGCAATTGGTGCACCATCTTTATCCCAAACGGGCTGCATGCCCGTTTCTGCGGTATAATCAAAATTCACCCCTTTGATGGTGGTGGAGTGGGCGGTCGTGACCATTGTATCCACAGGGATTTCTATGGATTGACTTGAGCCAATAAATAGCGAAATTAAACTTATATAAAAACAACTTTTTTTCATTGTATGAAGGGTATAGGTTATGAGCCACTAAAATACAATCTTTAACACAAAGTTGAATCGTTAAATATAAAATAGAGGCTTTTGACCTAAAATTGTTCTAATGTGCTCTTAACAATGGCTTCGGCTTTTGTTTGTTCACTAGTGTGTACATACAGTTCTTGAAATCCATAGGTTGGAGTCCCAAAACCCGCCAATCGGGCGGATTCTGTTTCATCTTTTACAATGGGAGTAATCCCTTCTTTTTCTAGATTTTGAGTAATTAATTGCACCACAATAAAGCTGCCGGCATACAGTTTTGAATAATTAGATTCCATAGGGTTTAATTTTTTGTATCTATATGACCACCCGAAGAAGAATTAACGACTGTTTTTATAGAAGATTCATGATTTTTAATGTGTCCTCCACTTGAGGCATTCGCATTAAACGATTCTAAGCAATTTACGGATAAATTGGCTCCGCTCGACGCATCGGCTTCACAAAAGTCTGCCATTAATTTTGAAGCATTTATTTGACTTCCACTCGATGAGTTACCAACAAAGTCTTTTGTGTAACCTTCGAGTTTCATGACCGCCCCACTCGAACTTCGACTCGATAATTTTTCGGTATCTACCGATAGTTTCATCTCACTTCCACTCGAAGATTTTAGATTGAGACTTGGAATTTTAAGTGTGTTGGTACTATAAACGTAGCTACCGCTCGAGGAATTGATACTTTCAATTGTTTTGAGGTGGACCATTACTTTTTTTGCGGATACATGGTGTGTATTTTTATCAAGATAAATTTTAAGCGTTCCGTTTTCAACTTCAGTGATGATTAATTCTTGAATGTTTTCATCGGACTGAACCGAAAGACTAGGGCTCTCACTTTGTGTTAAAAAGAGATCGATTCCTGTACTCACTTTGATTGTATGAAACGATTCAGTTAAAGTTCGTTGCTCAGTGATCACCACACCGTTTCCACGAACGCCACTGTTAAACGAAAATGGGTTGAGTTGGCAGGAATTTAAAGCAAGAGTTACAATAGCGATACTAATTAGTTTGACAAGTGTCATCATAATAATTTGGTTTTAGGTTATTAATGTTCATTTAGGTTAGGGCAATCCAAACAATGCATGGATTTATGGGCAACTTTTAAAAAATGTTCTTCGCTTCCATTGTCTAAGATATCATTATATCTTGAACTGTTTCGATGGTACGAATAGGTGTTTTCATCTGGATATAAGACACTGCCAATAGGTAGGTGTAATATAACTTCAACGTTTTGACCTCTGAATTTATGGTCAATATCGGTGAGGAAAAAACCATCCAGAGTTAAGGTATTATTTTTAAACTCATAAGTATAATTTAGGTCTTTAGCTCTTTGTTGTGCACTTATATAATTGACTCCTAAGGCTATTTTTTCGACTGAAATCGTTGCGGTAGAATCTTTTGTGGACTTCACGATAAGACGGAGATCTGAGCCATAAATTCGTTTTGTATTCGCTTCATCATAAATGATATTTAAATCAGTGTCACGGTGCAGATGTTTTGAATAGATGGGGTTGCCTTTCATTTCTAGATATAAGGTATCCATTTTTGTAATTGGCAATTCCGATTGTTGGGTCACACTTGCATCTACTCTGTAATCAGCGGCTTGTTTCATGCCAAAAATGATGAGCGTAATGAATGCGATCAACCAAATTCCTAAAAGTGAAAATTTAGTGTATTTGTTAAAGAATGAGGCTCGTTTTGATAGCATACTCAATCCTAAAAATAACATGAATACGATTGGAATTCCGGTAATTAGTAAGGCTAACATAGAGACTAACCAAAGGGGTAAGCCAGAGGAGTTAACCAAATCGGCGAAGTCAAGTCCTGGAAAGTGAAAAATATCGGCGACTCCAACGGTTAATAGGCTTATGAAAAATCCAATGAGGCCTATAATACTAGCAATTACAAAAATCAATCCGATGACTTTAATAAATACATTAAATAAGAGCAAAATAATATCGCCTAACGCTTCAAAAAATGAACGTGATTTGGACTGAATATTGGTACCTAAATCATTTAATCGACCATTATTGACACTGTCTTTTACACGCTCGAGGCTGTCTTTAACACTCCCAAACTCTTCTTTTATTTTTTTTTCTATATTGGAAATGTTAATGGGCTTTCCCATCATGGATAGCTTCTCGGCGGTTGTTTTTGCAGCAGGGATTAAAACCCATAAAATTAAGTAAAGAACCAACCCGGTACCTGCGCCAAAGATTAATAAAATCCATAGAAGTCTAATAATGAGAGGATCGATCCCAAAGTAATGTCCAAATCCAGCAGATACACCGCCTACATAGGAGTTGTCTGGGTCTCTAAATAAGCGACGTTTATTGTTGTTGGAGTTGTGTTTTTTAGGGGCATCTTCAATAGGGTCTTCATCTATTTGATAATCTTCGGGTTGTCCCATGATTGAGATAATTTCATCCACTTCTTTGTTCGAAATCACTTGCTGACTGGTCTTGATACGTTCTGAAAACAGCTCTGCGACACGTGCTTCGATATCTGTAATAATTTCAGATGCGCCTTCTGTATTTTGAAGTGATGTTTTGATCGCTTCAAAATAGTTTTGAAGTGTTTCATACGCATCTTCATCGATATGAAAAAAGATGCCAGCTAGATTTATACTTACAGTTTTGTTCATTTTTTTGTGGTTTTTGGTAGGGTTACTAAAGTGACTGCATTATGAAGTTCGTTCCATGTAGTCGTTAATTCAACTAAAAATAATTGCCCACTTTCTGTGAGTGCATAATATTTTCTAGGGGGACCCGTAGTGGATTCTTCCCAACGATAATTGAGTAATCCAGCGTTTTTTAGACGGGTGAGGAGGGGGTAAATGGTGCCTTCTACCACTAACAATTTCGCCTCTTTTAGTGTTTTTAAAATTTCAGCAACATACGCATCTTGGTTTTTTAAGACCGATAATATGCAGAACTCTAAAACACCTTTTCGCATTTGTGCTTTTGTGTTTTCTATCTTCATAGATATATTATTTTTGGTAAATCTAATATATAAAAAGGTATTATGTATTACATAGTATTATATTTTAACATAATTTTATGATTTT
>CAJQLD010000025.1 GCA_905479095.1 uncultured Flavobacteriaceae bacterium
CTCGCCGTCGCCCTTAGGGTGTTCTTAAATTTCTGAACTTAGGCGTGTCCGGTTCCTTTCTCAACTTTTTTATTCAACTTTTTTATTAATTATTTAAAATCTTATATAATGGAAATCATTATTGCAGATAAATCTCATACGATTTTTTCCCAATCGATTTGTAAAGCCATTGAAGAGGCTGCACAAGTAAGAGGGACTGGGATTGCCAAGCGTTCTCAAGAGTACATCATTTCTAAAATGGAAACCAACAATGCTGTGATTGCTTTAGAGGGCGGTACTTTTGCAGGCTTTTGCTATATAGAAACTTGGAGTCACGATAAGTTTGTGGCCAATTCAGGGCTTATTGTGCATCCCGATTTTAGAAATCAAGGCTTAGCAAAAAAAATTAAACAGGTTGTTTTTGAGCACTCGAGAACCAAATACCCAACCGCCAAAATATTTAGTATTACCACTGGACTAGCGGTGATGAAACTCAATACGGCACTTGGCTATAAACCAGTTACTTTTTCGGAACTCACCGACGAACCTTCTTTTTGGAAAGGCTGTCAAACATGCAAGAATTATGATGTGCTTCAACGCACGTCTCAAAGCATGTGTTTGTGTACAGGGATGTTATATGATCCCAATTCCAAACCAGATAAAAATGCTGAAAAAGTAAAAGAAAAATCCTTTCTAAGACTAAAAAGTATCAAGCAAAGCTTGTTTCTAAAAAAACATAAAAAATGAAAAATTTAAAAAAATTAGTAATTGCCTATAGTGGTGGTTTAGATACGTCTTATTGCGCAGTATCGTTGTCTAAAGCAGGCTATGAGGTCCATGCCGTGAGTGTCAATACCGGTGGGTTTTCTAAAAACGACATCCAAACGATCGAAAAAAACGCCTATAAAATGGGGGTGTCTACATACAAAAATATAGAAGCTGTGACTACTTTTTATCAAAAAGTAGTCAAATATCTTATATACGGAAATGTATTAAAAAATAATACCTATCCATTATCCGTAAGCGCTGAACGAATTGTGCAAGCCATTGAGATTATCGAGTATGCGAAGTCAATTAATGCCCACTACATTGCACATGGTAGTACGGGTGCAGGAAATGATCAAGTACGTTTTGATATGATTTTTCAAACACTTGCGCCAGAGATTGAAATTGTGACGCCTATCAGGGATCAAAAACTAACCAGGCAAGAGGAAATTTCTTACTTAAAATCTAATGGTATCGATTTGGATTGGGAAAAAGCAAAATATTCAATTAATAAAGGTCTGTGGGGCACGAGTGTTGGAGGCGATGAAACGCTCACCTCTGATTTAGCTCTGCCTGAGTCGGCCTATCCATCTCAATTAGAATCCGATGCGCCTCAAACGGTAACACTTACATTTACCAAAGGCGAGTTCACCGCATTAAATGGCGTTGAAAACGCTGCTGAAGTCAATATTCAACGTCTAGACGAAGTGGCCTCTAAGTATGCAATTGGTAGAGATATTCATGTTGGCGATACCATTGTTGGGATTAAAGGCCGTGTTGGTTTTGAAGCTGCGGCGGCACTTATTATTGTGAAAGCCCACCATCTGTTAGAAAAACATACCCTCACCAAATGGCAACTTCAACATAAAGACTATTTATCAAATTTTTACGGAATGCATCTGCATGAAGGTCAGTATTTAGATCCCGTGATGCGCGATATGGAAGCTTTTTTAACTTCTAGTCAACAAAGTGTGTCGGGAGAAGTAGAAGTAGTGTTGAATCCCTATCACTTTTCAATCAATGGAATTAAATCACCACATGATTTAATGAATGCCAAGTTTGGAAGTTATGGAGAAGTTAATACTGGATGGACCGCAGAGGAAGCCAAAGGCTTCATCAAAATTAATGGCAATCAAAACAAAATACATCAACAAGTAAATTCAGAATTATGATTCAAGTAGGAATAATAGGAGGTGCAGGATATACTGCTGGTGAATTGATTCGATTGTTACTCGTACACCCTAAAGCTGAAATCAATTTTGTGTATAGTACTTCGAGTGCTGGCAAAAAATTAAGTGCCATCCATCAAGATTTGGTTGGCAACACCGATCACTGTTTTACCGATGTGATTAATACCAAAGTGGATGTTTTGTTTCTTTGTTTAGGGCATGGAAATTCTAAAGTATTTTTAGAACAACATTCCTTTTCAAGCACGACTAAAATCATTGATTTATCTAATGATTTCCGACTGACACAAGACGCTGTATTTCAAAACAAACCATTTGTATATGGATTGCCAGAATTAAATAAAACAGCGATTCAGTCGGCCCAATACATTGCAAACCCAGGGTGTTTTGCAACGGCCATTCAATTGGCAATTTTACCTTTAGCCGCCAATGATTTAGTACAAGATGCAATTCATGTCAATGCCGTGACAGGTGCCACTGGGGCAGGGACCGCATTGTCACCAACCACCCATTTTACGTGGCGCGTGGATAATTTTTCTCACTATAAAGCATTTAATCACCAGCACTTGGGAGAGATCCATCAGTCTGTAGATTCGCTTCAAGACGATTTGAAGAGTGTGATTCATTTCATCCCCAATAGAGGCAATTTTTCGAGAGGGATTTTTGCCACACTTTATACAAAATATGAAGGCACTTTAGAGACGGCGAAAGCACTCTTTAAAACCTATTATAAGGATGCAGAATTCACCACCGTTTCGGACGACCCCTTGCATTTAAAACAAGTGGTCAATACCAATAAATGTTTATTGCATTTGGAAGTGCATGAGGGAAAACTACTCATTACAAGTGTCATAGACAATTTACTCAAAGGTGCTTCAGGTCAAGCCGTTCATAACATGAATTTGATGTTCGGGTTTGAAGCACATTTGGGATTACAACTTAAAGCTAATTATTTTTAAAAAAAGACTCATGAAAATAGCAATCATTGGAACCGGAAATTTAGGAGGCTCAATCGCAAAAGGCCTTATTACAAATAATGCGATTACTACATTATATCTCACCCGACGAAATGTAAAAGATCTAGCAGATTTTGAAGGCTATCAAAATGTATATCTAACTTCTGATAACAAAGAAGCCATTCAAAAATCGGACATCATTATTTTGGCAGTTCAACCCGCTCATTTAGAAACTATATTGACGGAGATTCAACCATTTTTAACAGAAAAACATGTGTTGATATCGACCATTACTGGTTTTTCTATTTCGAGAATTGAAAGTTTGGTTGGAACCAATCAGTTTGTCATTCGTGCGATGCCAAATACCGCCATCGCGGTCGGTAAATCCATGACCTGTTTGTGTAGTAATGACGTTGGTAAACAGCGTTTAGGAATTGCAGAAGCTATCTTTAATCGTTTAGGAACTACCATTACAATTCCAGAACAACAAATGCAAGCTGCAACGGTCGTTTGTGCAAGTGGTATTGCTTTTTGGATGCGTCTAATTCGTGCCACAACCCAAGCCGCTATTCAACTGGGGTTTGATGCTGCTGAAGCTCAAAATTTAGCCATGTTTACCTGCGAAGGTGCAGCGAATTTGCTTATTACGTCTGGCAATCACCCAGAACAAGAAATTGACCGAGTGACCACCCCAAACGGGTGTACCATAGAAGGGCTTAATGAAATGGAACACAAAGGATTAAGTTCGTCACTTATCCAAGGAATGGTCGCCTCTTTCGAGAAAATTAACAGTATAAAAGCCCACTAATTATGAGTTTATTTGATGTTTATCCACTCTTCGATGTAACGCCGGTAAGAGCCAAAGATGTTTTTGTTTATGATGACAAAGGCACTCAGTATTTGGACCTTTATGGAGGTCACGCCGTGATTTCAATAGGGCATTCCCATCCTGTATATGTCAATGCATTGACCAATCAACTTCAGAAAATTGGGTTTTATAGTAATGCGGTACAGAATCCACTTCAAACAAAATTAGCCGATCGGATTGAACAAGTATCGGGCTGTAAAAACTATGATTTGTTCATGTGTAGTTCTGGTGCCGAAGCCAATGAAAACGCTTTAAAATTAGCGTCATTTCACACGAATAAAGCAACAATACTCGCATTTGATAATTCCTTTCATGGGCGTACTTCTGCGGCGGTAGCCGCAACCGATAATCCAAAAATTGTTGCGCCTTTAAACGCCCAACAACAAGTTCGGTTTTTGCCATTAGGAAATTTAGAATTGGTTGAGGCCACCTTAAAATCGGAACCTATTTGTGCCATTATTATTGAGTGTATTCAGGGCGTTGGAGGTCTTGATGAAAGCACCACAGAATTTTATAAAGGACTGGAATCTTTATGTCATAAATACAACACGGTTTTAATTGCCGATGAGGTCCAATCGGGCTTTGGTCGATCTGGTGACTTTTTTGCATTTCAAAAACATGGATTAACGCCTCACATTATCTCGTTAGCGAAGGGTATGGGCAACGGATTCCCTGTCGGAGGGATTTTGATTCATCCATCCATAAAAGCGTCTTATGGGCTGTTGGGAACGACCTTTGGAGGAAACCATCTGGCGAGTACGGCAACCTTGGCTGTTTTGGATGTTTTAGAAGCTGAAAATTTGATGCAAAATGCTCAAAAGATGTCTGACTATTTTACTCAAAAAGCCAAGTCGATCCCACAACTCAAACAGCTCAAAGGGCGTGGTTTGATGCTCGGCCTTGAGTTTGATTTTCCAGTTGCTGCCCTTCGAAAAAAATTACTTTTTGATCACTTTTTATTTACTGGAAGCTCCAAAAATCCAAACTTGATTCGAATTTTACCACCCCTCACAATTCAAGAAAAACACATTGATTTATTTTTTAATGCTTTAGCACAAGAATTATGAACCACTACATAACTATTAACGACCTTCCATCTATTTCATCTGCTGTAGCCGAGGCGATTGCTTTAAAGTCTGATGCGTATAAACATCGAAGTTTAGGGGCACAAAAAACCTTAGTGATGTTGTTTTTTAATGCCAGTCTTCGCACACGATTAAGCACCGAAAAAGCCGCGAAGCAGTTAGGGATGGACGTGATTGTTTTAAATGTGACGGATGCCTGGCAACTAGAATTTGAATCGGGTGTGGTTATGCAACTTGATAAATCGGAACACGTCAAAGAAGCTGCTCAAGTGATTTCTCAGTATTGTGATATTTTAGCCGTGCGAGCGTTTCCGTCTCTAACAGATAAAGACAAGGATTTATCAGAATGGATTATCAAAAGTTTTGTCAATTATGCGACGGTGCCAATCGTGAATATGGAAAGCGCAACAGGACACCCACTTCAGGCCTTAGCCGATGCGATTACGATTGAAGAATTAAAAACTAAAAAAACACCTAAAGTCGTGCTTTCATGGGCACCACATCCCAAAGCATTGCCACATGCAGTGGCCAATTCGTTCATTGAAATGATGCAATCTATTGAGGTTGATTTTAGCATCACGCACCCAGAAGGCTACGACTTAAATCCAGAAATTGTAAAAAACTCTAAAGTAACATACAACCAAGAAGAGGCCCTAAAAGAGGCCGATTTTGTCTATGTTAAAAATTGGAGTAATTATAAAGAGTATGGAACGATTACTTGTGAAGATTCCAGTTGGATGATGACCAAAGAAAAGCTAGGGACTGCCAAATTTATGCATTGTTTACCGGTTCGACGAAATGTGGTGGTTGAAGATGCGGTGTTGGATAGCGACCAATCGGTGGTAATTGCACAATCCAATAATCGAACTTTTGCAGCGCAACTCGTCTTGAAAAAAATTCTTGAAAATGGATAATTTAAAACCACTTAAAATAATTAAGATCGGAGGAAATGTGATCGATGATGCAGCAGCACTTTCGTCATTTTTAAACCTATTTTCATCCATTGAAGGTCCTAAAATTCTGGTGCATGGTGGCGGAAAATCGGCCACCGCTTTAGCCCAGCAAACGGGGTTAGAGGTTCAAATGGTTGATGGCAGACGGATCACTGACGCCGCAACTTTAGAACTCATCACGATGGTCTATGCGGGGAAAATCAACAAAACGATTGTTGCTCAATTACAAGCCTTGGATTGTAATGCACTTGGATTTACCGGTGCAGATGCCAATACCATCACTTCTATTAAACGCCCGGTATCAAGCATTGATTACGGGTTTGTTGGTGATGTTAAAAACGTAGAAACGTCGATTTTAGAAGTGTTACTAAATCAGGGTGTTTCACCCGTATTTTGTGCGATAACCCATGATGATAACGGACAACTATTAAACACCAATGCAGATACGATTGCTTCTGAATTAGCCATTGCGTTTGCAACTAAATTTAACGTTGAATTGTATTATTGCTTCGAAAAAAAGGGTGTTTTAAAAAATATTAATGACGATGATTCTGTTCTTCAAACGATCACGAAATCCTCCTATAAAAAATTATTAGACGCCCAATTAATTTTTTCTGGGATGCTCCCAAAATTAAATAACTGTTTTCATGCCTTAGACCATAAGGTTTCTAAAGTGTGTATCGGAAAACCAGAAATGTTGCTTGATTCAAAAGCAATTTTCACAACGCTTACAATACTATGACCCTAGAAAATTTAACAGCCTCTGCCATTCAATTATTAAAAGACTTAATTGAAATCCCTTCATTTTCATCTGAAGAAGACTTGACCGCCGCCCGTATTGAGCGCTGGTTTCAACAGTATGATATTCCGTTTCAACGCTCTCAAAATAATATTTGGGCAACCAATGCCGATTTTGATGCGTCCAAACCAACCCTCCTTTTAAATTCACATCACGATACCGTAAAACCGAATAATGGCTACACAAAAGATCCCTTTAAGGCGCAAGTAGAAGATGGAAAACTGTTTGGACTTGGGAGTAATGATGCAGGTGGTTGTTTGGTGTCATTGCTGGCAACTTTCACGCATTTCTACGCCCAAAAAAATCTAAATTACAACTTAGTTATTGTCGCCTCCGCAGAAGAAGAGAGTAGCGGGGCTGCTGGTTTAAATAGCATGCTGTCCATCATTCCCAAAATTGATGTGGCCATTGTCGGAGAACCGACCTTAATGCAACTGGCGGTGGCCGAAAAAGGCTTGGTGGTTTTTGATGCACTCGTTAAAGGCACGCCTGGGCACGCTGCGCACCCGAATGACGATAACGCCATTTATAATGTGATTGAGGTGTTACAATGGTTCAAAGAGTACCAATTTGAAAAAGATTCCGTGTCCTTAGGCCCTGTAAAAATGACGGTCACACAAATCAATGCAGGCAAGCAACATAATGCGATTCCAGCAGAGGTAGAGTTGGTGGTGGATGTGCGAGTGAATGATCAATATAGTAATAAAGAGATTGTGGCTATTCTTCAAAAAGATGCGCCTTGTGATTCGATTATTCCAAGAAGTTTACGTCTAAACTCCTCCTCAATTCCTGTAGACCATCCATTGATTCAGGCTGGTATTGCGTTAGGACGCGACCCCTATGGGTCACCAACGTTATCCGATCAATCGGTTTTGAGTTGCCCGTCTCTAAAATTAGGGCCCGGCGATAGTACGCGCTCACACACCGCAGATGAATTCATTTACGTCAACGAACTCGAAGAAGGTGTTACATTATATATTCAATTATTAACTAAAATATTATAAGTATGAAACTTTGGGATAAAGGCATTTCAATTGATAAATTCATTGAAAAATTCACGGTAGGAAATGATCGAGAGATCGATCTTAAAATTGCAACTTATGACATTCAAGCCTCGTTGGCACATGCACAAATGTTGGTTAAAATTGGGCTGCTAAATTCGGAAGAACTCACAGCGATTGAAGTGGTGCTTGATGCGCTCCAATCCCAGCTAAGCGAAGGCACTTTTGTGATTGATGCCCAGTTTGAGGACATCCATTCCAAACTCGAATTTGAGCTCACCAAAGCGTTGGGGGATGCGGGTAAAAAAATCCATACCGCGCGCTCCAGAAATGATCAAGTTTTGGTGGCCTTACAATTGTATTACAAGGCCAATTTAGGGTTGATTCAACATAAAACCAAAACGTTTTTTGAAACTTTAATAGCTTTAGCAGACACGCATAAATCAGCCTTATTGCCTGGTTATACGCATTTGCAAGTGGCCATGCCCTCGTCTTTTGGATTGTGGTTTTCGGCTTATGCCGAATCGCTTATCGATGATGTATATGTTTTGCAAGCCGCTCAAAAAGTGGTCGATCAAAATCCGTTAGGGTCGGCAGCAGGTTATGGGAGTTCGTTTCCAATAGATAGAGAGTTTACGACCAAAGCCCTTGGTTTTAAAACGCTCAAATACAATGTGGTGGCGGCGCAAATGAGTCGTGGAAAAAATGAACGCATTATCGCATCTGGGTTGGGAAATTTAGCCAACACGCTTGGTAAAATGGCGATGGATATTTGTTTGTATATGAGTCAAAATTTTGATTTCATTGGATTTCCAGAAGCATTGACAACAGGCAGTAGTATCATGCCTCACAAGAAAAACCCCGATGTTTTTGAATTGATCCGTGGGAAGTGTAACAAACTCCAGAGTTTAGAAACGGAGATGCTTTTGATTACCAATAACTTGCCAAGTGGCTACCACCGTGATTTTCAGTTATTAAAAGAAAATATGATTCAGGGTTTTGAAGAGTTGGAAGCGATTTTGGATATTTTTAATTATGCCATTCAGCAAATACAAGTGAAAAAAATTGATTTGAAAGATCCTAAGTACCAATACTTATTCACCGTGGACAGCATTAATACCTTGGTGATGCAAGGGGCGTCGTTTAGAGAAGCCTACCAGATTATTGGCGCACAAGTACAGGAAGGAACTTATAAATCTGATACCAGCATCCCACACACCCATTTAGGGAGTATTCACAATTTGGCATTGGATGAAATTAGTGCTAAATATCCTTTGTGAAATTAAAGGTCTTGGCATTAAATCACAATTCCTTCGTGAGTGACTTGACAATCTTATTATCCGCTAAAAACGCTTTTAAAATTACTTTTAGAGCGGTGTAGGTTGGCACGGCCAAAATCATTCCGGTAACGCCAAAAAGAATCCCACCAATGATGATGGTTAGGAATATTTCGAGGGGGTGCGACTTCACACTTTTCGAAAAAATAATGGGTTGACTTACAAAATTATCGATGAGTTGTGCAAAAATATATCCGATTAGCACATAGGTGGCCTTTGGCAGAATTTCAGTTTGAAAATCCAATCCGAGATTGCTGCTCATTGTTAAAAAGAGCAGTAAAAAACAACCAATGATAGGACCCACGTAGGGGATGAGGTTTAAGAGGGCGCATAAAAAAGCAATGACGACGCTGTTTTCGATTCCAAAAATCATTAAAATAACTGAGTAGATAATAAACAGGATGGTAATTTGAAACACCAATCCAATAAAGTAGCGCGATAACAAATGCTTGATGGTTCCTAAGGATTTCCTCAACTTAGTCTCATTCTTTTTGTCGGTTAATACATAGATTGAGTTTTCCATGATTTGAGTGTCTTTCATCAAGAAAAAGGTGATAAATGCTACTGAAAATAATCCGATACTAAACGTTCCAATCGTTCCAACGATTTCATTTAAAAAGTTTGGGATGACGTCGATTCTATCAAACAAATCGGACTGTTTAATTTCGTCCAGGACATCGATACCATGCGATAAAAAGAACGCATTGCTCTGGTTTATTAAATCCTGTACTGTTTGTTGGAGTTTTTCCATATTTAATAGGGAAAGATTTTCGCCTTGTTTCACAACCAATGGAATGAAAAGACTGATGAGTCCCATGAATATTAAAAAGAATACTGCCATGGTAGCGACGACTGCCAAGGCATTTGGAAATTTTAATTTCTGTTTTAAAAATAGGTTAATCGGTCTGCCAACCAAGGCAATCACAGAGGCGATGGCGATATAGATCAGCACCGACTGAATTTTATACAAAAACAAGAGGAGTAAAAGAATACCGACTACGATCGCAATGGTTTTTAAAACGCTTTTAGTGATGGAATTTGAAGTCATTAATTTTAAAATTTTGTATAAATGTAGCGAAAATTTAAAAACTAACCACTAAATTCCCGTTCCCTTTGTGAGTCACTTTTAGAACGTCACTATACGCGATTCAGTATGGTGTTAATGAGTAAGAACCTTAATTTGCCATGATTATTATATTTTAAGACGATACGCTAGTGGGGTTACACCTTTTAGCTCTTTAAAGACTCTAAAGAACGTTTGATGGGAATTATAGCCACACTCTTTGGATAGCGAATTGATCGTGTGTTTCTCTAAATATCCATTATCTATGCGTGTCGTAGCGTATTTAATTCTATAAAAATTTACAAACGAATTAAAGTTTCCGAACTCCGAATGTTTTAAAATTTCTCTAATTTGGGCTTCATTTAAGTTAGCATAAAAAACCATTTTATTTAAAGAAAAATCTGGATCTAAAAACAATTGTTTTGAGTTTAAAATTGTTGTTAAATAGCCATAATTTTTATTTTCGCGGCTAGTTAACTTGAGTTCTGGTTTTGAGTATGAAAGCTTGGGTAGATACCCTAAAAATTTTGGGCTAAAGGATATAAATAAAAATTCAGACAGATACAATAGTTGAAAAACAGTGCTTAAATAGTCGTTTAAAAACCGACCTTTTAGAAAGATTGCAACTAGGATGCTGAGTGATAGATTCAAAGTAATAATCCCTAAATACAAAAGAAACCATCTCTTAAAAAGTATAATTTTTGAGCTTTTGATTTCTAAGCTTTTAAATCCACTTTTAAACTTTTTAAAAATTATTACTAGAGTGATGAGACTAAACACCACATATAAAACCGCATAATCTCTATATAACAACGTTAATGTTCCATTTTCTATATAGCTAAAATTTCGATCATTAAACCTTGGTTCGAGAATTCGAAACCCAAAGTGATTTAAAACAAACACAGTAAAGAGTATGAAACAAAAACTGATAATTATTTTCGGAAATTTAGGTTTGGTTTTTATAAATATGGCATCCGTAAATAGGTACAAAAACACCAAGCCGAAGTATTTAACTAAAGGGGTTATCTCAACTGGAATAGGCAGTAGATTCGCTAATGATAACAATCCAATTAACCCTATAAGAAGATTAGATATAACGTGTGCCACAAAACAGGAGAGGTAGCTCTTGTTGTATTTTGTCTTTGAATTTCTTAAGTGAATGATTAAAACTATCAAAAATATTAATAGTAATAATGAAATTGTAGTTTTCATTTATTGTTTAACAATTTAAGCGTAAAGATAAACAAATCTGTCTCAATATGTTTTTAAATGCGCACATATTCTGCTTTATGAGACTGTTTGACGTTGGGTATTCGAAAATCGACTCGGTAAAAACCTTAATTTTGTGAGCTATTATTTAACCAATATAACTAAGATGAAAAAACTATTACTATTGTTATTGCTTCCTTTGTTGTCATTTTCACAACAGGAAATTACCAAGGTTACTTTTAACCAAGGCGATGAACTGAGATTAGGTGCTGAGCCTGAAGAGTTGATTCGAATATCCGTTCACTCGACTGAAGCGATTGCGAATGCAAACATCCTTATATCGAATGCTGGTTGGGGTAACGGGCTAGAATCTGAACCAATGACTTCAGAATCAACGACGGAATTTTATTATGATTACGTTATTCCTGCGGACAGTTCGCTGACCAATGGGGCACTAAATATTTCGTTTATAGTGGACGAATTAGAGGTTTACAACGTAAAATTTGCGGTTGCTGATGATCGTCAACCGGAAGGTCAGGGAAATTCATTCAGACCCTATGAAATTACTTCAGTCGCTAATTTGAGTTGGGTTTTTGACAGCCATCCTAGCAACATAGGCGCTAATTTCGAACAGACACAGGATTTGGATTTACAGGGCTATAATTGGATGAGTAAAACAGACTTTAATTACCC
>CAJQLD010000026.1 GCA_905479095.1 uncultured Flavobacteriaceae bacterium
CCTTTATCTTTTGCTTGCGCTTCTGTTAGTCCAACACTTGCAATTTCCGGTGTACAATACGTACAGCCAGGAATGTTGCCATAATCGATAGCTTCTACGAGTTGACCCGCAATTTTTTCAACACATAAAATGCCTTCTGCTGAAGCAACATGGGCGAGGGCAGGACCTGGAGTCACATCGCCAATGGCATAATAACCAGGGATGTTTGTTTGATAAAAATCATTCACTAAAATTTTATCGCGATCGGTTACAATCCCAACATCTTCTAAACCGATATTCTCAATATTTGTTTTGATTCCAACCGCAGATAATACCATGTCGGCTTCCAAAATTTCTTCTCCTTTTTTAGTTTTTATGGTCGCTTTAACCCCTTCACCCGAAGTGTCAACCGAAGTCACTTCTGTAGATGTTAAAATTTTAATCCCACTTTTCTTAAAAGAACGCTCTAATTGTTTAGAAACGTCTTCGTCTTCCACGGGAACAATTCGAGGTAAATATTCTACAACAGTCACATCTGTGCCCATTGAGTTGTAGAAATAGGCGAATTCGACGCCAATAGCACCAGAACCTACAATTATTAATTTTTTTGGTTGTTTTTCTAAAGTCATTGCTTTTCGGTAGCCAATTACTTTTTCACCATCTTGAGGTAAATTAGGCAATTCGCGAGAGCGTGCTCCCGTTGCAATAATAATATGATCGGCACTGTGTTCGGTCCCATCAACATCGACTTTTTTCCCTGGTTTTAATGTGCCATAACCAGAAATAACATCAATTTTATTTTTTTTCATCAAAAACTGAACGCCTTTACTCATCCCATCGGCCACATTACGACTTCGGTTGACAACGGCATCAAAATCTTTATCAAATTCTTTGACCGTTAATCCATACTCATCAGCATGCTTCAAATATTCAAATACTTGTGCGGATTTTAAGAGTGCCTTGGTAGGAATACATCCCCAATTTAGACAAACGCCTCCTAAACTTTCCTTTTCAATCACGGCAGTTTTAAGGCCTAATTGTGAAGCTCTAATAGCTGTAACGTAACCTCCTGGGCCACTTCCTAAAACGATAACATCGTATTTGCTCATATAATCGGTATTTTGAATTGGTTTTAAAGTGCAAATTTACAAAACCTAACTGTAATATTAAAGGTCTTCTGTGAAATGTGTTTTGCTTTTTTCTTTAGAAAATTTTATAGCATTATAATCCTTAGATTTTTCTTTAGGAATTGATAACGATTTCCATTCTGTATTTTTAATATGTTTACCAATAAAAACCATTTGTCCGATGTGATATGCATAATGGGCTAATTGTCTGTTTAATGCTTCCATCACTGTATGCCCCTGATTACGGATATAGATTGTTTTATCCAAATCAGCAAAATCTAAACGATTAAACGTATTAAAAAAACACGTCCAGCCGGTATCCCATTGTCCCAAAATAGTTTCTTTATTAGATGTCTCACTTATAAACTCTTGATCTCTCAAACGCCACGATTTTTCACCGTCTTCTAAAAAAATATTAGTCCATCTCGATAGCATATTTCCAGAAAGATGCTTTACAATAATGGCTATAGAATTTGAATCTTGATTTGGAGCCCATTGTAATTCAGAATCAGAAAGTTGATTGAATGTGTTTTCTCCTAAAAATTTATAGTAGTTAAATTCTTTAAATAAACTTTCTAAATAGGAGTTTTTCATTCGTAATTATAATTTTAAAAGCGTAAAGTTTAACGATCTTGAAACTTCAAACTAACTGAATTTACGCAGTAACGTGTGCCAGTTTCGGTAGGGCCATCATTAAAGACATGACCAAGATGTCCGCCACAAGAATTGCAAACAATTTCTGTTCGGATCATTCCTATGGTTTTATCAGAAATGTAATCGACCTTTCCTTTAATAGATGCATCAAAACTAGGCCAGCCACAATGTGCGTCAAACTTTTTGTCACTTTCAAAGAGGGGCTCATTGCACCCTGCACAGCAATAGGTGCCGTTTTCGAAATGTAAATTATAAGTACCCGAATGTGGCATTTCAGTGCCTTTTTTTCGAAGAATTCGGTATTGCTCATCGGATAATTCCTCTTTCCAATTAGCTTCTGATTTATTAATTTTTGTGTTACTCATTTTTTGTTGGTGTAAATTTTAAAGCAGCGCCATTAATACAATGCCGTTTACCAGTTGTTTTGCGTGGCCCATCATTAAACACATGTCCTAGATGGCCTCCACAAGTCGCACAATGCTCTTCGGTGCGTGCCATTCCAATATTATAGTCTACAGAAAAGGCGACATTACCTTTAATTTCTCTATCAAAACTTGGCCATCCGGATCTAGAGTCAAATTTATGATTGCCATCAAATAGCGGGGTGTCACAGCCAGCACAACTATAAATACCAGGTTCGTATATTTTATTGAGTGGACTAGAAAATGCACGCTCAGTTCCGGCAGATCTAAGCACGTTGTATTGAAGATCATTCAGTTGTGTTTTCCATTCTTGGTCAGTTTTAATGACTTTAAATACTTCTTTTTTTTGTGCAGCGGATTGACAAGAAACAAATAAGCAAAGAATACAAATTGAGATAAATTTATTAAGATTCATGAGTAGGGAATTAAATTTTAATAAAAATAAGCGTTTTTTTAATCAGTCAATTTATTTTTCACATAAATTTGTGACGAATCATTGATATTTGTGTCCTATTAATGGAACGTTTTTTGTTATATAAGTTTATAAAATCAAATCAAACATGAAAAATCAAATTTTTACTTTTTTAATATTTTTAATAGGTGTGTCTTGTGCATCCAATCCTTTTACAGGAAAAAAGACGATGGCTTTCATGCCAAATTCGCAGTTGCTCCCCATGGCTTTTGCGCAATACGATGAATTCTTAACAGAAAATAAGGTTATTACAGGAACTGCAGACGCTAAAATGATTACTAGAGTTGGTCAACGAATTTCTGTTGCTGCGGAACGTTGGTTAGATGCCAATAATCATCAAGGCTATTTAAAAGATTATAAGTGGGAATACAATTTAGTAGATGACGAAACGGTAAATGCTTGGTGTATGCCTGGCGGAAAAATTGTGTTTTATACAGGAATTTTGCCAATTGCTGAAAACGAGGCAGGCGTTGCCGCTATAATGGGGCATGAAGTTGCGCACGCGTTAGCAAATCACGGTCAACAACGAATGAGTGCGGGCATGCTACAACAAGCAGCGGCTGTTGGAGTAGCGGTAGCCACACAAGAAAAAAGTAGCTCTGAGCAAGCCATGTGGATGCAGGCTTTTGCGGTGGGCTCATCCGTAGGAGGGATGTTACCTTTTAGTCGTGGTCATGAAACAGAAGCAGACAAAATTGGTTTATACTTATCGGCTATTGCAGGCTATAACCCAGATGAAGCTGCTTTATTATGGGAACGCATGAAAGCAAATAGTGGGGGACAAGCTCCGCCAGAATTTATGAGTACACACCCCTCAAATGATTCTCGAATTTCTAATTTAAGAGCGCTGTCTGACCAAGCTAAGGTTGAAGCCCGCAAATTTGGAGTGACATCTTTTAGGTAATACTTACTTTTAAATTGAAATAATTCATTATTTTAGGAGCTGCTCAACTAATTGAGCAGTTTTTTTATGAAAATATTTGAAAGAGGAAGTAAAAAGCTCACCAAAGCATGGGCTTTTTACGATTGGGCAAATTCGGTTTATCCGCTTGTCATTAGTACGGCTGTATTTCCAATCTACTACAGTAGCATCACAAGTTCATTTGCAAACGAAGCCGGAGATATTTCGTTTTTAGGGATGCAGTGGAATCCCACTACTTTATACGATTACACACTTTCGCTTTCCTTTTTAATTGTCGCATTTTTTTCTCCTATTTTATCAGGGATTGCTGATTATATGGGGAATAAATTAAAGTTTCTAAAATTCTTTTGCCTCCTAGGATCGTTGTCGGTGATGTGTTTGTTCTTTTTTACAGGCGTAGAAACGCTTTGGGTGGCCCTTACGTTTACCATTTTGGCAAGTATTGGGTTTTGGGGAAGTCTCGTGTTTTATAATGCCTATTTGCCAGAAGTTGCGTTTCCAGAACAACAAGATAAAGTCAGTGCTCAAGGATTTATTTATGGGTATGCGGGCTCGGTATTATTGCTAGTGTTTAGCCTTGTGATGGTACAAAAACCCGAATGGTTTGGGATTTCAGATCCCACATTAGCACCTCGAATTACGTTTTTGTTGGTTGGAATTTGGTGGCTTGGCTTTGCACAAATAACATATCGACGTTTACCAAATAATGTATTTAACCATCAACCTGAAAAAGACTATATATGGAAGGGTCTTAAGGAGTTAAAAATTGTATTTAATGAACTGGTACATTACCCACAACTTAAATCTTTTTTAGTTTCCTTTTTTTGTTTTAGTGTGGGGGTTCAAACCATTGTTTTAATGGCTGGAATTTTTGGAAGTAAAGAACTAGGTTTGCCAACGTCTAATTTAATTCTCACGATTATATTGGTACAAGTGGTCGCAATTTTTGGGGCGTATTTATTCTCTAAACTATCAGAGAAAATTGGAAATATCAGGACCTTAAAACTAACACTAATTATATGGGGTGGCGTCTGTTTTATGGCTTTTTCATTAGATGTCAACCAACCCAACGTAGATTATTATTTTTATGGTTTAGGGATTATTTTAGGCTTTGTTTTAGGAGCGACGCAAGCTATAGGTCGATCGACCTATTCTAAATTATTACCTGAAACCCATGACCATGCAACTTATTTTAGTTTTTATGATGTGACCGAAAAACTTGCAATTGTTCTAGGAATGTTTGTGTTTGGGTTCTTGATAGCGCTCACCGATTCTATGCAATATTCAGTACTTTCAATGGCGGTCTTTTTCGCTTTTGCCTATATTGTTTTGAGTCGTATTAAAGCGACCGAGTTTGTTAAATAATCTCTATATCTATTACTGATTACCAAATTGGCACAACAATTGAACTTTATAATTTAAATCAAAAGCAACTACTCTGTAAAATGATTAATGCTTCCGTTTTATAATAACTATTAATACCAAACTAGTTCTGTTTTATGACAGAATGACCTAATATACCTATGAGCAAATCAAAATTCACAATGCTTGACAGTTTGTCATTACAAGACTTTGACGAAAATTCAGAGTTAATTCCCTTAATGACCACAGAAGATGAAGAAGCTATAAAAAATGAATCGTTACCTGATTCAGTTCCAATTCTTTCACTTCGAAACACCGTATTATTCCCAGGTGTTGTTATTCCTATAACCGCAGGTCGAGATAAGTCTATTCAGTTAATTAATGAAGCAAATTCAGGCTCTAAGGTGATTGGAGTTGTGTCTCAAAAAGATGAGAACGTCGAAGACCCTACTATTGATGATATTTATACAACGGGAACTGTGGCTAGGATTTTAAAAGTCCTAAAAATGCCCGACGGGAATACGACCGTAATTATTCAAGGGAAAAAGCGATTTCAAATTTCTGAGATGGTTTCGGAAACCCCTTATATGGTGGCTAAAATTCAGGACGTACCTGAAATCACGCCTTTAGATACCTCCGAATTCCCAGCCATTATTGAGTCGATTAAAGAGTTGGCACTTCAAATTATAAAGCAAAGTCCAACAATTCCTAGTGAAGCATCTTTTGCAATTAAGAATATTGAAAGCAGCTCGTTTTTAATCAACTTTGTGTCCTCAAACATGAATATTTCTGTTGTTGAAAAACAAAAGTTATTAGAAGTTCATGAACTTCAGGAACGTGCCTTATTAACCTTAAAGCACATGAATGTCGAGTTTCAACGCTTGGAACTCAAGAACGACATTCAATCCAAAGTGCAAAGTGACATGAGTCAACAACAGCGCGAATATTTCTTACAACAACAAATTAAAACCATTCAAGAGGAATTGGGGGGAGTGAGTTATGAAGAAGAAATTGAAGAGATGAAATCTCGTGCCGTTAAAAAGAAATGGAACGAAAAAGTTGAGGCTCATTTTAATAAAGAAATTGGGAAACTTCAACGGATGAACCCACAAGTTGCGGAGTATTCAATTCAAAGAAATTATTTAGACCTCTTTTTAGATTTACCTTGGGATTCTTTTAGTAAGGATAATTTTGATTTGAAGCGGGCTCAAAAGGTATTAGATCGTGATCATTTTGGATTGGAAGAAGTCAAACGTCGAATTATAGAATATTTGGCTGTTTTAAAGCTTAGAAATGATATGAAATCTCCAATTCTTTGTCTGTATGGCCCTCCTGGAGTTGGTAAAACATCCTTAGGGAAGTCAATCGCAGAAGCTTTAGGAAGAGAATATGTTCGTATTTCTTTAGGAGGTTTGAGAGATGAAGCCGAAATAAGAGGTCACAGAAAAACATATATTGGCGCTATGCCGGGCCGAATTTTACAAAGTTTAAAAAAGGCAGGGACTTCAAACCCAGTTTTTGTTTTGGATGAAATTGATAAACTGTCGAGTTCAAATCAGGGAGACCCATCATCCGCAATGTTAGAAGTCTTAGATCCAGAGCAAAATTCTGAGTTTTATGACAACTTTTTAGAAATGGGCTATGACCTTTCTAAAGTCATGTTTGTAGCAACTTCGAACAGTTTAAATACCATACAACCCGCGCTTTTAGATCGTATGGAAATTATCAATGTATCAGGTTATACGATTGAAGAAAAGGTTCAGATTGGAAAAAAATTCTTATTACCAAAGCAAATTAAAGAACATGGAATGAAAACGCCTGATCTTAAAATAGCTCAACCTCAATTAGAAAAAATTGTGGAAGGTTACACCAGAGAATCAGGAGTGAGAGGTCTTGAAAAACAAATTGCTAAAATGGTACGGTATGCAGCCAAAAATATTGCAATGGAAGAATCGTATGAAGTTAAAGTTTCAAATGAAACCATTGTAAAAGTTTTGGGCAGTCCTAAACTCGAACGTGATAAGTACGAAAATAACGATGTTGCAGGGGTTGTCACAGGGCTCGCATGGACACGTGTTGGTGGCGACATTTTATTTATTGAATCTATTTTATCGAAAGGAAAAGGGACTTTAAACATCACAGGGAACTTAGGAAAAGTGATGAAAGAATCGGCTACGATTGCGATGGAATACATCAAAGCGAATGCAGATTTATATGGTTTAGATAATACTATTTTTGAGAAGTATAATGTTCATATTCACGTGCCTGAAGGAGCCACGCCAAAAGATGGTCCTAGTGCTGGTATCACAATGCTAACCTCATTGGTGTCTTTGTTTACTCAGAAAAAAATCATGAAAAATTTAGCCATGACAGGTGAAATTACTTTGCGAGGCAAAGTACTTCCAGTTGGGGGGATTAAAGAAAAGATTTTGGCCGCTAAACGCGCTAAAATTAAAGATATCATTCTTTCAAAAGAAAACAAAAGTGATATTGATGACATCAATGCAACCTACCTTAAAGGCCTGAAATTTCATTTTGTTTCTGAGATGAGTGAGGTTATTGAAATCGCGATCACCAATCAAAAAGTAAAAAATGCTAAAACCTTGTAATTAAAAGGTTTTAGGGTTCTACAAAATAAACCCTTCTAGTATTCGTTTAAGAACTGATTTATTTACTTTTGTATAAAATGAGGATATTTGTTGCGCTTTTTATAATTTTATGCGGTCATGATTTAGTTCATGCCCAACTTGGGGGCGAATCTACTTATCAGTTTTTAAATTTAATGTCCTCTCCGAGGCAAGCGGCTCTAGGGGGAAAGGTGCTTACAAATGTAGATTATGATGTCACACAAGCACTGTACAATCCTGCAACGATTAACGTTGAAATGGACAACCAGTTGGCATTGAATTATTCGAGTTATTTAGGGGATATTCGGTATGGAACTGCAGCTTATGCTTATACTTGGGATCGTCGGATTCAAACATTTCATATGGGGATGACTTATGTGAATTATGGAAGTTTTGATGGCTATGATGAAAATGGGGTTAGTACAGGAACCTTTTCTGGTACTGAAGCTGCTCTCTCTCTGGGCTATGCCACTCAAATTGGATATTCAGATTTTTATATCGGCACGAATCTTAAATTAATTTCCTCAAAGTTAGAACAGTACAATTCTTTTGGAATTGCGACTGATGTTGGTATCATATATATTAATGATTATTTAGATTTTAATGCCGCCCTAGTGGTGCGGAATTTTGGAACTCAACTCACCACCTATGCTGGTATGCAAGAGTCTTTACCTTTTGAGATTGATCTTGGGTTATCTCAAACACTAGAAAATGTCCCTTTAAAATGGCATCTAACGTTTGAAAATCTTCAACAGTGGCCGATTGCCGTTTCTAACCCAGCACGTGCAACCTCAGATCTAAACAATAATCAAACGCAAGAAGAAATCAGTTTTTTCAAAAACCTTGTCAGACATACAATTATAGGCGCAGAATTGTTTCCTAATAAAGGATTTAATCTTAGATTTGGATATAGTTTTAGACGTGCTGCCGAACTGATGATTTTAGAACAACGAAATTTTTCGGGCTTGTCCTTCGGGATAGGTTTAAAATTTAATAAAATGAGATTTAGTTATACACATGCCCGCTATTCATCCGCCACAAACACAAGTTTTCTGGGGCTACAAATAAATTTACAATAGTGAAAAAAATAACAATAGCCATTGATGGGTTTTCATCGACAGGAAAAAGTACACTGGCCAAACAATTAGCTCAAAAACTTCAGTATGTATATGTTGATTCTGGAGCAATGTATCGTGCTGTAGCATTATACGCCTTAAATCATAAATTAATTATCGATAAAAAATTAAATAGAGAAGTGCTTATAAATCATCTGCCAGAGATCAAAGTATCCTTTAGGTATAATGAACAGTTAAAAGCTTCAGAAATCTATTTAAATGGAGAGAATGTGAATGCTGCGATTCGAACCATGGAGGTTTCCAATAGTGTGAGTATTGTGGCGACTGTTCCTGAAGTGCGTCAACAATTGGTAGAACTACAGCAAGAAATGGGGGCTCACAAAGGAATTGTAATGGATGGAAGAGATATTGGGACGGTTGTTTTTCCAGATGCTGAATTGAAGCTTTTTATGACCGCCTCTGCCGATACTCGTGCACAACGCCGCTATGATGAATTGATTCAAAGTGGGGCAGAAGTAACGTATGAAGCAGTGCTTGAAAATATCACCTCACGAGATCACATCGATTCTACAAGAGAAGATTCGCCTTTGTTTAAATCGGATGATGCCATTGGAATTGATAACTCAAATTTAGACATGGAACAGCAATTTGAACAAGTAATAAAGCTTGTGAATTCAAGGCTCAAATAAAGATAGTTCACAAAAAAAGACTACCGTAACGATAGTCTTTTTGGTAATAAATTCTATAAACTTTTTACTTTACAGATTTGGAATCACTAATTCTTGGTCTGGAAATATCGTGTCAGGATTTTTTAAGACTCCAGTATTGGCCTGAAAAATTTGCTTATAATTCATTGCGTTCCCATAGTATTGCTTCGCAATTCCCCCTAGTGTTTCACCTCTTTTGACAGTATGTCTATGAAAAACTGAGGCATCTCTAATCTGAATATCAGCAATAAGATCTGAAGGTTTGTCTCCACCAACAGATTTGATTGCATCCCAAAGTAGATTTTTTTCGTAAGGGGTTCCAGCAGTTCCTGTAATGTTTAAAATTCCGTTTTGGATATTTACATCACCGTCTTGGATGTTTAATTTTTCTCCTAGATCGAGTACGGATTGGTACTTTTGTTTTAACATAATTAAGTAGATTTTAGATTTGAAAAAACAATATACCAAATAATATGCCAATTTCAATCCCAAAACATCAAATTTAACATGCCTTTAGTGTCTCTCTTGAAAACAGATAAGATTTCATTTGGTATAATTAGGGATAAATCGTAACATTGCACTCCTTTTAGCGATAATAGATTCAGTAAAAGGAATTAACTTTAATTAATAACACTTTTATAGAAGGGCTTAATCGAATCTAGCTTCTGTGAAATACAAATTTTTAAACAGCCATGGCTGAAGAACAAAACACAAATGTGGAAGAAGTAACTGTAGAAACTACCGCAGCAGAAACGCCACAAGTAAACGAAGCTCAAGCAAATCCTGAGCAATTCCTGAAAGATTTTAACTGGCATAATTACGAAGAGGGTATTGACCCTGTTGACGATGCTAAACTTGATGAATTTGAAAAGTTAGTCGCAAGTAATTTTGTAGACACTCTTGATGATCAAGTGGTTGAAGGAACTGTGATTCATATTTCTGATCGCGATGCGATTATTGATATCAATGCAAAATCTGAAGGTGTTATTTCATTAAATGAATTTCGTTACAATCCAAACCTTGCAGTTGGTGACAAAGTAGAAGTATTAATCGATGTGCGTGAAGATGCAACAGGTCAATTAATTTTATCGCACCGTAAAGCAAGAGTTATCAAGGCATGGGATCGTGTGATCGCTGCAAATGAAACTGGAGAAATTGTAAATGGATTCGTTAAATGTCGTACTAAAGGTGGTATGATTGTCGATGTATTTGGTATTGAAGCATTCTTACCAGGATCACAAATCGATGTGAAACCAATTAGAGATTACGATCAGTATGTAAACAAAACAATGGAATTCAAAGTGGTTAAAATCAACCACGAATTCAAAAACGTTGTTGTTTCGCATAAAGCGCTTATTGAAGCGGATATCGAAATCCAGAAAAAAGAAATTATCAGTCAACTAGAAAAAGGTCAAGTTCTTGAAGGTGTGGTTAAAAATATCACGTCATACGGTGTCTTTATGGATCTTGGAGGTGTTGATGGATTAGTTCATATTACAGACCTTTCTTGGTCAAGAATCAACCATCCAAGTGAGATTGTTGAACTCGATCAAAAATTAAACGTTGTAATCCTTGATTTTGATGAAAATAAGTCAAGAATTCAATTAGGTCTTAAACAATTAAGCAAACACCCATGGGATGCCCTTGGAGAAGATGTTAAAATTGGAGACGAAATCGAAGGTAAAGTTGTAGTCATCGCTGATTATGGCGCATTTATCGAAGTTGTTGAAGGCGTTGAAGGATTAATTCACGTTTCTGAAATGTCTTGGTCTACACACTTACGTTCTGCACAAGATTTCGTTAAAGTAGGCGATAAAATCAAAGCTCAGATCTTAACTTTAGATAGAGAAGATCGTAAAATGTCATTAGGTATCAAGCAATTATCTGCTGACCCTTGGACAGACATTACTTCTAAATTCCCAGTAGCTTCTAAGCATACAGGAATTGTTAGAAACTTCACAAACTTTGGTGTTTTTGTTGAATTAGAAGAAGGTATTGATGGATTGATTTACATCTCTGATTTATCTTGGACTAAGAAAGTGAAACATCCTAGCGAATTTTGTGCTGTAGGAGATAACTTAGAAGTTGTTGTTCTTGAATTAGACGTAGAAGCTAGAAAATTAAGCTTAGGTCATAAACAAACAACAGATAACCCTTGGGATAAATATCAAACGGAATTTGCTTTAAACACTAAGCATACAGCTTCAATTGAAGAGATTGTTGACAAAGGTGCTACAGTGAAATTCAATGAAGATGTTATTGCATTTGTGCCCTCACGTCATCTTGAAAAAGAGGATGGGAATAAGCTCAAAAAAGGTGAAGAAGCTGAGTTTGTAATCATTGAATTCAATAAAGAATTCAAACGTGTTGTGGCTTCTCACACTGCTCTTTTTAAAGCAGAAGAAGTGAAGCATGTGAAAGCAGCCGTTAAAAAAGCAGCAAGTAGTGCAGCAGAAGCAAAACCTACTTTAGGAGATGCGAATGATGCTTTACAAGCGCTTAAAGACAAGATGGACGGGAAATAATCACCCAATAGTCTTATAACTTAAAAGCCCCTTCTTATTGAGAAGGGGCTTTTTTTATGTTTAATTTTGAATATTCCTTTTAACCACTTAATGATTTAATGTTTTTTATGCTCTGGTTTTTGTTGCCACATCATCAAATATTGTCCAGTGGCCATTTTACGAGCTGTATGAATCGCCTTTTGTGCGTATTCACCTTCAAATAATTCATTGATGGTTTCGACCCACAATTGTAACCACTTTCCAAAATGCACTTGATTAATTGTATAGTCTGCAACTTTATCTACTTTGGTATGTTTTTGTAATGGATTGCCTTTAAATTTGGGTACACCAAATAAATTGGTTTCCCAAAAATCGGTCAATTTCACCAAATGGTCAGGCCACAACGCTTCGCTAATATGGGTATTAAAAATGGGACCTAGTAACGCATCTTTTCTGATTTTCGAATAAAATGTATTGACTAAAATTTGGAGGTCTTCTCTGGTGTCGATCGTTTTCATGAATTACTTATAAAATCAAGTTCAGAAGAATTGGCGTTGGGGCGTTTTCTTTATATAAATATAACAAAAAAAGCCGCTTCTTTTCAGAAACGGCTTAGTATTTTTAAGTCAAAATATTAGGTATCTATTGAACCCAGTACGCGTTTCATGAAACTATTTAAAGCTTCTTTTTGAGGCGTTCCATCTTTAATCATTTTATGGACTTCAAGAGCGCCATACATATTAGAGATTAATTCGCCAATGACGTCTAATTCTTCATCTTTCAGACTTGGAACTTCTGTAAGTGCTTCAAGGGTTTCAAGGGTTTCAACGATATAATCTTCGTCGTTGGCCTCAATAAATTGCGTTAAATGTTTAATTACTGGCAGCTTCATCTACAAGTTCTTTTAAAACGTCAAACTTATTTGTTTGGGTTTGGTTTATAAATTGTCCTGATTTAAAAATCGCAAAAGTAGGCAGATTGTCTACAGTAGCTAATTTTCTACTTTCAGGGAATTTTTCAGCATCCACGATCACAAAGGTAGCATCCGACATTTCAGAAGCTAATTTTTTGAATTTTGGTTTCATTATTCTACAATTTCCACACCACGTAGCAGAGTATTGAACCACTACAAATGGATTGTCTGAAATAATAGCCTGTAAATTGTCTTCAGAAAGTTCTTGCATTATAAACAGTTTTTAGTGTGATGCTAAATAACTAGCAGTTCCTTTAGCATTCGGTTCCATGGCGTCTTTACCTTCTTCCCAGTTTGCAGGACATACTTCTCCTTTTTCTTGTACGTGCGTGTAGGCATCTACAAGTCTCAAGAACTCAGCAACATTACGACCAAGTGGCATATGGTTCACACTTTCATGCACCACAGTTCCTTCTTCATCAATAATGTAAGTAGCTCTGTAAGTAACATTGTCACCTTCAACTAAAACGACTCCAGTTTCTTCATTATAAGTCTCATCTGAAATATCTAAAATACCTAAGGTAGATGCTAAGTTTCTATTAGAATCAGCTAAAATCGGATACGTAACTCCTTCGATACCACCATTGTCTTTAGCTGTTGATAACCATGCGAAATGAACTTCTGGCGTATCACATGAAGCACCAATTACAATGGTGTTTCTTTTTTCAAATTCTGCTTTAGCAGCTTCAAATGCGTGTAATTCTGTTGGACATACAAAAGTGAAATCTTTTGGATACCAGAACAAAAGCACTTTTTTCTTATTGTTGATTGCTTCTTCGAGAACGTTTACTTTAAAAGTATCGCCCATTTCATTCATTGCATCAACGTTTAAATTTGGGAATTTTTTTCCTACAATTGCCATAATATATTTTTAAGAGTTGTTAAATTATTTCACTGCAAAGATACAGAATGCACTCACTTCTTATCGGGGTAAAAAATTATAATTTCTTATAGTTCTATAAGATAAAGTTATTTTGAATAAACTTGAAGTATTTAGGACTTCGCTAATTCTTTTATTTTGATAGAGAACGCAGCAAACAGAAGCGTCATAAAAGGACTGATCCAATTGAAAAATGCAAACACAAAATAGTCAGCTACAGAAACGCCTAAAACGCCACTTTGATAAGCACCACAGGTATTCCAAGGCACTAACACGGAAGTAACGGTTCCAGAATCTTCAAGCGTACGGCTTAAATTTTCAGGTGCTAAACCACGATCTTTATAGGCTTTTTTAAACATTTTCCCTGGAACAACCAATGCTAAATATTGATCAGAGGCTGTTACATTAAGCGCCAAACAACTTGCAACGGTACTCGCAAATAACCCAAATGTAGAGGTGGCTAAGCTTAAAAGTGCTTTACTAATCCTAGAAAGTGCGCCTATAGCATCCATAACGCCTCCAAAAACCATGGCACAAACAATCAACCATATAGTGCCTAACATCCCACGCATCCCACCAGAAGTGAATAACTCATTTAGTTCTTCACTCGATGATACAACGGCTGTATCAACCGTAATCGCTTTCATGACCCCTTTATAAGCGGCTTCAAAACTTAGTGTATCGCTTTCTGCAATTGCAAGTATAATTTGTGGTTGCGCAATAATGGCTGCCACAGCGCCCAATAATGTTCCAATTAGAAGTGCTATGAGAGGCGGTGTTTTTCTTACGATTAATACAATCACTAACACTGGCACACTAAACAACCAAGGAGAAATATTAAAAGCACCGTCTATAGCTTCGAGTTTATCAGAAATGTCTGGAGTTCCTGTGGTGTCTATGTTTAAACCAATTATTAAGAAGATAATTAGAGTAATTATGATGGTTGGAATGGTTGTGTAGGCCATGTATTTTATATGGTCAAATAATTCACTTCCTGCCATTGCAGGGGCTAAATTTGTAGTATCACTAAGCGGGGACATTTTATCTCCAAAATAGGCGCCTGATAATACAGCTCCAGCTGTCATTCCAGCAGAAATCCCTAAAGTGTTTCCAATTCCAATTAATGCAATTCCAACCGTTGCCGATGTGGTCCAGCTACTGCCTGTAGCGATGGAAATGATTGAGCAAATGATGACAGAAGCTACGAGAAAAAATGTGGGGTTTAAGATTTGTAGTCCATAATAAATCATGGATGGAATCACACCACTAATGAGCCAGGTTCCAGCCAATGCTCCGACCATTAATAAAATCAAAAGAGATCCGGTAGTGGATTTTACATTTTCGGCAACTTCTTCTAACATTTGTTTATAACTAACTTTGTTATAAAACCCAACAATAGCGGCTACAGCAGCTCCTAATATCAAAATAAATTGATTGCTACCACTAAGCGCATCGTCACCAAACACAAAAAATACATTATAAAATAACATTCCAACAAGAGCGATGACAGGAATAAGTGCTTCCCAGATATTCAACTCTTTGTTTTCAATTATTACGTTGTCTTTTGGGGTAATTGGTTTAATGTTTTGACTTTCCATAAAATAAAGTTCAGCGATTCGTTACTGTAATGTTACGATTTTACTGAAAGCTATGCAAGTACAAATTTGTGACAAGTAAGAACTTATCTTAATTTTGGATAGGAGGTAGGGTCCACTTCGTGAAACATCGCATACACCACTTCAAAAACATCATCGGCAGAGGGTTTACTAAAATAGTCTCCATCCGTACCATAGGCAGGTCGATGTTCTTTTGCGGTTAGCATTTGAGGTTTGCTATCTAAATTTTGATAAATATTCTGATGTTCTAAAATTTCATTAAGAATATAAGCAGAGGCTCCACCAGGGACATCTTCATCAACAATAAGCAGTCGATTGGTGTTTTCAACACTTTTTGAAATATCTTTTTTAAGGTCAAAAGGAATGAGTGATTGAATATCGATGATCTCAACATCGATATCTACTTCTAAAAGTGATTTTGCTGCCTGTTCTACAATTCGTAAGGTAGACCCATAAGAAACGATGGTAAGATCAGACCCCTTTTTGATGGTTTCTACAATCCCAACGGGCGTTTTAAATTCACCGAGGTTTGCCGGTTCTTTTTCTTTTAAACGGTACCCATTTAAACACTCAACCACCATTGCGGGTTGGTCACTTTCTAAAAGTGTATTGTAAAACCCAGCAGCTTTGGTCATATTTCGCGGAACCAAGACATACACCCCTCTAATAAGATTAAGAATACCTCCTAATTGTGATCCTGAGTGCCAAATTCCTTCTAAGCGATGTCCACGAGTTCGTATAATTAATGGCGCTTTTTGTTTTCCAAATGTTCGGTAATGGAGCGTTGACAAGTCATCGCTTATAATCTGAAGCGCATACACCATATAATCTAGATATTGAATTTCTGCAATAGGTCTTAGACCACGTAATGCCATTCCAATACCTTGGCCAATAATGGTTGCTTCTCGAATTCCAGTATCTGAAACTCTCATTTCACCGTATTTTTCTTGTAAGCCTTCTAAACCTTGGTTCACATCTCCAATAGTTCCAGTATCTTCTCCAAAAATTAACACTTCCGGGTTTTTACTTAAAATTTTATCAAAATTATCTCTTAGAATAACTCGACCATCAACCATTTTTGAAGTGGCATCAAAAACAGGAAGTACTTCGGAAATATTAGTTGCTCTATATTCTGATTCGCTATAGAGTAGGGTGCTGTATTTAGGTTGAATTTCTTCAAAATAGGCGTTAATCCAACCTATTAATTTATCTTTAGCAGGTGTGTTTTCTTGAATTAAATATTTTAAAATATTCCGAGCAGCACTTAAAATATCTTTTCGTAAGGGTTCATGAATTATTTCTAATTGAGCTATAATTTTATGAATAAACACCTTTTGTGATGCTGACACCGCTGCGGTTTTCATGAGTTTTAAAGCCGCTTGTTTTTCGTCTTTGATAGGTTCAGAAAAATCCTTCCAAGCCTTTGTTTTCCCTGCTTTAACTTCCTTTTTTATACTTCTATCAATTGTTGTGAGTTCTTCTTCACTTGCAATATCATTTGAGATAATCCAATCTCGAAATTTCACATTACAATCGTTTGATTGTTCCCACTTTAATCGTTCGCTTGATTTATAACGTTCATGCGATCCCGAAGTGGAATGTCCCTGAGGTTGTGTCAGTTCGTTCACATGAATAAGTACAGGTACATGCTCTGTTCTTGCTAATCGACTGGCTTTTTGATAGGTATTAATGAGTTCTACATAATCCCATCCATTGACTCTTAAAATCTCGTAGCCTGTATGATGCGAATCTCTTTGAAATCCTTTTAAAACTTCAGAAATATTTTCTTTGGTAGTTTGATGTTTTGCATGAACTGAAATCCCGTATTCATCATCCCAAACGCTTACAACCATCGGAACTTGAAGCACTCCGGCTGCGTTTATGGTTTCAAAAAACACACCTTCACTCGTGCTAGCATTTCCAATAGTTCCCCAAGCAACTTCATTGCCTGAATTAGAAAATTTTTCTGAATCAATATCTTTAAGATTTCGATATATTTTTGACGCTTGTGCTAAACCCAGTAATCGTGGCATTTGTGCTCCTGTCGGAGAAATATCCGAACTAGAGTTTTTTTGCTGAGTTAAATTTTTCCAATTAAAGTTTTCATCTAAGGAATGTGTTGTAAAATGGCCACCCATTTGTCGACCAGCACTCATGGGATCGTGCTTAATGTCTGTATTTCCGTAAAGTCCTGAGAAAAATTGTTCAATGCTTAGTTTTCCAATCGCCATCATAAAGGTTTGATCTCTATAATAACCCGATCTAAAATCACCATTTTGAAACGCTTTTGCCCAAGCTAACTGTGGCAACTCTTTTCCATCCCCAAAAATTCCAAATTTTGCTTTTCCAGTTAAGACTTCGCGCCGCCCAAGAAGGCTACATTCTCTACTGGTGACCGCTATTGTATAGTCATTTAAAACTTCAGTTTTGAAGTCCTCAAATGTAATATCTTTAGTAAGGTCATTTTTGATCTGCATTCTGAAATAATTCTAATGAGTTGCAAATATAAAATATTTAGAAGTTTTGTCCTATCCTTTACATTGATAATTACGAGAGCAATTATTAGGATATAATAAAATATTAGGGATTTAAATATTGTATTGTCACTAAAAATTGATTATTAATGATTTTTCATCAACAGTTAGTACCATTTTCTTCTAAATAATTCTAAAATACTAAAAGGATCTGCGGTTAAGATAAAACGAATTTTTTGACTGTATTGCGGTTGAGAAATTTCCCATCCAAGGTTTGAGTAAAATGGAAAATAGACTTCTAAGTAATCTGTAATTAAATTTAACCGAACCCCAGAGTCATAAACAAATTCGGGAGATTGAAATTTATTTTTGATAAAACCAATATCTCCGTATGCTTGAACATATTTCCAAATAGATGCGCTTCCGTTTAAGGTTGTAATCCATTGGTTCGCATAGCCTGTATCCAATTTAGATTTAAAACCGCCTTCTGCCAGAATGACTTGCTGACTAAAGATTCCCGTGGATTCATACTGTCCTAAATAATTATATTCAATTAAATAATCATTGGGACGATCTAATGCGAAATTAAAATTATTCACATCCGAAGGCGTGGAGTTATACAAAAAACTCCCTGCATAGAGTCTCAAGTTGTACTGAAAATTATTTTTGTTTCGCTGACGAACTTCATATTTAAGGGCGATTTTCCCAAAGGTCTTTGAAAATTGAGCATCCACAAACCAATTTTTAAATTTCACAAATTGATTATTTGAGAAACGGTAGTTCACATTAAAAACCTCATAAGAAGGAATTAATTTCAATCCATTTTGATATTGAACTTGGGTTTTATTAATGGAAATAAACCGAAAACTCAATCTCTTAAAAGCATTGGATCGAAGATTGAAAGGCACTCTGAAATAAAAATTTAAATAGGGTTCGAATTTTGTTAAAAATACATTTTCAGCAAGTGTTGAACGCCATAATGACACCCCATAATTAATGTTGTATAAGGGTTGATCCTCAAAGTAAGTTCGTTTTACAAGCTTAACAAATCCAGTTAATGACTTTGAGTTAACACTGTAATTTGGCGAAATGCCATATATAAATGATTTTCTTAAAAGTCCATTATTATTTAGCGTTGCTCCAAATGTTAGCCCATCATAGATGTTTCTAAATTCAACAATAGGATTTAAATAGAGTTGATTATAATTTGGTGCTTCAACGTCTTTAAATAATCGAATTTGAAAAGGCTTGTTAAATACTGATTTCTGACTTATGGGCTTAAAATTGTTTCGAAAATTAAATTCTGGGACTTTTTGTTCGAAATTTAAAATGAGTCGGTCTTCTTGGTTATTGGGGATTGAAAATCGTTTTTCTCTACCAACATTTTCTAACCATATTTTTGAGGTGATCAGAGTATCTTTTAATGTATAAAGAGAAATGGGAGTCGTTCCTGATTTTTTGTTTTTTACATTAAACACAATTGAATCTTTGGTGGTTTTGACTTTTGTGATTTTATAATCTACTTGTTTACTATTTGTAAGATAGTCATCAAAAAACCAATCAATATTTTTTGTTGTTTTTGACTTTATAAAAGATTTAAAATCTGAAGTAAAAACAGGCTTTTGGTCTGAAAACTGTATGAACTCCGTCATCCATTGATACATAGAAGAACGTCCAATATAGTCATCAAGATATAAGAGTCCGAGTGCTGCTTTGTATTTGCTCGATAAGGTTTCATTAAACTTTACTAACGCATCATTTTGAGAATTCAATGCTTGATCACGACCAATTCGGGCCATGTGCGCATACGATAAACGATATTGCTCATTGTAGTTTAATTTTGAAATATTGTAAATGCGCAATCCCCAAAGTTTTGAAAGCTTTCCAATGATTTTCTGATTTGGATAAAACTGATCCATATATTTCATTAAAAGTAAGGTCTCAAATCCAGATCTAAGCCAGTGATCTTTTCTTGGATTCAATACTAATAGTTGATCTACATGTAACTGAATTAAATTTTTTGCAATTGTTAACTCATATTCGAATTGTTTTGAAAAAGGAGTTAAAAAATCGGGTAGGATATTGAGACCATAAATAGGCGTTTTTTTGGTATCTATTTCTGATAGTACTAGTTTTGAGTGCGGATAGGGCAAAAGTTCAGTATTCAGAAACTGAATGACCTTGTCAAACACCAATACTTGACCAATATCATTTATATTTTTATTGCGATAATTGGTTACAATTTCTAGGGAATCTATTTGGATACTTTCAAATGCAGTCTTTGTAATAAACAATCGACTGTCAGTTCGATTGTCTCCAAAAAACTGATAAGAAGCTCTTTTATTTTGAATGGTTTTAGACCTTAATTCTAGTTCCGAAATCACATGATATTGATCTGAGACATCGAGATTCATTTCTATCATTGAACTCGGAGTATAGTAGTCTCCTAAATTCTTGTTGCTAAACAATTGCCATTCATTATTTTCATAGACAGCAGGGGTGATGTACCAATAGTTTAAGGCAAATTCCTGATTTTTATTCACACCATACTCTGTAAATTTATCACTCTGAATGATGAGCGAATACTCAAAATTTAGAACGGTGGTTGTATTGGGTAAAACAGGCTTAGTAAGTGAAACTTCAAGTATGTCACTTTGGTTTTTTAGATACTGATATTCTATAGTATTGAGTTCAGAATCTTGGATCGATTCGATTCGAGTATAGCCACGATCTTTTGATTTTGCTGTAAATAATTCATCTTCAAACTCTTCAATAAATCGAGTTGCGAGGGGGGTGGTAGAGCTGCTAAAACTAGACGTCCAATCATTAAAATACAGTACATTTAAAGTGTCATTAGACGTATTGTAATATTCAATTTTTTGTTTGAGGTGAATCGTTTTTGTTTCTGGTGAAATATTAGCCTCAATTTGAATTGAATGTTGAGACCATGACAAGTTTCCACTTGAACAGAGCATGAGAATTAGAAATGTTTTAAATAGATAGTTTAAATTCAATGTTCTGAAATTGATCGTATATGTTGTATTATAAATAAATTACAACACATTATAAAATTTGGTTTCTAGAAATTCGGACTCAATTCGTATTCCTTATAAAAGTTATTGAGGATGGCAATGACTTCCTCTGAAGTATCAACCACATGAATTAAATCTAAATCTTTGGCACTAATCGTTTCATATCGTTCTAAGAGTGTGGCTTTAATCCAAACAAGTAAACCTTCCCAAAAAGTAGATCCGACTAATATAACTGGAAACTTTTCAATTTTTTTAGTTTGGATTAAAGTGATCGCTTCAAACAATTCATCTAATGTTCCAAACCCACCAGGCATGACAACAATTCCTTGAGAATATTTAACAAACATAACTTTTCTTACAAAGAAATAGTCAAAATCTAAACTCTTATCACGATCGATGTAAGGATTGTTATGTTGTTCGAAAGGCAAATCAATATTAAGGCCAACCGAGGTTCCACCGGCCAAATGTGCACCTTTATTTCCAGCTTCCATAATTCCGGGCCCACCGCCTGTAATAACGCCGTAACCCGCTTCTACAATGGCGCCAGCGACTTCTGTGGATAATTTATAATAGTTATCTTCTGTAGGAGTTCTTGCGGATCCAAATATGGACACACATGGACCTATCTTACTCATTTTTTCAAAGCCATTTACAAATTCTCCCATGATTTTAAAAATCGCCCAAGAGTCATTGGTTTTTATCGCATTCCATCCTTTATGTTTCTGTTCCGGTCCCATGTATCGTTTTTTTATAGCTTACTAATGTAATTCTTTTTTTAAAAATCGAGCGGTATGACTCGATTTGTTTTTAATAACAACCTCTGGAGTTCCTTTCACAATGATCTCTCCACCGCCGTTACCGCCTTCGGGGCCAATATCAATTATATAATCAACTGTTTTGATCACATCCAAATTATGCTCGATAATAAGGACGGTATTTCCTTTATTAACTAAGGTATTTAAAACACCCATCAATACACGAATATCTTCAAAATGAAGTCCGGTTGTCGGTTCATCTAAAATATAAATGGTGTTTCCTGTATCCCGTTTACTCAATTCTGTGGCCAATTTAATTCGTTGTGCTTCACCGCCAGAGAGGGTTGTGCTTTGTTGACCAAGTGTGATATACCCCAATCCAACATCTTTAATGGTTTTTAATTTTCTAAATATTTTTGGAATATGTTCAAAAAAATCGACACCTTCATCAATCGTCATATTAAGGACATCGCTGATTGATTTTCCTTTGTATCGAATTTCTAAAGTCTCTCTATTAAAACGCTTTCCTTGACAGGATTCACATTCGACATACACATCTGGTAAAAAGTTCATTTCAATCACTCGTAGACCGCCTCCTTTACAGGTTTCACATCGTCCGCCAACCACATTAAAACTGAAACGCCCTAATTTATAACCTCGAATCATCGCTTCGGGTATTTTCGCAAATAAAGCTCGGATTTCCCCAAACACCCCTGTATAAGTTGCAGGATTACTTCGAGGTGTACGCCCGATAGGCGATTGATTAATATCAATTACTTTGTCTAAATGATCTAACCCCTTGATAGATGTATAGGGCATTGGTTCCATGACTCCATGAAAATAATAATTATTTAAAATAGGGTAAAGGGTTTCATTTATTAAAGTCGATTTTCCACTTCCTGAAACTCCCGTAATTCCAATCATTTTGGCCAATGGGAGTTTGATGGATACGTTTTTAAGATTATTTCCTGTACAGCCTTTTAATTCTAAAAATTTCCCATTTCCTGCACGGCGTTTTTTAGGCACTTCAATTTGTCGCACCCCACTTAAATAATCGGCAGTCATCGTACCACTATTTAATATCTGCTTTGGCGTGCCTTGACTTATAATTTCACCGCCATGTTTTCCGGCCATTGGACCAATATCGATCACATGGTCTGCTTGTTCAATCATGTCTTTATCGTGTTCTACCACTATGACCGAATTTCCAACATCTCTTAAAGCGATTAATGACTTGATTAGTTTTTCATTATCTCGTTGATGTAAGCCAATACTGGGCTCATCTAAAATATATAAAACACCTACTAATTGAGATCCTATTTGTGTTGCCAATCGGATGCGTTGAGCTTCGCCACCAGAAAGAGATTTTGAACTTCGATTGATCGATAAATAATCCAATCCAACATCTAAAAGAAATTGTAATCGGGTCGAAATTTCTTTTAAAATCTCTTTTGAAATTATGGTTTGACTTTCTGAAAGATTCTTTGGAAGCACCTTGAACCATTCGACTAGATCCACCACATCCATTTCGGAGAGTTCAGCGATGTTTCTACCGTTTATTTTGAAGTATAAGGACTCTTTTTTAAGTCGTGAACCTTCACAAGTAGGACATTTAATTTTATCCATAAAACCCTTTGCCCAACGTTTAATAGAGGTCGAGTCAGTATGCTTATACTGGCTTTCTATGAAATTAGCAATCCCCTCAAAATCAATACTATAATTACGTACAACCCCTAATGTTTTGCTGTCGACCGAAAATTTATCTTTGCCACCATATAAAATAATTTCTAAGGCTTCTTTTGGGATTTTTGATATGGGATCTGTAAGTTTAAAATTATAGCGCTGCGCAATGAGCTCTAATTGTTTAAATATCCAAGAGTCCTTCTGATTTCCTTGAGGGGCGAGTCCGCCATTTTTTATAGACAGCGCTGTATCAGGAATGATTTTATGTTCATTGACTTTATATAGGTTCCCAATTCCACTACAGTCGGGACAGGCGCCTTTTGGAGAATTAAATGAAAAATTATTAGGCTCTGGGTTGGGATAGGAAATACCGGAAGTAGGACACATTAAATCTCGACTAAAAAAACGAACATTTTTTGTCTCTTCATCAATAACCATTAATACATTTTCGCCGTGGTGCATTGCCGTATTGATACTTTCACTCAATCGACTCATGGACTGCGTAGATTCATCAATTTTGAGTCGGTCAATCACAATTTCAATATCATGCATTTTATAGCGATCGAGTTTCATTCCTTTGGTGATATCGACAATCACTCCATCGGTTCGAACCTTTACAAACCCTTGTTTAGCAATTTGTTCAAATAACTCTCTGTAATGTCCTTTACGAGAGCGGATTACAGGTGATAATATTGAGATTCGCTGCCCTTGAAAAGATTCTAAGATCAGTTCTTTAATTTGAGCATCGTTATAGCTAACCATCTTTTCATTGGTATTATAGCTGTAAGCATCACTCGCTCTTGCAAATAATAACCTTAAAAAATCATAAATTTCAGTAATAGTTCCAACCGTAGATCGCGGGGATTTACTAGTTGTTTTTTGCTCAATGGCAATGACGGGGGAAAGTCCATCAATTTTATCAACATCGGGGCGCTCTAAACTCCCTAAAAACTGACGTGCATAGGCAGAAAATGTTTCAATATATCGACGTTGCCCTTCCGCATAAATGGTGTCAAAGGCGAGTGACGATTTCCCACTTCCAGAAAGCCCTGTAATCACCACCAATTGATCCCGTGGAATCTTAACATCAATATTCTTTAGATTGTGTACTCTGGCACCTTTTACTTCTATAAATTCATCAAACTTGCTCATAAATCTTTTCTGTACTCACTTAATTATTAGTCTTTAAAATATGTCAATACTTCCTTTACCTTCTCTAATTACAGTAATTTCCGTCCCATGGACTTCAATAACGGTAGAGGGTTGATTATCACCAAATCCACCGTCAATAACCATCTCTACTTTGGAGTTCCATTTTTCAAAAATCAATTCAGGATCGGTTGTGTATTCTAAAATTTCATCCTCATCATGAATCGAAGTGGATACGATTGGATTTCCTAACGCTCTTACAATTTCTAATGCAATGGGATCATCTGGAACTCGAATTCCAACCGTTTTCTTTTTCTTGAACGGATAAGGGAGTGAATTGGCGCCTGGAAGAATAAAGGTATAAGGACCTGGGAGACTTCGTTTCAAAAGTTTAAAAATGGGCGTTTCAATTTGTGTGACATAATCACTTAAATTACTCAAATCGTGACAAATGAATGAAAAGTTTGAGCGATCGAGTTTAACCCCTTTTATCTTGGCAATGCGTTCCAATGCTTTAACGTTCGTTATATCACAGCCCAATCCGTAGACAGTATCAGTAGGATAGATAATAAGTCCACCTTTCCGAAGCACATCAACCACTTTTTGAATGGCTTTTGGATTTGGATTTTCAGGATATATTTTCAGAAGTTCAGCCATGTTAAATTTAAAATTTATGAAATAATTTCAAGTTTAGCAAAACGAAGTAACAATTTTTTAACCCCTCCATTTTCAAATCTAATTTCAGCTTTTAAGTCTGCATTTTTTCCTTCAATATTTAAAACATTGCCTTTTCCAAACCGTTGATGATTTACCACATCCCCCACAATTAATTTATTATCAAATAAGTTAGATGTGGCTTTGGTTTCGCTGACTTTCTTTAAGTTTTTAGGGGTCGAGATTTGAAATTTCTCTTGAATCTTTGGTTTTGCTTTCGGATACGAAGGTTTCTTATACCGCACTGTATTGGGGTCGACATCTCCAAAAATATCCGCACTTAACATGGGATTGAAACGGCGTTCTTCTTTCGGAGTGACAATCTCTACATATTGCTCATCGATTTCTTCAATAAACCTGCTAGGTTCTGCATCGACTAATTTCCCCCAACGGTACCGAGAGAGTGCGTACGTAAGATAGGCTTGCTTTTCGGCACGGGTTAAGGCCACATAAAATAAGCGTCGCTCTTCTTCCAATTCGCTACGGGTGCTCATACTCATTGCACTTGGAAATAAGTCTTCTTCCAATCCGACAATAAACACATATTCAAACTCCAATCCTTTAGCTAAATGAATGGTCATGAGTGCTACTTTGTCACTATCATCCCCTTCTTCATTGTCCAGATCCGTTGCCAACGCAACATCTTCTAAAAACTCAGCGAGGGATCCTGTTGAATCTGCTAATTCTTGCTGTTCTTCGACAAAATCTTTTATTCCGTTTAGTAATTCCTCAATGTTTTCCATTCGACCAATTCCTTCAGGAGTTCCATCTTTTTTAAATTCCTGAATTAGTCCACTAACTCTACATACATGTTCGGCCAAATCAAATGCAGTAGCCGTTTGGCTCATTACCTGAAAACTTTCAATCATTGTGGTGAAGTTTTGCAGTTTGGTTTTGGTGCCGCCATTGATATTGATTGGAAGTTCATGAAGCTGTTTTAGAACTTCAAAAATGGATTTATTATGTTCATTCGCAGAAATAATTAATCGATCGATGGTAGTTTGTCCAATTCCACGTCCAGGAAAATTGATGATTCGTTTGAGGGCTTCTTCATCGGATGGATTAATGATGATGCGGAGATAGGAGAGGACATCTTTTATTTCTTTTCGTTGGTAAAAAGAGAGCCCACCATAAATCCGATATTCCAGGCCTCGTTTTCTTAAGGCGTCTTCAATAGAACGTGATTGCGCATTGGTACGATATAAAACTGCAAAATCACCATTCTTGGC
Source organism: uncultured Flavobacteriaceae bacterium (assembly GCA_905479095.1). Taxonomy (GTDB): domain Bacteria; phylum Bacteroidota; class Bacteroidia; order Flavobacteriales; family Flavobacteriaceae; genus Hel1-33-131. The sequence goes on from CAJQLD010000026.1 coordinate 26,358, forward strand.
TTGATTCTGCATTTTATTTTCAAAGATGGTACTCGCCACATAACGACCTTCATCTCCATCGGTTAAAGAGCGATTGACACTAATTTTTTTACCTTCCTCATTGGCCGTCCAAACGACCTTGTCTAATTTGGTTTGATTTTTTTCTATAATTGAATTCGCAGCGTTGACAATATTTTTTGTGGAACGATAATTTTGCTCCAATCGAAACATTTTGACGTTGTCATAATCTTTTTGGAAATTTAAGATATTGTTGATGTTCGCGCCTCGAAATGCATAAATACTCTGGGCATCATCCCCAACAACACAAATGTTTTGAAAACGATCGGAAAGCGCTCTCACAATTAAATATTGAGAATGGTTTGTATCTTGATACTCATCGACTAATATATACCGAAATCGGTCTTGATATTTAGCTAATACTTCTGGGAAACGCGTTAATAACTCATTGGTTTTAAGCAATAAATCATCAAAATCCATCGCACCCGCTTTGAAGCATCTGGATACATATTCTTTATAAATCTCACCCATTTCTGGCCGCTTAGACATCACATCTGCTTCCTTTAGATCGGGATTTTGAAAATAGGCTTTCACAGTGATTAAACTGTTTTTATAAGATGAAATTCGCGATTGAACTTGCTTGTATTTATAAATATCTTTATCTAACTTTTTCTCCTTAATAATCGAAGAAATCAAGCGTTGCGAATCTTGAGTATCATAAATCGTAAAATTGGAAGGATATCCCAATCTATCCGCTTCAATCCGTAAAATTTTCGCAAATACAGAGTGAAACGTTCCCATCCACAAGTTTTTGGCTTCGCTATCTCCCACAATAGAAGAAATTCGAGTTTTCATTTCTCGAGCCGCTTTGTTGGTAAAGGTGAGGGATAAAATATTAAAAGGGTCGACACCTTCACTCATCAAATAGGCGATGCGGTAGGTGAGGACTCTGGTTTTTCCAGAACCGGCACCTGCGATGATAATCATTGGCCCCTCTTTTTGAAGGGTAGGCGCTAATTGTGCCTCGTTAAGTTGACTTAAATATTGTTTCAAATTTCGTTTTTTCTAAGACGTGAAATTAAGCAATGTAATTCGTATTTTTAAAAGGAAGTCCTATAAATTATAAACAATTCTAGGGAAGTTACTAAAAGCTAAAAACAAGTGCTGCAAAAGCAAACAAAGCAATACGATACATTATAATCTTCCCATTAAAGAATGATAATTTTTTCTTAACTTGCATTTGTAATCTACAATTTTCAACCCCTAACGTATAATGTAGTTTAGTAATGGCAAAAAATAATTGGACAAAAGAAGAAACTATAGTAGCATTTAACGTGTATTGTAAAGTGCCATTTAAAAATAGTAGTAAGTCAAATTCAATTGTAATAAAATATGCAAATATAATCGGTCGTTCTCCTTCTGCATTAAATATGAAAATCGGAAATTTTGGTAGATTAGACCCTGAATTAAAAAGACAAGGTATTTCAGGTTTAGTTAATGGAAGTAAGCTTGAAGAAGTAGTTTGGGATGAGTTTAATGGTAATTGGGAGAAATTGGCTTTTGAAAGTGAAGAACTAATTGCTAAATTTCAAAACAAAAAAATTGAAGAAATAAATCTCCAAGTATTTCCTGAGGGAATAGAAAGAAAAACGATTATAAAAACTAGAGTTAATCAAAGTTTTTTCAGAAGTACAATTTTATCCTCATATAATTCAAAATGTTGTATGACAGGGCTTTCAATTCCAGAATTATTAGTAGCAAGTCATATTAAACCTTGGTCAAAAGACAAAGAAAACAGAATAAACCCTCATAACGGTTTGTGTTTAAATTCTATTCACGATAAGGCTTTTGATAGAGGTTTTTTAACTGTAACACCAGATTATAAAATAAATGTTTCAAAATATTTCAATGATTATTCTGATGATAAATCTGTAAATGATTTTTTCATTAAGTATGACAAACAAGATATTATTAAGCCCGAAAGATTTTTACCAGCGAAAGAATTTCTGGACTATCACTTTCAAAATATATTTATAAAATGAATCAACTTCAAACAATAAAAACTGAATATCTAAGACCGTCCAGAACGATAGAAACTGTATTAGTCACTAATAAAAAATTAAGTGAAGTTTTCTTAATATATAATTATGAAGGAAATTCATTTAGAGTGTTTGAAAGCCATTTAAAATTAGTGAATTTTTTTCAAGATAAATGTGAAAGTGATTATCATTTTAGCACAGAAAATGAACTAGATGAATTTCTATCCGAATTTAAACTTGTTGCATAAAACTCAGAACTTTTTGATTAGAAAATAGAGTAAATTTAGATTTATAAAATAAATCAATCCAAGATTACATTTCAAAACCCACAACGACTCTTATATTAGTTGGAAATTATTAACTTGGCATTTATTAATCAACACACCACCTATTTAAATGGAAACTGAGTTTTATAGCCTTATCATGTATTGCATCCCAGCGCTTATAACAGGAGC
>CAJQLD010000027.1 GCA_905479095.1 uncultured Flavobacteriaceae bacterium
AATGGTAGGCCGCCTTCTTTTTCGAATTTTAACTCGCCCCATTTCCATGCAGATACGAAACGGTCATATGGATTACGAACAACAGAGAAGACATAATAGTCCAAGTGCTCGTTTAAAAAATGAGAAAAGCCACGTTTTCTTGGAACTTTTTGGGGTATATCTATGTCGGCTCCAGATAAAAGCCGCTCAATTGAAGTGCCGGCAGCTTTAGGGATATGAAGGAAGATGCATTTATACCTGTGACTAATCATTTAATAACACTTCTCCTGGAAATTTATATGAAAATTTGGCACGCCTTTGTATAAGCAGAACTCATTAAATCGACTAAAGTTCTTGAATAGAAAATTAGTCTCCTGTAGTAAATAGAAATCAACAAGAGCTTCTTTGGCTATTTTTGTCTTGCCGTAAACTTCTTCTAATTTTAACTGCTCCTCTGTTGAGCCTTCACCTATTTCGTGACCGGTGCCGCAACCTGGAGGGGCAAAATACCTATCTATTGAAACGGTATTTGGGAACTGATCCTTGAATATGTCTACGAATTTGCTCGAGTCAGAAGCTATAAAAAATTTATAATCCTTGCAGGATTTCAAAAAAGCACGAGGAGCGTTAAAGAGTATATCGTCGATCTTTTCTTTATAAAACAATACAGCGTCTTTCATTGGGCGAGCCCCTTCAAATCGACTCTTAACTTCTCCATTCGACATTCTAGCGTGAACTCCGACCATGTAATTACCTTTGAATTTTTCGCGCACTATATCTTTGACGGTGTTAGTCACCGATTCACTGGGCTTAATGCGAGAAAAGGTGTTGTAGAATAACTCGGTGCCTTCTTTTGATTTTAAGGGGTTTTTAATTTTTACAGTTTTATTTGTATGTTTTTCTGAATCTTTTTTTAATTGGTCTATAGATTCTTCATTAGTTATAATGTTTATATCGGTATCTATGGAGCAGAAGTATTCATTGAATAGGTTTTTTTCACCTTTGCTAGACCAGTGGCCGCGCAAATCTATAAGCATATCTTGCTTTGAATTCTCGCAATGAATTAATGCATTAGTTAAGTGCCATATGGTGTCGCCCCAGCCAGCATCCCAGGAGAAATAATAATACTTGCTCATAATATGATTTTCTCACGGCCATATTTATCAAACATTTCTTGATAATTTGGTATTTTATTATAGGCTTTTTTGCCGAATACTCTTCTGTCTGTGCCCAAGAAGTTTTCTACATTATTTTCATCTATCTCGATGTCTAGGTAGTCTACTATCGAGTTGAATTTCTCTAGCCTTTCTTGGTATGTTTCTAGTCCGTATAGGTCTTCATATTTAGAGACAAGACTGTTTGGCGGAAGTAGGGAGTGGTAGTGAGGGATGTATTTTTTGTACCAGGCGGTTCTTCTTTTTATGGGGGGCTCTTCTAATTCTTGATAATCAAAAGAATCCACTGTAGACTTATGCTCTTTGTTTTCTCCTAGCTGCCAAATTTGCACTTGGTTGGCGAGTTGCCATGAAACGGCAGGGTCAAAAGCACTTTCTCGATATTGGAAAATTATTTTTATACCATGCGCTTGACAGTAGGAGAGGAAGTTTTCATTTCCTTCTTCTGAGGATGTACACCATACATGTTTTACCCCGTCAAAGGTATTAAACAGAGAGTCTAGGAAACTCCAGAGTCTTTCATAATCTTCAGCTATATTGTTAAATTTATTAAAGTATGGAATGTTTTTAGATTCAGGTAAGTTATTAGGATCCATCTTGTGATCCTTAATTATTTGGGAATACCTAGGGTTGTGCTCAAGATCTCCTGTGAGTGAAGATAATGGCTCGTGCACTATTCTGTCATTTTTATTCAACGCAGAAATTAAACTGGTTGTTCCAGCCCGCTCCTGACCAAATATAACAAATTTAGAATCCATAACCAAAGTAATCTAAATCACGAATGAAGTGATCTTCTATATATTCACGACTGTAATCAGAGTAGTAATCTCTGTAACTATTTTTCTTTTTGTATTCGGAGCTGCTATTCTTTCGCCAGTCATCGAACCCAGAGGAGCTACTGAAGCCAAAAACATCTTTTAATGCATCAAGACATCCTTCTATGTTTTCCATTTTATAAAACTTATCAATAGCAATATCTCCATTAATTTTTATGCGGTCAACATAGTTTTCATAGTATCCAGCGTGAAATTTTAAAATAGCTTTTTCTTCGTAGGCGTATTTAATGAAACCATCAAAATCATCAGACATGTAATACTGGTGAAATTTCTGAACATAAGGCATCATTGGTGATTCTATATTGTTTTCAACAAAATAATCGAACTTCCATCCGCCAAGATAAGAAAACATTGATACGACTCTATCAAATGGATTACGAACAACTGTGAACTTGAAGTAATCTTCGTAATCTGGCACGTCTTGCGCGATAGCATTAAGGGCTCTTTCGCAGGTCACGTGATATTTGTCGTCATAATCCTGCTGGTTTTGATTCTTTGCATAATCTGACTCTATATTGGAAAGCAAATAATGCTTTACAAAAGTTCCTGCAGACTTGGGTATGTGAACGTATATAAATTTATGTTCGTGACTATACATCAATTCTATCCATTACTTCTGGGTTGCTTAGGTTGTCCAGGAGGAATTGCTTTCCGTCCTCTCCGCATAAATGGCACAGATTAAAAGATTTATTGTCTTCTCCTTTTTGAAAACAAGCTTGGTAATTTGCGTTCCACACCCAATCTAATGGTTTGTGCTCTTTAAGTATATCTGTTTTTGTGTATGCGTATGCATATAAATCTTGATCAATAAAATCTTTTCTCTCTCCTAGTACTTCTAGAACTGGATTATCTATCAACCCATGATGCTTTAAGAAGTCAACAAAGCTGTATTGGTCAGGCAGTACCTTTGTCATTTTCCGTACAACTTCTCGCCCCATAACGTAACATCCTAAATTTAAATTGTATTTTGGTATATCCCTGTTGGTTTTTTCATTATGCCAGTATACATTTTCATCTTCTGGTATGCTTTTTAGGTATTTCTTAAGGAAGATTTCATTCTTCTGAACAACTGCTGGGTGAAATCCATAACCCATGACGAAATCGTTTTCTTCGTAAGTTTCAAAAATGTCCGTAGCGTCTTTGCTAACGACCATATCTAGATCAAGAAGCGCAAACTTATCATAGCTAGTCTTCATGAATTCATGCAAGAATAAAATCTTAATGAAGGTGCTCTTCTGGTAGAAGCTGAAGTTGTAATCATCTATTTCTTTGAATGCAGGGAAGTCATTCATTGAGATAATCTTAAGATCACAGTTTATCTTTGATGCGTATCTTTCTAGCGACTTTAAACAGTGCGGTACCCAAGCGACATCTTGATAGCCTGGATTTGCGAAATCCGTATCAGACGGTAGGTTGTTGATAATATATATTACGTTACTCATACTATGGTTATTTCTAAATCTTCGTCAAGCAAGCCCCAGTTGTCTGGGTTTGGGTTATCTATCATTTTATTTCTGATATCCAGGTCATTGGTCTTGCGCTCCCCTTCTTGTTGTGCGTGAGGCTGCGTGGTATCGTTGGATGCTCCTTCGGATCTGTCATGATTTTGATGATAAAAATCAGCATCTATTGATAAACATAAATTATATATATCTTCTTTCGCCGCAATACGATTAAGGAACTCTGTATCCATGCTATTCATGTAAACCAGCTTTTCATTAAAGCCTTTGTGTTCAAGGTAGCATTCCCTGTCAACCATCATAACACCAACTGCACCGCCATAAAAAGGGAAAACTTCGCCGTTTGGCATTAATCGGCTATAGTGATTGTGCTCGTGACAAATATCAACCTTCCTGGATAATTGTTGATCGTATATATAATCCCTAAAAACAGAGTGATGAGATTGATCTTCACTTAAGTTTCTGCGACTGCAAAATGCCGCCCTTGGCCAGCTCCAACCATAGTCTTTAACTTCATACTCGTGATAAAACCAATCCATAAACCTTTGACCTATCAAAGTGTCTTGATCAATTCTCGCAAAATGTTTACCCTCCATGTTTCTGAATCCAACATTCATTGCGTGAACCTCTGAGAATGGAGAGTCTCCCTGGTGCCTGTCAGCTACCTCAGGTGGGACCGTAACTATTTTAAGTAGACCTTTAGCTTCTGGGACTAATCTAGAAGATATAGACTCCCTTAAAGAGCCGCTACGAGAGCACCAATCAACCAGTACGACTTCAGATTGATCAACAACATTATTCTTTGCAATGATTTCACAGGCATGATTAACTGTGTTGACACAACGGCCAACCGAATCGCCATTGTAATTATCATTTCTGGAAACTAATATGTAAGATATTCTTTTCATGATCCTGGAACTAATCTTTTAGAGTTGAAACAAAAAACGCGATTTTGATTAGGCACTGTAACTTGTATTCCTCCAATTTCTTTTAACATATTCATATGTACAGATCCTGGGGTGGACACGTGCTTTTCAAGATGCTTTAAGCAGTGGAAATTTATACTATTTCTATATTTTTTATCTATATTGTGATTGTATGTATTGGGAACTATGTAAAAAATCTTATTCATCCAGTTAAACACATCATTTAATTTTAAAAGAATATCTTCTGAGTCGGTAACCACAAAAAAATTAGCTTTTCTCGCATTGATTTGAACTTTATTCATTTGCGCGATATAAACATTAATATCACTAACTTTGTCAGCCTCGAGAATAACCCCCCAAGTATGCTCGGTAATTCTTTTATTGATTCTTATTATTTCTTCAATAGCTGTTTCTGGCATAGAGCTAAGGCTATGAATTTCGTTTTCAAATTTGTAAGATTTGTATTCCATTGTTAGTTTTTTTATTTTGTCTTGTTCAGTATAGTATTTAAGTGATTGTTCGTAGTTTAATTCTCTATCTAGGTATTTTAATATTTGAAGGCTTTTATTTTCGTATGCTGTTTTGGCTTTATTTAGTTTTTTTTTAAAATAAGATATCATTAAGTTGATGGAGCTGGAGGGTCAACGACCCGATTAACTACCATTTTTGATAGTTTTTTGACTATTAATTTGGCGGTTTTTTTTATAATTAATAAGGCCATTGTGATCCATAAAGTAAGTTAAGCACAGTAAATTATGAATTATTAATTAATTTAAAATCCGAAAGAACTAGAGAAAAATAAAAAATAGTTGAAATCGTACAGAGCATCGTTAGTTAGATTACACATTATTGAGTATAAATTTTACTATAATATCTCCCCTTTCTTTTTTAGAAGAGAAGGCCCACAGCCATACGTAACTATTCCTGATGTCAGATATAGTCTTTTCAGTTTTGATTATGCTCTCTTCTATATGTTTAATGTCTGAGAACTTCATTTTATTCAAGTCTATTTTTAAATCTTTAGCTATTGAGACTAGTTTGTCTATCTTGTTTTCTTTTTTTGCCTCTGTTGCTTCTTGGTATGCGTCTAGTTTTTTATCATTATTGGCGACTTTATCTGGGTGAGTTTCGATTGCTATCTTTCTGTATAAGGATTTAAACTCGGGAGCAACTTCAG
>CAJQLD010000028.1 GCA_905479095.1 uncultured Flavobacteriaceae bacterium
TTTAATGTTTATAATATATAACTTAAGGTGCATCTTTGCAGCTTAATACTTAAGAAACTATTATGTGTGGAATTGTATGTGCATTTGATTTAAAACAAAAATCGGAAATCTTAAGACCTCTAGTGCTTGAGATGTCAAAAAAAATAAGACACCGTGGTCCAGACTGGAGCGGTATTTATAGTGATGAAAAAACAGTGATGTCGCATGAGCGTCTCGCAATTGTGGACCCTGCTTCTGGAAAACAACCTCTTTTTAGTGAAGATCGTAAGCTTATTTTAGCAGCGAATGGAGAAATCTATAACCATCAAGACATTAGAAAGCAATTTGAAGGAAAATATGCTTTTCAAACCCAAAGTGATTGTGAGGTTATTTTGGCGCTTTATAAAGAAAAAGGTGTTGATTTTGTAGATGACTTAAACGGAATTTTCGGATTTGCAATTTACGACGTCGAAAACGACGAATATTTTATTGCACGCGATCACATGGGCATCATTCCTTTATATATAGGGTGGGATCAAAACGGTACTTTTTATGTGGCATCAGAATTAAAAGCTTTAGAAGGAACGTGTTCTAAAATTGAGTTATTTCCACCAGGGCATTATATGTCTAGTAAAGATGGAAAGTTTGTGCAATGGTACAAAAGAGATTGGAGAGAATATGACGCAGTAAAAGAGAATGAAACAAGTATTGCAATAATTAAAGAAGCATTAGAAGCTGCTGTGCACAGACAGTTGATGTCCGATGTGCCTTATGGTGTTTTATTGTCTGGTGGTTTGGATTCTTCAGTGGTATCTGCAATCGCAAAAAAATACGCTCAAAAACGTGTGGAATCTGGCGATGAAACCGATGCATGGTATCCACAAACACACTCCTTTGCGGTAGGGTTAGAAGGCTCTCCAGATTTAGCGGCGGCACAAGTGGTTGCGGATCATATTGGAACCGTACATCATGAAATTAAATTCACCATTCAAGAAGGATTAGACGCTATTAAAGATGTGATTTATAATATAGAAACGTATGATATCACCACCATTCGTTCTTCAACGCCGATGTATTTAATGGCACGTGTTATAAAATCGATGGGAATTAAAATGGTATTATCTGGTGAAGGAGCAGATGAGATTTTTGGAGGTTATTTATACTTTCATAAAGCACCAAATGCACAAGAGTTTCATGAAGAAACAGTTCGTAAATTAGATAAGTTACACATGTACGATTGCCTAAGAGCCAACAAAAGTTTGGCGGCATGGGGTATAGAAGGACGTGTGCCATTTTTAGATAAAGAATTCATTGATGTCGCAATGCGTATCAACCCACAAGATAAAATGATTAATGGTGAGCGCATGGAAAAATGGGTCATTAGAAAAGCCTTTGAAGATATGTTGCCAGAAAGTGTCGCATGGCGTCAGAAAGAACAATTTAGCGATGGCGTCGGCTATAGTTGGATTGATACGCTGAAAGAGATTGTTGGCAAAGAGATTTCTGATGAACAGTTAGCAAATGCTAAATTCAGGTTCCCAATTCAAACCCCTCAAAACAAAGAAGAATTTTATTACCGTTCTATTTTCGAAGACCATTTTCCAAGTGATGCAGCAGCTTTAAGTGTGCCTCAAGAGGCAAGTGTAGCGTGTAGTACGGCGATAGCTCTAGAATGGGATGAAGCCTTTAAAAACATGAACGAACCTTCCGGAAGAGCAATTTTAAATGTGCATGACAAAGCATACGATTAAAAATTCTGAAAGCTCAAATAAAGACTTCTGAAGTCTTTTTTGTAAATTTTTAATTTACTCTAATATATCAACGCCCTTAAATTTAATTTAAGGGCGTTTTTAGTTGTTTTAAGAGCGTTTCACGAAAATAGCCAATTGTTAATAATTCCACTTAAATTACGTAAAAAGACTTTAAATTCGATTAGAGATTAATTATCTTTGTTTCCGTAGTTGCGGTTTTGCCGCATCTATGTTAAACAAAAAACACAACGAACATAATGAGCGAAGAAGTCAATAAAAATAGTTATTCCGCAGATAGTATTCAGGCACTAGAAGGAATGGAGCATGTCCGCATGCGACCATCCATGTATATTGGCGATGTTGGCCTGAGAGGTTTGCATCACTTGGTATACGAGGTTATTGATAACTCTATCGATGAAGCTTTGGCGGGTCATTGTGATAAAATCACGGTGATTATCAATGAAGATAATTCCATCACAACCGAAGATAATGGGCGTGGGATCCCGGTCGATTTACACAAAAAAGAAGGTGTTTCTGCTTTAGAGGTGGTGATGACTAAAATTGGTGCTGGGGGTAAATTCGATAAAGATTCTTATAAAGTTTCTGGAGGATTACACGGCGTTGGTGTGAGTTGTGTGAATGCACTTTCGGAGCATTTAAAAGCGACGGTTTTTCGAGACGGAAAAGTTTACGAGCAAGAATACGAACGTGGAAAAGCCATGTATCCTGTAAAGCAAGTCGGTGAAACGGATAAAAGAGGAACAACAGTTACTTTTAGACCAGATCCTCAAATATTTACGCAGACTTTAGTTTATGTATATGAAACTTTAGCCAGTAGATTAAGAGAACTAGCATTTTTAAATAAAGGCATTACCGTTGTTCTTGTTGATGAAAGAGAAAAAGATGAAAAAGGTGCGTTTTTAGGAGAAACATTTCATTCAACCGAAGGGCTTTCAGAGTTTATCAAATATCTAGATAGCAATCGTGACCCGATCATGAAAAGTGTCATTGCTTTTGAAGGGGAGAAAAATGGAGTTCCTGTCGAAGTGGCTATGATTTATAATACGTCTTATGCTGAAAATTTACATTCGTATGTCAACAATATTAACACACACGAAGGGGGGACACACTTATCTGGGTTTCGTCGTGGATTAACACACACCTTAAAAAAATACGCCGATGAATCGGGCATGTTAGATAAACTTAAGTTTGACATTGCTGGGGATGATTTCCGTGAAGGATTGACCGCTATAATCTCGGTAAAAGTTCAAGAACCTCAGTTTGAAGGACAAACCAAAACCAAGTTAGGAAACAGAGAAGTATCTGCATCAGTAAGTCAGGCCGTTTCTGAAATGCTCACAAATTATTTAGAAGAAAATCCGGACGATGCCAAAATAATCGTTCAAAAAGTGATCCTTGCAGCGCAAGCCCGTCATGCCGCTCAAAAGGCGCGTGATATGGTGCAACGAAAATCTGTAATGAGTATTGGAGGATTGCCTGGTAAATTGAGTGATTGCTCTGAACAAGATCCTACAAAATGTGAAATTTACCTTGTTGAGGGAGATTCGGCAGGCGGGACTGCAAAGATGGGGCGAGACAGAGCCTTTCAAGCGATTTTGCCATTAAGAGGTAAAATCTTGAACGTCGAAAAAGCAATGACCCATAAGGTTTTTGAAAATGAAGAAATCAAAAATATCTTTACAGCCTTAGGAGTTACTATAGGAACCGAAGAAGATCCGAGAGCTTTAAACCTTTCAAAATTAAGATACCATAAAATTGTGATTATGTGTGATGCCGATATTGATGGTAGCCACATTGAAACACTTATTTTGACGTTCTTTTTTAGATATATGAAAGAATTGATTGAAAATGGTCATATTTATATCGCCACCCCACCGTTGTTTTTAGTTAAAAAAGGAACTAAAAAAGAATATGCTTGGAATGATGAAGAGCGCTTGGCGCTAATGCAACAATATGGAGATGGCGCAAAAATTCAACGTTATAAAGGTCTTGGAGAAATGAATGCTGTACAACTTTGGGACACGACAATGAATCCTGAGTTTAGAACCTTACGTCAAATACAAATTGACAATGGAACCGAAGCCGATCGCATTTTCTCAATGCTGATGGGAGATGATGTGCCGCCAAGACGAGAATTTATCGAGAAAAATGCAATTTACGCCAATATCGATGCCTAGAAAAACAACCCCCAAAACCTACCATAATGAAAAACCTAATTTTCATTTGCACCATCTTTTTTGGTGTGAATGCAACAAACGCACAAGAACTTGAAAGTATTTTACTGGCATCTGATGATGCCAATCAATTACTTGAGAATTATCTCAATCCTGTAATGAAAGGATTAATGACTAGTATGAATAACGGTTGGTACACAACGGCAAAAACGCACAAGAAATTCGGATTTGACATCACGATTGGAGCTAGTGCGTCTTTTACACCCGATAAAGACCAAATGTTTCAATTTGTAGCGGATCAGTATAATTACATTTCAGTTTCAGATGGAAGCAGTAGTATTCCAACGATTCTAAGTAAAGATGAAACAGAAACTGAGATTAACGTATCGGTTCCTTATGATGGAAATAAATTTAAAGTCGGTTCATTCAAAATGCCTGGAGGAATCGCAAAAGATTTGCCAGCCAATGCCACCCCAGCACCGTTTGTTCAAGTTGGCCTTGGTTTGCCATTAAAAACAACAGTCAAATTAAGGTTTGTGCCTAAAACTAATTTTGCTTCAGATGTTGAAGCCAATTTAATTGGAGTTGGACTTCAGCACGATTTAACCCAATACCTCGGTATTGTTGGGAAACTTCCATTTTCAGTTTCACTGTTTGGAGCTTACACCTCCGCAAGTGTCGAATATGCGATTAAAAATGATGCTTTAACAGATAGAGTGTCCGTAATCAACGGATCAGCTCAATTTAAGTTAAACACTTGGACGGTTCAAGCGTTAGGGTCTTTGGATTTTAAGATTGTGACTGTTTACGGCGGACTTGGCTATAATGGCGGAACCTCTAGTTTTGATATTAAAGGAGATTATTCATTAAGTTATGACATTCAAGATTCAGGTCAAAATAATCTATCAATATTAGATGAAACAATAAAAGATCCTATTAACTTAGATTTTAAAACAAGTGGAACTCGTGCGACCATTGGTGCCCGATTAAATCTCGCCTTTTTCAAAATTTTTGCAGATTACACATTACAAGAATATAATACTGCAACCGTTGGAGTTGCATTTAGTTTTAGATAAATAATCACAACAATAAATTAAAAATAACATGAAAATAACAGTAGTAGGTGCCGGCGCAGTAGGAGCAAGTTGTGCAGAATACATTGCCATTAAAAACTTTGCTTCCGAAGTTGTTTTATTAGACATCAAAGAAGGCTATGCCGAAGGAAAAGCGATGGATTTGATGCAATGTGCATCCTTAAATGGATTTGATACTAAAATCACGGGATCGACCAATGATTATCATAAAACGGCCAATAGCGATATTTGTGTCATTACTTCGGGAATTCCAAGAAAACCGGGAATGACTCGTGAAGAATTAATCGGAATCAATGCAGGCATTGTAAAAACAGTATCGACGAGCTTGGTTGAACACTCTCCAAATACGGTGCTTATTGTTGTCAGCAATCCAATGGATACCATGACATACCTCGCACACAAGGTCACAGGACTTCCAAAACATAAAATTATTGGAATGGGGGGCGCTTTAGATTCTGCACGTTTCAAATATAGATTAGCAGAAGCTTTAGGCGCACCAATTAGCGATGTGGACGGGATGGTCATCGGAGGACATAGTGATGTAGGAATGGTACCTTTAACCTCGCATGCCACTCGAAATAGTATCAAAGTTTCAGAATTTATTTCAAGCGAACGCTTAGAGCAAGTAAAACAAGACACCAAAGTTGGTGGCGCAACGCTGACCAAACTTTTAGGAACCTCTGCTTGGTATGCACCAGGCGCGGCCGTAAGTGGATTGGTTCAAGCAATTGCTTGCGATCAGAAAAAAATATTCCCGTGTTCAGTTTTATTAGACGGTGAGTACGGTTTATCTGATTTGTGTATTGGAGTTCCTGTTGTATTAGGAGCAAATGGTATCGAGAAAATCGTTGAAATAAAGTTAAGCGATAGCGAAAAAGCGCATTTACAGACAAGTGCCGATGGCGTTAAAAAAACAAATTCATTATTAGACGTATAAATAGATGACCAGTGGTGTGATTTGTGTTTTTCACTAAAAAAGAGACTTTAAAATGCCCTTTTTATTGAAAACAAAAGAATCTATTGTCAATTCACATCGTAAATCATATATTTGCTCGTTTATAAAAAATTAATGCAGATTAAATTAACTCACAATGCAAAATAAAGGACTCGTAAAATTATTTGCACTTCTATTTGGTTTGGTAAGTATTTACCAATTATCATTTAGTTTTAAAGCAAATCAAATAGAAGATAATGCAACGCAATTTGCTATTGAAAAAATAGCAGATACCGAGACAGACTATGACGCTAAACGCGCGCTTGAACAAGGCAAGTATTTAGATTCGTTGAAAAACGAAGAAGTGTATAACATCGGAATTGCAAAATTTAATTTTGATGAAGTAAAGGAAAAAGCCATGAACCTTGGTTTGGATCTTAAAGGAGGAATCAATGTAATTCTTCAAATATCGGTCAAAGATATTTTAGTTGGATTAGCAAACGAAAGTAAAGACCCTGTCTTTAGAAAAGCATTAAGTGATGCAGAAGAACTTCAAAAGGACAGTCAAAACACCTATTTAGAAGACTTTTTTGTAGCCTTTGAAGCAATTGAAGGTGATACTAAATTAGCGTCTCCAGATGTTTTTGCGAATCGAACATTAAGCGAAGAGATTACATTTGATATGACAAATGATGAGGTGAAACCTGTATTATCTGCCAAAATTGATGAGTCGATTGTATCGGCCTTTGAAGTCCTTCGTAAACGTATTGATAAGTTTGGGGTTACACAACCAAACATCCAACGTATCGGAAACTCTGGACGTATTCTTGTTGAATTGCCAGGTGCTAAAGAAATTGAACGAGTCAAAGGATTATTGCAAAGTACAGCTCAACTAGAGTTTTGGGATGCTTTTAAAGGAGAAGAATTTGGAACCTTTATATTTCAAGCCAATGAAACTTTAAAAGATATTGTTGATGTCACTCCAGCCGAAGAAAAATCAAACGCAACCGAATCAACAGAAGATTCAATCTCTGATATTATTGGTGATACCGATGCTGAAACTGGTGACGATGGTGAAGTGAATCCATTAATCGATTTAATACGTGCTCCTGGTTATAACGGAGGCCCTGTCATTGCGTCTTTTGAACAAAAAGATAAGCAGCTCGTTACCGATTATCTAAACAACCCTCAAGTGCGTTCGCTGTTATCAGCAGAACAACGGTATGCAAAATTTGTTTGGGGAATCCCCGAAGTGCAGCAAACTGTAGGAGAAGATTCTCAAAGTATAGAACTCGTACAATTATATGCTTTAAAAGGAAATAGAGATAATAAGCCACCGCTTAGTGGCGCTGTCATTACAGACGCACGTCAATCGTACCAACAAAATGGAAGCCCAAGTGTATCCATGCAAATGAACCTTAAAGGGGCTAAAATGTGGGAAGAAATGACAGGTAATGCTTTCAATACAGCGGGTCAAATTGCCATTGTATTAGATGAAATTGTCTATTCAGCACCTGGGGTTACAACAGGGGCAATTTCAGGAGGTAACTCTGAAATATCAGGATCCTTTAGCTTAAATGAAGCGGTCGATTTAGCAAACGTTTTGAGAGCGGGTAAATTACCAGCCTCTGCAGATATTGTACAAGCAGAAGAAGTTGGACCCTCTTTAGGTCAAGAAGCCATTGATAGTGGAATGAAATCATTCTTAATAGCTTTATCTTTAGTACTTTTATGGATGATTTTTTATTATGGGAAAGCAGGTATTTATTCAGATATCGCATTACTATTAAACATCTTATTAATCTTCGGGATTCTATCGGGATTAGGCGCTGTGTTAACTTTACCTGGTATTGCTGGTATTGTATTAACCATCGGTATTGCAGTAGATGCAAACGTTCTTATTTACGAGCGTATTCGAGAAGAATTATTTAAAGGAAAAGGCCAAATTGAATCGGTTAAAGACGGATTTAACAATGCGTTATCTTCAATCTTAGATGCCAACATTACAACGGGTTTAACGGCTTTGATTTTATATATATTTGGAACGGGGCCAATCAAAGGATTTGCAACGACCCTTTTAATTGGTATTTTAACCTCATTATTTACAGCGATCTTTATTTCAAGATTATTGATCGATTGGCATTTAAGTCGTGGTGGGAAATTAGAATTCTCAACAGGAATGACCAAAGGTTTATTTCGTTCTATTAATATTGAATTCCTTAAAAAACGCAAAATTGCTTACTTAATTTCGGGATCTATCATTATTGCTGGACTTGGATCTTTGTTTACTACAGGGCTGGATCAAGGAATTGATTTTGTTGGAGGTCGAACCTACACCGTTCGTTTTGCACAAGACATGAATACTGAAGAAGTTAAAACGGCATTAAACGACGTTTTCAACAGTGCTGAGGTAAAAACAATTGGGAGCGCGAATCAATTGAAAATATCGACGAAGTATAAGGTTGATGAAAATTCTGCAGAAGTCGATCAGGAAGTGCAACAAAAATTATATGAAGCATTGATACCATTTTTACCAGATGCAACAACGTATAAGCAGTTTATTGATGCCGAAAATAATATTGGTAAAATGTATTCAGGAAAAGTAAGTCCAACGATTGCCGATGATATTAAAAAATCATCTATCTGGGCAATTTTAGGCTCATTAATTGTTGTCTTTTTATATATTTTAATACGATTCAAAAAATGGCAATTTTCACTAGGAGCCGTCGCAGCTGTATTTCATGATGTCTTAATTGTATTAGGGATCTTTTCAATTGCTTGGAGATTTTTGCCATTTAGTATGGAAATCGATCAAGCATTTATTGCAGCGATTTTGACCGTGATCGGATATTCATTGAATGATACTGTGGTGGTCTTTGATAGAATTAGAGAATACCTTAACGAACATACAAGTTGGAAATTTGAAAAAGTGGTCAATAGTGCATTGAGTAGCACGTTGAGTCGTACTTTAAACACCTCATTAACGACTTTAGTCGTGTTATTAGCGATGTTCACCTTTGGTGCAGATTCCTTAAGAGGCTTGTTGTTTGCGCTTATTGTAGGGGTGCTTGTAGGAACCTACTCATCGTTATTTATTGCAACGCCAATCATGCATGATACATTAAAGCGTTTAGATAAAAAAGAAGATTAATAGCTAATTATTAAATATCAAAAAAGCCACTCATTGAGTGGCTTTTTTTGGTTTTATGTTGGACACTGTAATTTCTGAGTGGATGCAATATGGATATATAAAGCTTTAGAGAATACTTCAGTTCTATACTGATACTACAAATCGCCTGTAATTACGCTTCCTTAGGCTTATACAGAAACATAAAATAAAGACCACAAAGCACAAAAGGAACACTCAATACTTGTCCCGTGTTTAAACCAAAAATCCAATCCTCACGACTGTCAATTTGAGCAATTTTAAATTGTTCAACTACCACTCTGACCGACATTAAAAGCACTAAAAACAGCCCAAATAAAAATCCTGTCTGCGTACTTTTTTTCGTTTTCCAATATAAAAAGAATAAGATGAGAAACACAAACACATAGCCAAAAGCCTCGTACAATTGTCCCGGGTGTCTAGGAAGTGAGTCGAGTTGTTTAAAAATAATAGCGAACGGTAAATCCGCTCCAGCAGGTTTACCGATCATTTCGGAATTGAAGAAATTTCCAACACGAATAAATACAGCTCCAAGTGCAGATGCAATGACCACACGGTCAAGAATCCAGAGTACTGATTTTTTCAATACTTTTTTATTGTAGAGCCACATCGAAAAAATCATTCCAATGGCAGCGCCATGACTAGCCAAACCTCTAAACCCCGTAAACTCAAACCCACCACTAAAACGGAAGGGTAGGAAGATGCTAAAAAAGTCGTCTTTAAATAATTCAGATTGATAAAAAATGACGTGACCCAAACGCGCTCCAATCATAATTCCTAAAACAGAATACATGAACAGACTGTCTAATTTGTCATCAGTTTGTCCTTCGTTTTTATAAATCTTTTTCGTCAGATACCAACCTGTGATAAACGCAGCCATCCACATGAGGCTGTAATAGTGAATTTTAAAATCTCCAAAAAGGGCGATGCCATCAGAAGTAGGGTCCCATACGGTTTGTAGCAAATACATAGTCATTTGTTTAGAGTGTAAATATAGAAAATAGATACGAAACTCAAGGCTCACGGATTCTAATTAACAACCATCGTCTAATCCTTTGGAACTGGATCCTGTCCAGAGCCTCCCCAAGGATGGCAGCGTAAAACACGTTTAATGCTTAGATAGCTCCCTTTTAGAAGTCCGTGGGATTGTAAGGCGTCTTTAGCGTAATGGGAACAAGTCGGTTGAAATCGACAAGTCGAAGGCGTTAATGGCGAAATGAGATTTTGATAAATCCAGATGATAAACAAAAAAGGTGCAATCAAAATAGATTTCATAGCTATTAATCTAATAAAAAGGTGGTACCGTCCTTGCCGTCTTTTAATTGAATTCCTATAGTTAGTAATTCATCTCTTATTGAATCAGACAGCGCAAAGTTTTTTTGAGATCTTGCGTCGTTTCGCATTCTGATGAGTAATTCTACAGTCTCTCCCAATTTTTGATCTTGATTGTTTGAAGTCACATTTTTAAGCCCTAAAATATCAAATACAAACTGATGCATCACTTCGGTTAAGTCTCCTAAGTCTGAAGCGTTAATATGTGCTTTTCCATCCTTAATTTGGTTGATGTATTTAACAGCACTAAACAATTCTGCAATTAGAATAGGCGTATTAAAATCATCATTCATGGCCGTATAACAATTCGATTTCCAAGTTGCGACATCAAAGTCATTGGCATCTGAAGTGGCTTCGATTTTGTCTAAAGTCGAGACCGCTTCCATGAGTTTTAAAAATCCTTTCTCGGAAGCCAATAGAGCGTCGTTACTAAAATCTAGGATGCTACGGTAGTGCGCTTGCATCATAAAAAAACGAACCACCGATGGCGAAAAGCCTTTGGTTAATTTGTTTGTATTACCGCTTAAAATCTCAGCAGGTAAAATATTGTTTCCTGTTGATTTTGCCATTTTTTGGCCATTGAGTGTCAGCATGTTGGCATGCATCCAGTAATTCACTGGCGTATGACTGTGCCAAGCTTTTGCTTGGGCAATTTCACATTCGTGATGCGGGAATTTTAAATCCATCCCACCGCCATGTATATCAAAATGCTCACCTAGGTATTTTGTACTCATCGCCGTGCATTCTAAGTGCCAGCCAGGAAATCCATCACTCCAAGGTGAAGGCCAGCGCATAATGTGTTCTGGTTCTGCTTTTTTCCAAAGTGCAAAATCTTGTGGATTTTTCTTATCGGTTTGCCCGTCTAAAACGCGGGTGTTGTGTATGAGATCTTCAATTTTTCGACCACTTAAAATTCCATAATGATGGGATTCATTATATTTTAAAACATCAAAATAAATAGACCCATTCGCTTCGTATGCAAAGCCTTTTTCTAAAATTGATTTAATGATTTCAATTTGTTCTACAATATGACCGGTTGCAGTCGGTTCAATGCTCGGTGGTAAAAAATTAAAGGTATTTAGGATCGTATGAAAATCAACGGTATAGCGTTGCACGACTTCCATCGGTTCAATTTGTTCTAAACGTGCTTTTTTTGCAATGCGATCTTCGCCTTGATCGGCATCATTTTCTAAGTGCCCAGCATCGGTAATATTACGCACATAGCGTACTTTATAATTAAGGTGTTTAAAATATCTAAAAATCATATCAAAGGACATGAATGTACGGACATTTCCAAGATGAACGTTGCTATACACCGTAGGGCCGCAAACATACATGCCAATCGCTCCTTCATTGATTGGTTCAAAAATTTCTTTTTTACCAGATAATGAATTGTAAATATGAAGTGTGTTTGTCGTGTATTTGCTCATAAGTTAGAGGATTAAAATTTGGTCTCTAATTGTATGTAGTTCAAGAATTCTCTTTTGGTTTCTTTGTCTTTAAATTTCCCGCCAAATTCACTCGTAACGGTACTGCTTTCAATGTCTCTAATCCCTCTGGAATTGACACATAAATGTTTGGCATCTATAACACAAGCGACATCATCTGTATTTAATACGTTCTGAAGTTCTTTAACAATTTGAATGGTCAGTCGTTCCTGAACTTGTGGTCGTTTAGAAAAGTGATCGACAATACGGTTCATTTTTGAAAGTCCAACGACCGTTCCATTTGAGATGTAAGCAACATGCGCTCTTCCAACAATTGGAAGAAAATGATGTTCACAAGTAGAGTAGAGTGTGATGTTTTTTTCTACCAACATCTCTCCGTACTGATACTTATTTTCAAAAGTGGACGCTTTTGGTTTTTTTGTAGGATCTAAGCCCCCAAAAATCTCATTGACAAACATCTTTGCAACACGGTTGGGAGTTCCTTTTAAGCTGTCGTCACTCAAGTCTAAGCCCAAAGTTTCCATGATGTGCCGTACATCGTCCTTGATAATGTTTATTTTTTCGTCTGCACTTAATATAAATGCGTCAGATCGCATCGGAGTCTCTGAGGAGGTTCCGATATGATTGTCACCAATGGTGTCAAGCTTTTCAGTATTGTTTTTCAGTCCCATTCGAAATTTGCAATATAGTTTTCAATGTTATATGACGACAAAGATAATTAAATTCAGTGTTAGGCACTTTTAATTTTAGATTAATAATTTCTTTTTTCTTAAATAGAATGTCATCTTAAACGGAAATCAAGTAGATTTGAAACTGGGAGTATTTAAAATAAAACAACCCATCGCAAAGGGATGGGTTGTTTTTAATCTATAGATGATTTCTTATAAATTCATACTTAATGTAATTGAAACATTGGTGTTTGTAGCGTTGATCTGAGCAGCGCCTAATGTACCAGCATTAAATAATTGGTAATCAGTTTCTCGTTTCGAGTTTTCATACGCAAGGTCTAATCGAGTGTTTCCAAAATTGTAACCTAGTCCAAGCGAAAACCCCTTTAAATCGCCATAAACAGAAGTGTCTGAATACGGGCTTTGTTCCATTTTATAGCCCCCTCGAAAGCTGTATTTTTGATGTCTTAATTCGCCACCAATTCTAAATGTATCAGCACTCGTAAGGGAATTGCTTATTAGGGTGTTTTGCTGAGAAAATCCAATTTCGCTTTCTGGTTTAAATTTGGTTTTACTGTAGTCTTTTCTAGAATAATCAATGCTAATGAGTCCTGTTTCTCCAATAATATAGGCGGCACTCCCCGTGATTTTAGCGGGTGTTTGGATTTTATAATCTTGAAATAAATTTATAACATCAGGATTAACCACTGTGCGAGTGTTGTCAGTGTCGTTAACAGTAGAAATATACTGATTTGTTTCATCTCTTAGCGTAATCCAGGTAGGACTGTCATAAGTGAGGCCAACTCTAATAGCATCATTCAACTTAAAAATGGTTCCTAATTGTAGTGAAAATCCCTCTCCAGTTGTGAGGAGGTTGTTTTCAAAATCAACTTGATTTACGTTAGAGCCAACGTTGGTGTTTTCTTCATTGAGGTAGGCGCTTCGTTCATAATCAATAAAATGAGAATTTAAAGTCATTCCAAAATAAATATTTTTGTCATACTGAAATCCAGCATTTACAGAAAATTTACCATTATATCCAGTGGAACTGTAATAGTATTCCTGATCGAAATCACCAGGAGCAATGTTGGAGGTGTAAGCTGAGTTGTCGTCATCTTCAGATCCAGGTTCTAAAATATAACTTTCGTATCCTAAATAAGCTTGCTGAAATCGGGAACCGTAGTTAGAGCCAATATTACTATAAGCATCAGAAATAGACTCACCAGAAAATGCCGAAATTTCATCAAGTCTGAGCCCGTTGGCATAGTCTGTAAAATAACTGCCAATAGAATTAGAAGACGCACCTGCTGCTAAAAAATTGTCATCGTAATTGTCGAGTTGTTCGTAAAAGACACTTAACACAAATTTATTCCATAAGGAAGCGTCATTTTTGTTTTTAAAAACAAACGCCGCTCCAATTTGATTCAAATCAAAATTGTCTTTATTTTCTTTGGTACTGCTGCCGCTATAGCCAACGTCATTTGAAACACTGTTGTTTGACAAGGACAAAGAGCCATGACTGAGATTAAAAAGGGCGGATCCAGCCGGGTTAACACTAACTGCAGACATATCACCACCCAGGGCGCCAAAGGCACCACTCATGGCTCTAAAACGCGCAGTTCCTTGTGTGTTTTCAGTTGAATAGCGCAACGCATCTGAAATATTTTGACCATAAGAGGCTGTGAGGGAAATGACTCCCATAAATGCTAAAATTATTTTTTTCATTGTATTTTTTTTAAAGTAATTCTACTAATTTCTTCGTCGACTGCTTGAACTTCGGGAGCTACTTCTTGAAGGCGAGCTTGAGCTTCTAGATGTAGAGCTAGAACTTCTGCTTCGAGTTGTGGTTGTTCTTGAACTCGAAGTTGAAGGGCTTCTTTGTCGTGTCGTCGTCGTCCTAGTAGGAGTTTTAGACTGTGTTGTACGCGTTCTTGCTTTGGTTGTAGTCGATTGCGTAGGACGTGTTGTACGTGTTCGAGTTGTTGTAGTTGATTGCGTAGGACGTGTTGTACGTGTTCGAGTTGTTGTAGCTGATTGTGTTGGACGCGATGTTCGCGTTCGAGTCTCTGTAGCCGATTTTGTTGGACGGCTTGAGCGAACAGCGGATTGTGTTCGTGAAGCTGCAGAACGTGTTCGAGCGGTCGTGCTCAAAGCACTTCGGCTGCTCAAACTGATGTTTCTGGAAGTCGTATAAGACCTACGGCCATTTACATAGGCGATTGATTGTCTTCTGTAGTTGTTGTAACCATAGTTGTTATACCCATAGCCGTAACCAAAGTTGTTGTAACCGAAATTGTTATAACCATAACCAATATATGGATTACACCAAGGATTATATCTGGAGTTCCCCCAGTTATTCCATCCTAATGACCACCCATTGTTCCAGCCCCAATAGTTGTTATAAGGGTTTCCCCATCCATAGCTATAATAAGGACTGTTATCATAAACATTGATCGTAACTCCGCTGTCATTGTTTTGTCCCCAGCCTGCGTAATTAGTTGAGTTTGTAGCATCTTCTTGATAATCCCCTTCATAGGCGTCAACATCTGTAAAAACAGCGTTATCTTCGTCCACTTGAAGCGATTTTTCTTTAAAATAATTTTTATAATAATCAGAGGAATTTGAGGTGTTGTCAGCAGTCTCATTAGTTTGTACTTTAGGTTCAGAATCAGAATAAATCCCATCTTCATAGGTTCCCGCATACTGGAAAGATCCACAAGACGTAAAACTTAAAAGAACTCCAACTACAAATACGAGTGCCCATTGTTTCTTTAAGTAAGTAATAAATTTCATAAGAGTTTAAATTAAATTGTTGAACGTCACAAAAATACTTAGTTTTGTCAAACTAATTATATAAAGCACTACAACAGTTGTGCCAAATTACGACAATATGAGCAAAAACCTTACATCAAGATCCGAAGATTATTCAAAATGGTACAACGAACTTGTCGTTAAAGCTGATTTAGCTGAAAACTCGGCCGTTAGAGGCTGTATGGTGATTAAGCCTTATGGCTATGCAATTTGGGAAAAAATGCAAGCAGAGTTAGATCGCATGTTTAAGGAAACAGGTCATCAAAACGCTTATTTCCCGCTGTTTGTACCCAAAAGTTTGTTTGAAGCTGAAGAAAAAAATGCCGAAGGTTTTGCAAAAGAATGTGCCGTAGTCACACATTATCGCTTACAAAATGATCCCGATAACCCTGGAAAACTTCGTGTCGATCCAGAAGCAAAACTAGAAGAGGAGTTGGTCGTCAGACCAACAAGTGAAGCGATTATATGGAATACGTTTAAAGGATGGGTTCAGTCTTATAGAGATTTACCGCTTTTAATTAACCAGTGGGCCAATGTGGTGCGATGGGAAATGCGAACGCGTTTGTTTTTGAGAACGGCAGAATTTTTATGGCAAGAAGGGCATACCGCACATGCCACCAAAAGTGAAGCCATCACTGAAGCCAAATTAATGAATAATATCTATGCCGATTTTGCTGAAAATTTCATGGCCATCCCTGTAATTCAAGGGGTAAAAACAGAAAGTGAACGTTTTGCTGGTGCCGAAGAAACCTATTGTATTGAAGCCTTAATGCAAGACGGAAAAGCATTGCAAGCAGGAACGTCTCACTTTTTAGGACAAAATTTCGCCAAAGCATTCGATGTTAAATTCGCTAATAGTGAAGGAAAACAAGACTATGTTTGGGCCACCTCTTGGGGCGTCTCAACCCGATTGATGGGCGCATTAATTATGACTCATAGTGATGACAAAGGCTTAGTCTTGCCTCCAAATTTAGCACCCTACCAAGTCGTCATCGTTCCGATTTATAGAAATGAAGAGCAATTGGCAGAAATCACAACCCAAGCCGAGGCAATTATGAAATCCCTGAGAGTTCAAAATATTTCTGTAAAATATGACCATAGAACCACTCAACGTCCTGGAGCTAAATTTGCACAGCACGAATTACAAGGGGTGCCTTTAAGACTGGCTATTGGGCCAAAAGACCTAGAAAGTGGCACTGTGGAGTTGGCTCGAAGAGATACCTTAACAAAAGAAGTGATTGCTCTAGAAAACCTAACAGACACTGTGACAGCTTTAATTGCCGAAATTCAAAGCAGTTTATTTCAAAAAGCAGTTGATTTTAGAGCAAACCACATCACAAAAGTGGAAACATTTGAAGACTTTAAGACTGTTTTAGAAACCAAAACAGGATTTATATTAGCGCATTGGGACGGAAGTTCTGAGACAGAAGATAAAATTAAAACCATCACCAAAGCGACAATCCGTTGTATTCCAATAGATTCGGAGCTTGAAACTGGTGTTTGTGTGTTTTCTGGAAAGCCCTCTAAACAACGTGTTTTATTTGCCAAAGCATATTAAATTTAACTTTTTTCAAAAAAAGTTAGTAAGAAGTTGTAACATTTAAAAATAGTTGTATTTTTGCAACCGCATTAGAAATAATGTGTGCTATTTGAAATAAAATCAGATTCATCACTATTGTGGTTTTGATTAAAAAAAATGGCCCGTTCGTCTATCGGCTAGGACGCATGGTTTTCATCCATGTAAGAGGGGTTCGATTCCCCTACGGGCTACAATTATTTAATAATAATAAAATTAAGAATTATGGCAAATCATAAGTCAGCTTTAAAAAGAATTAGAAGTAACGAGTCAAAGCGCGTGCTAAATAAGTACCAGCATAAAACAACACGTAATGTGATTAAGAAGTTACGTGAAACAACCGACAAGAAAGAAGCTCAGAAGTTGTTTTCTACAGTATCTTCAATGATCGATAAGTTAGCCAAAAACAATATCATTCACGATAATAAAGCGGCGAACCTTAAATCTGGTTTATCTAAATTTGTTGCAGCTTTATAAGTTTGTAATTCACCTTATTTAAAAGTCTTTCAAAATTTGAAAGGCTTTTTTTATGCGTTAAAGTGAATGGAATCGCCATTTATCTAGAATAAAATAGTAAGAAAAAAGCCTCTCGATATCGAAAGGCTTTTTTTGTAAATTAAAAACGAATAACTAATTACCCATTCATCGAGATTAAAAACTCCTCGTTGTTTCTGGTTTGTTTGAAACGGTCGTTGATAAACTCCATCGCTTCTACAGGATTCATATCTGCAAGGTACTTGCGCATCACCCACATTCTTTTAATGGTTTTCTCATCCAATAATAAATCATCTCTACGTGTACTAGAAGAGGTCAGGTCAATGGCTGGGAAAATACGACGGTTCGAGATCTTACGATCCAACTGAAGTTCCATGTTTCCTGTTCCTTTAAATTCTTCAAAGATGACTTCATCCATTTTAGAACCTGTTTCCGTAAGGGCGGTTGCGATAATGGTTAAAGAACCTCCATTTTCAATATTTCTGGCGGCTCCGAAAAAACGTTTTGGTTTGTGAAGTGCATTCGCATCTACACCACCACTCAAAATCTTTCCAGAGGCGGGTTGAACGGTATTGTAAGCACGTGCCAAACGCGTAATCGAATCGAGTAAAATGACCACATCATAGCCACATTCGACAAGACGTTTTGCTTTCTCTAAAACAATGTTCGCAATTTTCACATGCTCATGCGCTTCCTTATCAAAGGTAGAAGCAATCACTTCGCCACGCACATTACGTTGCATGTCGGTCACTTCTTCAGGACGCTCATCAATCAATAAAATCATTTGATATACTTCTGGGTGGTTTGCTGCAATTCCGTTAGCAACATCCTTAAGAAGCATTGTTTTACCCGTTTTTGGTTGGGATACAATCATCCCACGTTGGCCTTTTCCTATGGGAGAAAATAAGTCCATAATTCGAGTAGAAATTGTACTTTGTTTTTCAGCAATATTAAATTTTTGTGTTGGGAAAAGTGGTGTTAAGTGTTCAAACGCTACACGATCTCTTACTGCTTGAGGGTCAAACCCATTGATTTTACTCACTTTAATAAGTGGAAAATATTTTTCCCCTTCTTTTGGTGGGCGCACATGTCCTAAGACAGTATCTCCATTTTTCAATCCAAATAATCGGATTTGAGATTGCGACACATAAATATCATCAGGAGATGATAAGTAATTGTAATCTGAGGATCTCAAAAAGCCATACCCATCTTGCATCACATCTAAAACCCCTTCACTTTCAATGATGGCTTCAAATTCAAAATCGGGTTCTTTATAACGGTTTCTAGTGTCCTTATTACCGTTATTGCCTTGTTTTTGATGCTTTTGGTTTGGGTTCTGATTTGGGTTTTGGTTTGGATTCTGATTTGGATTCTGTTTCGAATTCGGGTTTTGGTTCGGATTCTGTTTAGAATTTGGATTCTGATTCGGGTTTTTTTGTTTTTGAGGCCTTGGTTTATTCGGTGTATCTGTTTTTGGGCTCGCGGGTGGATTTGTCGATCCTTCTTTAGATTTAGTATTTTCTGAATCTACTTTCGGCGCTTCTGTGACAGGTTCCGATTTTGATGGATTCTGTTTAGGAGTCGCAGGTTTTTCCTGGTTTTGTTTAGGAGCTTCAGCTTTAATTTGTTTTGGCGCTACGGGAGTTTTAGTCGATTGAGAGGCTGCGTCTTTCGATTTAGAAATACGTTCTCTTCTTGGTCTTGGTGTCTTTACAGCCGCTGCAGGTGTCACATTTGGTGTCACGATGGTAGGATTGGCCGCTTGTAAATCTAGTATTTGGTATACAAGATCAATTTTTTTTAAACTTTTAAATTTAGGAACGTTTAGCTCTTTGGCAAGTTCTTGTAATTCAGGAAGTTTTTTTTCTTTTAATTGTGAAATTTCAAACATTATGTATGGTAGTTAATTGTCAAAGTCTTTAATTAAATTAAAGGTCTAATTGGTGAAATAATTTTGAAGAAGTGATTTATTGTGAAAATGGATAGGGCGAAAAAAAGTATAATTTCGCTGTTATATATGCAATTATACAACTTTATTTTTAAACTTTTTATAGATGTAATAAAAAAGAAACTATTATTTTTGTGTCCAATTATATTATTAATGCTTCAAAGAATCCAATCGTTGTACTTATTAATCGCTGCTGTTTGTTCAGGAGTACTATCTCATATATTGTCTTTATGGGTTGTGAGCGGTCTTGCTGAGTTTGCGATAGATTCTATTCAATATTATATTTTATTTCAAGGTTCCGCCTTGCTATCGTTAATTTCTATTTTTCTTTTTAAAACGAGACAGACTCAATTTGTTTTGGGGCGTCTAAATATCATATTAAACTTAATTTTACTAGGGTTATTTGTATACCGACTGCTAACTATATCTGGAGAACCTGCGAATTCTGAGAAAGGTATTGGGTTGCTACTTCCTATTTTTACTATCGTGTTATTGGTTGTTTCCAATAAGGCCATAAAAAAGGATGAAGCACTCGTAAAATCTGTCGATCGGTTGAGATAAACTCATAATTTTAGTAGTATTAGTGCGAAAAAAACCTCGAGAACTCTCGGGGTTTTTTTATGGGTTTCTTTTAAACTCGATTACTTCAAGATTTTGAATTTTTTCACCAGATATTTCGAACCGTAATAGAGTTCTGACTTTATGAATTCCATACGTTCCTGCGGCGCCTGGATTCATGTGTAATAAATTCAGTTTTTTGTCATTTATTACTTTTAAGATATGCGAATGCCCACAAATAAAAAGGTTAGGGGTGTGGATTTTAATTTGATCTCTCACGGCTGGTGCATAGCGACCGGGATACCCTCCTATATGCGTAATCCATACTTTGACGCCTTCACATCTAAATTTTAAATGTTCGGGGAATTCTAAGCGTGCTTCTGCATTGTCAATATTTCCATACACAGCACGTAAAGGTTTTAATTTTTTAATCGCATCTGTGACACTCAAGTCACCAATATCGCCCGCATGCCAAACTTCATCGGCTTGTTTCACATATTTAAGGATGTCTTCTCCCATATAACTGTGCGTATCTGAGAGTAATAAAATTTTTGTCATTAGAAAATGTTAATGTGAAAGCTATTAATGATAAAGTCTATTTATCTTTGTCTATCTAACTACAAAAGTATCAAATTAGCTTGAGATATTTTATTGATTTATCTTATAATGGTCGCGCCTATCATGGCTGGCAAATTCAACCCGATGTATCCACGGTACAAGCGGCTCTCAATCATGCGCTTTCTACAGTACTCAGGACACCGCTTGAATGCATGGGTGCGGGTCGAACCGACACCGGAGTTCATGCCCAACAAATGGTCGCACATTTTGATATCGATACACCAATAGATGTCAAAGACAGTGTATATAAACTCAATGTGTACCTTCCTAAAGATATCCATATCAACACAATCAAAGAAGTACATCCTGAAATTCATGCCCGTTTTGATGCATTGAGTCGTACCTATATCTATAAAATTTCTAGAACCAAAGATGCTTTTAATTATCAAAATGCACATACATATACGCTTCCGTTAGATGTTGATTTAATGAATGAGGCAGCTAAAATTTTATTCGACTTTACTGATTTTCAATGTTTTTCAAAAGTAAAAACGGATGTTAAAACCTATGATTGTAAAATTATGGAAGCCCTGTGGGAGGTTGATCAAAACAGTCTTAATTTTAAAATTAAAGCCGACCGTTTTCTAAGAAATATGGTACGCGCTATTGTGGGTACCATGATTGAAGTCGGAGCAAAAAAACGAACGCTCGAAGAATTTCGGAAAATTATTCGTTCCAAAAACAGGTCTAATGCGGGGACTTCTGCACCAGCTAAGGGACTTTATCTTATTAATATAGACTATTCTAAATCAATTTATATCGATGAAAAACCCTAAAAACAAGGTTTTTGACTCGCAGTTATTTAAAAGGTTGCTGCATTATATTAAACCCTACTCAGGTATTTTTATTATTGCGCTAATGACCGTTATAGGCTTAGCCGTTTTTGGGGCATTACGTCCCAAAGTGTTACAATTAGCTATTGATCAAAATATTGCTCAAAAGTTTGAGCCCGGCTTTTCAAAATACATCCTTGCGATGCTCGGATTGTTAATTTTAGAAGTGACGTGTAATCTTTTATTTATCTATTATGCAAGTTGGCTTGGACAGTCGGTGGTAAGAGACATTCGAACGAAGCTTTTTAAGCACATTCTTGGTTTTAAAATGACGTATTTTGACAACTCTTCTGTGGGCGTTTTAATCACCCGAACCGTGACTGATATGGAGCGAATTGCCGATATTTTTGGGGAAGGATTATTTATGATTTTCAGCGATATTTTAAAAATGGGCGTTGTAGGAGTGGTCATGTTTTATATGAACTGGCAACTTAGTGTCATTGTTTTTTGTGCGCTGCCTATCGTCTTGATTGCTACCAAAATATTTCAGAAATACATGAAAAAAGCGTTTGAAGATGTGCGAACCGAAGTGTCTAATTTGAATTCGTTTGTACAAGAACGGATCACCGGCATGAAAATCGTTCAAATATTTGCGAGAGAAAAAATTGAATCCGAAAACTTTAGGGCCATCAATGACCGTCACAAAAAGGGATGGATTAAAACGGTTTGGTATAATTCTGTTTTTTTTCCAATTGCAGATTTATTATCGTCGGTAACCTTAGGAACTGTGATCTGGCTTGGCGGTCTAAATACCGTGTTGGATCAGACGGCTTCTGTGGGCGATTTAACCGCTTTTATAATGATGGTGCCAATGATGTTTAGGCCGCTCAATCAAATCGCAAATAAATTTAACACCCTTCAAATGGGCATGGTTGCTGCCGATAGAGTTTTTAAAGTATTAGATACAACCTCTAACATACAAGATCACGGGGATGTGGTCCTTAAAAATATAAAAGGCGACTTGGAATTTAGAGATGTTAAATTTGAGTACGTGGAAAACGAACCCGTTTTAAAAGGCGTGTCTTTTAATGTTTCCGCTGGAGAAACGGTCGCAATCGTTGGATCAACAGGTGCCGGTAAATCCACCATTGTCAATTTATTGAATCGTTTGTATGACATCAACTCTGGAAAGATTACGATAGATTCTAAGGATATAAAAACCATTGCTCTTAAAAGTTTAAGACAAAACATAGCGGTAGTACTTCAAGATGTGTTCTTGTTTGCAGATACGATTCTGAATAATATCACCTTAAAAAATACAGAGATCACGGAAGCGCAAGTCCAAGAAGCCGCTAAAGAGATTGGTATTCACGATTTTATAATGAGTTTACCAAAGGGCTATCATTATAATGTCAAAGAAAGAGGGGTGATGTTATCCTCTGGACAACGTCAGTTAATATCATTTTTAAGAGCGTACGTTACCAATCCAAAGATTTTAATTCTAGACGAAGCGACCGCCTCCATAGATTCTTATGCGGAACAATTGATTCAAAAGGCGACTCAGAAAATCACTCAAGGCAGAACCTCTATTGTGATTGCCCATCGGCTGGCAACCATCCAGAAAGCCGATATGATTATTGTGTTAGAGGCAGGCGAAATTGTTGAAAAAGGCACCCATGCTGAATTGTTAAAAAACAAAAACGGCGCGTATCGGAATTTATACGACGCTCAGTTTTTGACCAAAAACAGTTGATTTTATGACAAATCTGCTTTGATTTTTTCGATCAAATCTAAGGTGTCTTTATAAATCACAAATTCTCCATTATTCACATAAGAAACCAGTCCAGTTTCTTCACTGACCACCAACGCAATCGCATCTGTTTTTTCAGAAATTCCTATCGCTGCTCGGTGCCGTAATCCAAAATGAGACGGAATCTTTTTTTCATTATTAACCGGAAGAATAACCCGGGTTGCTTTGACTGTATTGTTAGAAATGATAATGGCTCCATCGTGAAGTGGACTGTTCTTAAAAAAAATACTTTCCAAAATAGGCTGTGTGACTGTGATGTTCATCTCATCGCCAGTTTCTACTAGAAAGTCTAAATTGTTATTCCGCTCAATCACAATGAGCGCCCCTGTTTTGGTACTTCCCATTTTGGTACAAGCTTTGACAATCACGTCTGCATCAGATGTATTTTGAGCTTGAGCTTTTAAGAAACTGAATCGTCTTATAAAGGAGCCGCCTTTGCTCAGGTTCGTGGAGCCAATCATTAATAAAAATTTACGTATTTCAGGCTGAAAAACCACAATTAACGCAATGATTCCAACACTCATAAAACCGCCTAAAATCTTACTCAGCATTCGCATTTGAAGCACATCAACCAATAAGTAAAACAGGTAAAAAATAACAATCCCAAAAAAGATATTAATGGCAACGGTTCCTTTGATTAATTTGTACACATAATACAGTAAAAAAGCGACTAACGTAATGTCGATAATATCTAAAATATTGAAATTTAATAAGTCTTTAAAAATATCCACTGGGTCTAATAATTTGAATAAATATAATAAATATAAAATGAACGCTACTTTTGGAGGGCGTTATGAAGTTGAATACACTCAACGGCTTCTTTGACATCGTGTACTCTGAGGAGTTTCGCGCCTTTTTGAAGCGCCACCATATGGAGTGCTGAGGTCCCATTCAGCGCTTGGTCGGCGGTGGTGTTTAGAGTTTTATAAATCATGGATTTCCGCGAAACGCCTGCCAAAATAGGGAGGTTTAAGTGGTTGTAAAAATCGAAGGCTGCTAGGAGTTCAAAGTTTTGTTCTCTGGTTTTTGAAAATCCAAACCCTAAGTCCAAGATGATATCTTTTATTTGATGCGTGTTTGCAAGTTGGATCCTTTCTGAAAAATAGGTGTAAACCTCCTGAACAACGTTTGAATAATTGGTCATTTGTTGCATGGTTTGTGGGGTGCCTCGCATGTGCATCATGATGTAGGGGATGCCAAGTGATCCAACCGTTTTAAACATTAAAGGATCTAACTGACCACCCGAAATATCGTTGGCTATTGCAGCGCCTGCTTCAATAGATTCTTTAATCACACGACTTCGAAAGCTATCGATCGAAATAATACTGTCTGGAAAGCTAGCAGTGACTAAGTTTATGATCGGAATGAGCCGTCTTAATTCTTCCTCTTCAGAAACAAAATCAGCACCAGGGCGAGAGCTATAGGCACCAATATCTATAAACGTAGCACCTTCTGTAGTTAGTTTTTCAACTTGTGATAAAATACTTTTTTCGTCTTTAAATCGGCCACCATCATAAAATGAATCGGGAGTCACATTTAAAATACCCATCACTTTTGGAGTGTTGAGATCAATAAGTTTGCCTTTACAGTTCAGGGTCATATAAATACAGGATCGATGGTTTTTATCAAGATTTAAAACTTTAAACCATAAATCTTGATGTTTTGAATATTTTAAGCGAAATTTACGGAAAATTCGATTTATTTCATGCAAAATACTTCAAAAGAATACGATGCCGTTGTACAAGTCTGTAAAGACCTGTTTTCTAAAAAAATGAAAGACTATGGATGTGCGTGGCGAATTCTTAGACTCCCATCGCTAACTGATCAAATTTTCATCAAAGCACAACGCATTCGAGGTTTGCAACAAAACGTGGTTCAGAAAGTCGACGAAGGCGCTGCGAGTGAGTTTGTAGGAATTATCAATTATTGTGTGATGGCACTGATTCAAATTGAAAAAGGCGTGGTTGAACAGCCCGATTTATCTTTTGAGGAAGCGGTCGCTCATTATGAAGATAAAATTACGGTCACCAAACAGTTGATGCTCGATAAAAATCATGACTATGGTGAAGCTTGGCGCGATATGCGAGTCAGCTCACTAACCGATTTGATTTTACAAAAATTATTACGCGTCAAACAAATAGAAGACAATGCAGGACAGACCCTAGTTAGCGAAGGAATCGATGCAAATTATCAGGACATGATTAATTATGCCATCTTTGCATTAATTCACTTAAACGACTCTTAAAATGAAAATTATAGTTCCTATTTCGCGTATTTTTGTTGGCATTTTATTTATCATTTCAGGATTTATCAAGCTTAATGACCCTTTGGGTTTTTCTTATAAGCTCCAAGAATATTTTAGTGCAGACGTCTTAAATATCCCTTTTTTAGAACCTTATGCCTTAGTTATTTCAGTTTTGGTTGTGGTACTTGAAGTCGTTCTAGGGGTGTTTTTACTGATAGGATACAAGCCAAAATTCACCGTTTGGAGCTTGTTGCTCATGATTGTATTTTTTACCTTTCTAACCTTTTATTCTGCGTATTTTGATAAAGTAAAAGACTGTGGCTGTTTTGGAGATGCCTTAAAATTAACCCCATGGGAAAGCTTCACAAAAGATGTGGTTTTACTTGTGTTTGTACTGATTCTGTTTGTTGGAAAATCGTACATAGCACCCATTTTTAAATCCCTTCCAAATACAATTTTGGCTCTTTTGAGTTTTATCGCTAGTTTGGGATTTGGATACCATGTGTTGATGCATTTACCAAGCATAGATTTTAGAGCTTATAAAATAGGGGATAACCTAGTGACTAATATGAGTACTCCAGATGATGCGCCTAAAGCCATTCAAGAATTTACATGGGTTTTTATGGTCAATGGAGCTGAACAAACCATAGTAACCGATGGATCCTATCCAAACGTGCAAGGGGAGTATGTAAGTGTAGAAACGAAAGTTATTGATGAAGGGTTTCAGCCTTCCATTTTGGATTTTTCAATTGAATCAGAAGATGAAGATTTAACCGCTCAATTTCTTTCTGAGGAAAAACTCATTTTGATTGTATCTTACAGCTTAGAAAGTGCAGAAACGCAAGGGCTTCAAAAACTAAAAGCATTATCAGAAGACGCACATTCTAAAGGCTATACCGTGATTGGGTTAAGTGCTTCAGGAGGCGATTCTAAATCAAAACTGAAGGCCGCTTATGGGCTTGATTTTGAATTTTATCTGTGTGATGAAAAAGCACTCAAAACGGTGGTGCGTTCCAATCCAGGGGTTCTGCAACTACGAAAGGGAACGGTTCAACAAAAAGTACACTGGAACGATATTAAAAACTTAGATCTTTAACTGCTTTTGGGTAGATATATACTAAAAAAAATACAGCATGCTTTCTGGACCCTTCTTGGGGTAGTCACTGCTATTTTTTTTCTATTTAATGTGTTGCCTGGAGATCCTGCTCAAATGATGTTAGGACAAAATGAAGATCAAGCTCAACTAGCGATTGTAAAACAAAAATACGGATTTGACCAGCCGGTCATGACCCAGTACCTGTATTACTTAAATGACTTATCGCCAGTGTCGCTCCATTCTAAAAATGCCAATGATTATACATTTTTAGAATCGCATCCTTACACTTATAAAACC
This sequence comes from uncultured Flavobacteriaceae bacterium, assembly GCA_905479095.1. Classification (GTDB taxonomy): domain Bacteria; phylum Bacteroidota; class Bacteroidia; order Flavobacteriales; family Flavobacteriaceae; genus Hel1-33-131. The sequence continues at coordinate 26,795 of CAJQLD010000028.1, forward strand.
TTATTTAAAATAGCGAACACCAGCATTGTTTTGAAATATCCATACCTGAGAACGTCTTTTACAAAACAAGGAAAAAAAGTCAGTCAAATATTAAAAGAAACCTTGCCTAACACCATTATTTTGGCAATAGCCTCGATTAGTATTGCGCTCCTTCTTGGGTTATTTTTGGGGGTGGTTTCGGCGCTCTACAAAGATCATTGGATGGATAAAACCATTTTAGTAGTCAGTACATTAGGGATGAGTTTGCCGTCGTTTTTCAGCGCTATTTTGGCCGCTTGGATTTTTGGGTTTTTATTACATGAATATACAGGATTAGAAATGACTGGAAGTCTCTACGAATTGGACGATTTTGGAGAGGTCTATCAGTTAAAACTAAAAAACTTACTATTACCTGCCTTGGTACTTGGAATTCGGCCGTTGGCTGTGGTCACTCAATTGATGCGGAACTCATTATTAGAAGTGTTTAACCAAGATTACATTCGAACGGCACGAGCCAAAGGCCTAAGCGAGTTTCAAATTATTACGAAGCACGCAATGAAAAATGCGCTCAATCCGGTGGTAACGGCTGTTTCGGGCTGGTTTGCTTCCTTATTAGCGGGAGCCGTTTTTGTAGAGTATATATTTGCATGGAATGGTTTAGGGAAAGAAATTGTAAATGCATTAAACACCCTAGATTTACCCGTAATTATGGGGGCTGTTTTAATAATTGCCCTTACTTTTGTGCTGATCAATATTTTGGTTGATATAATTTACACTTATTTGGACCCAAAAATTAAACTGAACGACTAAATAAATTTTAAGATGAAAAAAATTCTAGTATTAACACTCTTTTTTACCACTGTTTTAAGTTGTCAAAGTCGAGTGGAAACACAATTTTCAGCCGAGGCCTTAAATGATGAATTTATCACTTTAGAAGGAAATTCAATCGTATTTAAATCTATTTTAGAAAAGCATGAAGGCAATACTGTTTTTATCGATGTATGGGCCTCTTGGTGTAAAGATTGTTTAAAAGGGTTGCCAGGAGTCAAAGAACTTCAAGCCAATAACCCCGAAGTTGATTTTGTTTATTTGTCATTAGATAAATCGCAAGTTGCCTGGAAAAAAGGCATTGATCGACTCCAAATAAAAGGGGAACATTACTTTATGCAATCGGGTTGGAAAGGTGCTATGGGCACATTTTTGGACTTGGATTGGATTCCTCGCTATATGATTATTGACAAACAAGGCCGTATAAAAGTTTTTAAAGCCATTGAAACCACAGATATAACACTATTAAATAATTTAAAATGAGAAAACAAATTGTAGCAGGAAATTGGAAAATGAATAATGACTATGTCGATTCAGAATTATTAGTTTCTAAACTGCTTAAAGAACTTAAACACACCACAACAGAAGTCATTATTGCGCCTCCATTTACGAGTCTTTTAGCGTCTTCAAATTCAGTCAAAGGAAGTCAGGTTGTAGTGGCTGCTCAAAACATGCATTTTGCAGAAAACGGAGCCTATACAGGCGAAGTTAGTGCCGCAATGCTAAAAAGCGTTGGTGTTAAAACAGTCATCTTAGGACACAGTGAGCGTCGCGCATATTTTAATGAATCTGATGCCCTTCTTGCTAAAAAAGTTGATGCTGCATTAGCACATGGGATGCGCTCAATTTTTTGTTTTGGTGAAGAATTAGAAGATCGTAAATCTGGAAATGAAGAAGCTGTTGTAGGTGCACAAATCCAGAACGCTTTATTTCATTTACCAGCCGCCGCATGGGAGCATATTGTTTTGGCTTATGAGCCTGTTTGGGCCATTGGTACCGGCGAAACTGCCTCTCCAGAACAAGCGCAAGACATGCATGCTTTTATCCGTGAAACGGTTGCTAAAAAGTATTCAGAAAAATTAGCGGATGAAGTTTCAATACTATATGGTGGGAGTGTAAAACCTGCCAATGCAAAAGAAATTTTTTCTAAACCAGATGTAGATGGTGGCCTTATTGGTGGCGCTGCATTGGATGTTGAGCAATTTTTGGCTATCATAAACGCATTTTAAATTTGGCAGACTCTATTTATATAGGCTACACATTTAAAGTTGAACCCGTTCAGCCAGGTACCGAAATTTTAATTGCGGAACTTGGTTTTTCTGGGTTTGAAAGTTTTGTAGAAACGCCAGACGGCGTCATTGCATACATTCAAAAATCAGATCATTTTGACGCGATTCTAGAACCAATTCAGATTTTAAAATCTGAGGAGTTTGAAATTACGTACGACTTTGAAACCATTGCACAGACCAATTGGAACGCAGAATGGGAGAAAAATTTTAATCCGATACTGGTGGATGATCAGTGTGCGATTCGCGCGCCTTTTCATGAGCCATTTGAAGTGAAGTACGATATTATTATCGAGCCAAAAATGAGCTTTGGGACGGGGCATCACGAAACAACTCATATGATGATTCAGCATATTTTAGCGTCAGATTTTACGCATAAATCAGTGTTGGATATGGGGTGTGGAACAGGAGTTCTCGCAATTTTGGCCGAAAAAAGAGGCGCACAAACACTGGATGCTATCGATATTGATAATTGGTGTTATTTAAATAGTTTAGAAAATGTTTCCAGAAATGACTGTCATCATATCCATGTTTTAGAAGGGGATGCGTCCTTATTAGAGGGCAAACACTACGATGTAATTATCGCTAATATTAATAGAAACATTCTGATTAACGACTTAAGTACCTATGTGGCTTGTTTAAATGAAAATGGTTCCCTATTTTTAAGTGGTTTTTATGACAGTGATTGTGAGCTGATTGAATCAACCTGTAATCAACTTCATTTGAAACTCGAAAAAAAATTAAAAAGAAACAATTGGGTTGCTTTGAAATTTGTTCAACAATTATGAGTACAAAAGAAAAAGTTAAAGAACAGTTTGACACCTTAACTGATGAAAGTCATTTAAATGAAATTGTCTTGTTCAATGATGAAGTGAATACTTTTGACCATGTGATAGAAACGCTAGTCGATGTTTGTAGTCATACCTATGAGCAGGCCGAGCAGTGTGCGTTATTAGTTCATTATAAAGGGAAATGTATTGTCAAAACAGGGCAATATGAGGATTTAGAGCCCCAATGCGGGAAACTGTTAGAAGCAGGTTTAAGCGCCGAGATAATTTAAGATTTCTCTAATCTTCCCACAGCACAACTTACAAACGATTTTGCTTTTTTTCCGATAGAATTGGCGTCGCCATTCACAGGATATCCTAGTTTAGAGAGTAATTTTGTAGCCTCTTCAATCCCATTTTTAGCATCCGTATCAAATGTCACAGTATGTGTGTCGGTATCTACGGCTACGTTCTGAATGCCTTCTAAGGCATTGAGTCTCGTGATAATCGTATGGGCACAACCACCACATTTTAAGTTTTGAATTTCAAGTGTTGTTGTCATGTGTTTATATATTAAAGGGTTGAAGGACATACAAATTCAGACATTGAAATGCTTGTCTTTTTAAGCGCCGCAAATCCACCGTCAATATCAACGAGATTATGAAACCCTCGTGCTTTTAATATGGATGCAGCGATCACAGAGCGGTAGCCACCTGCACAATGGACATAATACGTTTTGTTGGCATCTATTTGATCCATTTGATGATTGATGTAATCCAGTGCAAAATGTTGAACACCATCCAATTTTAAATGCATCGAGGCAAATTCACCCTCTTTTCGAACATCTAAAATAGGGAGTGTTTCTTTTTTGGTTTGTACTGCAAAGGCTTCTGCCGAAATAGACTGTATGCGATCGGTTGTTTTTCCCGAAGCGATCCACGCTTCTATGCCACCTTCTAAATACCCAAGGGTGTTATCGTAGCCAACACGCGCCAGGCGTGTCACCGCTTCTTCTGACTTGCCTTCTGGAACCACTAAAAGAATGGGTTGTTTGATGTTGGTGATTAAGGCGCCAACCCAGGGTGCAAATCCGCCATTAAGTCCTATGAAAATAGACCCTGGAATGTGGTTTTTTACAAAATCTTGTTGGGTGCGTACATCTAAAATTAACGCTTCTTTAGTTTGAGCACGTTGTTCAAAGGCATCTGCAGAAAGTGGCGTGTCGCCATTTGATAAAACGGCCTCTAGTTCAGAATATCCCGTTTGATTTAGTTTTGCGTTTTTCGCAAAATATTGTGGTGGCGCACTGATGCCATTCAAAACCTCTTTGATAAATTCATCTTTGGTCATATCAGATCGCAAAGCATAATTGGTATTTTTCTGATCTCCAATGGTGCCAACCGTTTCTTTGCTTAAATTTTTCCCACAAGCAGAACCGGCACCATGGGCAGGATATACAATGATAGAGTCGTCTAAAGTCATTATTTTTGTTCGCAAGGATTGGTATAACATGCCCGCTAAATCTTTTTCAGTTAGTTCCGATTTAACGGCTAAGTCTGGTCTGCCAACATCGCCAAGAAAAAGGGTATCTCCTGTAAATACCGCATGATTTTGTCCGTTTTCATCGATCAGTAAATAGGTGACAGATTCTAGCGTATGGCCCGGGGTGTGAAGGACTTTAATGGTGAGCGCTCCAATTTTGAATTCTTCATTATCCGTGGCATTGTGACAATCAAAGGTTGTATTGGCATTTGGGCCAAAGACAATCGTTGCGCCTGTTTTTTTTGCCAAGTCCACATGCCCCGACACAAAATCGGCATGAATATGCGTTTCAAAAATATATTTAATGGTCGCCTTATTGGCCGTCGCTTTGTCAATATAGTGTTGGGTTTCTCGTAGCGGATCGATGATAGCAACCTCGCCATTAGATTCGATATAGTAGGCGCCTTGTGCCAAACAGCTGGTGTAGATTTGCTCTATTTTCATGATAATATAAAATATTAGATCTCTACAAAAGTAAGTTTTTTGAAATAGCTACGATATTCTTTTGATAAAAAGATTATTACCTTATATTTGCACCCTCAAAATGGCCTCGTAGCATAACTGAATAGTGCACTTGATTACGGCTCAAGAGGTTGCAAGTTTGAATCTTGCCGAGGTCACACATAAAATACTAAAATCATTGACATTCAATGGTTTTAGTATTTTTTTTATCTTTATTTGTCTAATACTTGTCCACATTTTATGCTTACTGAATATGCAAAAGAATCATTTATCCCTTAGCACTTTTTAATTTAAATGATGCTTTAGAATTTAAAACTTATTCTGATATTTAAAAAATTAATAGTCCACAGCTTGAGAAAGCAGATATTTATATAAGTTCGTGTCTAAAAAAATATAAAAATCAACACTTAATAACTCAACTTCTTTTGTTATTTCCGAACCTTTCTTTTTCTAATATAGGGGAGTTTGATTTAGACGAACTATTAGATGTGAAATCTGTACACAACAAAGAAAAGTTAAAACAGGTATTAAATTTTAGATTTAATATTTCTTTAATAAATAATATTTTTGATGAGATTGAAAAAACAGAGGGAGCGAAAATTGACAAGAAATTGTTTTACACTGATTTTTTTATTTTTTCATATAAATATTTTTTTACAGAACTCATAAATTGTATTAACTGTAGCTTGGTTATAGAGCCTGAGTTTTAAAAACGTATCGCATTATGTTGATTGCTATACAAAAGTCATTATATTTGAACTTGAAACCAATTACACTTTTAAAATACTAAGATGAGAAAAATAACAGTACTAGTTTTGATGCTTTTTACAACACATATCTACGCTCAAGGCATTGAACTCAATGGGACAATAAGCGCCGAAGACAATCAAATCAAAAACTTGCAAGACCCTACAGAGGCTCAGGATGCGGTTACTTTATCTGTTCTATTGGAAAAGATTTCAGCGCTTCAAGACCAAATAGATAACGCACAGATAGGCTCAATAACAGACGTTGACGGTAATACGTACAACAGCCTAACTTACGGCAACCAAGTATGGACTTTAGAAAACGCTGAGATGGAAACCTATAGAGACGGTACAGAGATTCCACAAATCACGGAAGCAGGTGGTTGGGCAGCCCTCACCACAGGCGCTTGGTGTTATTATGAGAATGACGAAACAAAAGGAAAGCTTTATAATTGGTATGCAGTGATGGGCATTCACGATGCTGATTCATCGTCAGACCCATCGCTTAGAAAAGAATTTTCACCAGAAGGTTGGCACGTACCAAGTGAAGCTGAGTGGCTCACTTTAGAAGATTATCTCATAGCCAATGGATATAACTATGACGGCACCATTACAGGAAATAAAATCGCCAAAGCGATGTCTTCTACTACAGGATGGACTAGTACCACAATAGCAGGTGCAGTAGGCAATAACCAAAGCTCTAACAACAATAGTGGCTTTAATGCTCTTCCTGAGGGTCGTCGTAGCAACGATGGATCGTTTGTCAACGAGAGTTTCGATGCTTTCTTTTGGAGTTCAACTGAGTTCTCTTTGGATACATATAAAGCGCGGAACCGCAAACTCTCTTACGATTACGGTTTTCTAAACAGGGACTACAGTGACAAGCAGAGCGGCTTTTCAGTGCGTTTTGTTAGGGATTAATTTTTCTTGACGCTTGACTCTTAAAGGGGCTGGCCTTGTGCAGCCCCGTCTTTTTCAATCAGCGCCGTAAGGTGCTTACAAAATCTAACGCAACTTTGGGTTAGATTTTTTCTAAGAAGTATCAAAAAAGTTGTTTAAAAAATCGAGGGTTTGTTTCGAAGACAGCTCAATGGGATGTAAAGTCAAACCAGTAATCTACGTTGCGGGTTTATTTTTTCTATCAAAAACAAGTTTCAAAAATATAATTGAGTTTAACTACAAAGTTCGAACTTTGGATAGTTTGGGTCACTTAAGAATAGAAAGTCTGCATAATTTGCAGACTTTTTTGTTTTTGTAAGAAACTTAAATGTATTTAAGTTTTCAAGCGGAAACAAAACTAAAAAGCTATGGTTCTTGAGGTTCTATTTAGACTACGGAGCTCAAAAGAGCACCATAGGTAATCTTGCAGCGGTCGTTTTTTTTGTTGATTCTCAAAGCGGAGCTTTGTCAAGGTCATGCAACACTCTTGCTGAGGTTCTACTTGATGTCCAAGAGAATGATTAAATATCTGTAAATGTGACCCTTAGAAGATCATAAAACAGGTTCTTTAAAAAACACTATTGACTTTGGTATAATATTTTTCAATAACAGGCTTTACTTTGTTACAGAAAAACAATATATTTGCAGTTACTTTGTAACATTTTATTTTGATTTTAAAAAGACATCTTACTGCACAATTGCATAAATGGAAAAACAAATCCAATCGAAAACCATTAATTGTTAGAGGAGCAAGACAAGTCGGTAAAACGACTTTGATAAATGAGTTTTCAAAAACGTATAAAAATCGGCTATACCTTAACTTAGAGAAAAAAGCAGATAGTCAGTACTTTGATCAAACGGATAATGTAAATACGATCATTGAAGCTCTATTTATTTCAAATAATATCATTTCTAAAGACATTAGCAATACAGTGCTTTTCATTGATGAGATACAAGAACAACCAAAAGCAATACAGCTTTTACGGTATTTTTATGAAGAGGCTCCAGAACTTCACGTTATAGCGGCAGGTTCTTTACTCGAATTTGCACTTAAAAATGTTAAAAGTTTCCCTGTTGGAAGAGTTGAGTTTTTATATTTATACCCTTTTAATTTTATAGAATACTTAGAAGCAATTGGTCACAGTACAGGTATAGAACAACTAAATAATATTCCTATAAATAAAGTTGCACATAAAACGTTACTCGATTTATTCAATAAATACACGATTATAGGAGGAATGCCAGAAATACTTAGTCAATTTTCCAAAAGTAAAAGTGTCGTAGATCTCTCTTCTATTTATGAGAGTATTTGGAGTTCATACATTAGTGATTCAGAAAAATATACAACCAATACAACGGCAAAAAATGTAATTAAACATATTATGTCATCTGCTGCATATGTTGTAGATGAGCGAATAAAATTTCAAAATTTCGGTAATTCTAACTACAGGTCAAGAGAAGTTGGTGAAGCAATGCGGAATTTACATCAAGCAAAGGTTATTCAGCTAATTTATCCAACAACTGTTACAGAACCACCTATAATTCCAGATTTAAAAAAATCACCTAGACTACAATTTTTGGATACGGGCATACTCAATCATCTTTTAGGGATCCGAGCAGAGATGTTGGTTTTAGAAGATTTAAGCCAAAGTTATAAAGGAGCTATTATTCCACATATGATCACGCAGGAACTAATTTCTATCCAAAGTAATAAGCCAGAATCCCCTAATTTTTGGGTAAGAGAAAAGAAGCAAGCTTCATCAGAAGTGGATTTGGTTTTTGCGATGGATGGAAAGGTTATCCCAATTGAAATTAAATCAGGAAGTACAGGCTCATTAAAATCACTTCATCAATTTATAGAGCGCACAAATCATCCCTATGCTATCAGAATATTCGCAGGTGAGTTTTCAATACAAGAGACAAAAACACCCAATGGAACTCCATACTTACTGATGAATCTACCTTACTATTTAGGAACTCTAATTCCTAAATACATCACCTATTTTATGAAAAACCACCAATTATTGTAAACATAATTTTTTTTGATGGATTTTATAAAAGTAGATAAACATGTCATTCTGAATTTATTTCAGAATCTTAAAGTATCGAAACTTAATAATTATGAGACGCTGAAACGAGCTTGTCTGCCGATAGGCAGGTTCAGCTTGACAATAAAAAAAAATCAGACCTCCTTTTTTGTTTTTGTAAGAAACTTAAATGTATTTAAGTTTTCAAGCGGAAACAAAACTAAAAAGCTATGGTTCTTGAGGTTCTATTTAGACTACGGAGCTCAAAAGAGCACCATAGGAAATTTTTCCGAGATCCCTTAAGAACCTACCTATTGGCAGGCAAGATTGTCTACCGAAGGTAGGCTCGTTTCAGATTCTAAAACAACTTTAATTCGCCTCTGTTCCTTATTAATCTTTAAGTTTAGGTTGGGGAATATGTGTTAGCTTCGTTTTTACGAAATCGATGATTTTTAATACTCATCGATGTATATATCGATCATTAAATACACTATAAAAATAAATATTAAAGCCCATATAGATGCGGTTATATACTTTTTCTCTTTATAGTAAAGTCTCGTTAAAATGCCGTAGCCCATAAGCAATACAATGCAAGTAATTAATTTCATATGTTTTGTTTTTTGGAGGTTTTCTTATAATAGTATATTTTAGATAATTAAGTCAACACTAGAAAGGAGTCGCTTTTGTTTACAAATTTCATCAAACGCAATACCTCTGTGATTAATTGGTGTAAATCTATCGACTTGTGAATAAAGGCTGAAATTTGTAATTTTGCAGTTATTGACCATAGATTTAATGTTTTTTGAAGAATTAAAATTACGGATCTGCCGTTCTGTTTGAAGATTTTTTTTTGAATAAGCTATTTCTTTTTCTTTGAATTTCTAAACGTTCTTCGACGACTCTATAGATAGCTGCTTCAATGATATTATGCTTTTCGCCGTTCATTACATTAGTGATTTGTCCTGTAGAGTAAGGCTCACCGTGCATGTTGTATTCATTGCAATCGATTAATTCCTTTTGAATGATGGGTGCACATCGATGTCCGATAATTCTCTTTATGGATTCTTTGGTTGTTTTATTAATCATAGAAAATCTTATTTTGTTAATTCGCTTTTTTCTTTTACTTTACTGTCACATTACTGCTATAGATACAACATAAATATCTAATATATAAAATAATTATCTAATAATCAATGACGCATAAAGAAAAAATATTGAAATATCTTAATTACAAAGGAATCAAACCTTCCGTTTTTTATAGGAATTGTAATTTTTCAAATGGATTTTTAGACTCCGGAAAGTCTTTAGGGTCAGATAAACTTAGCGTAATATTAGATAATTATCAAGACTTAAGTATCGATTGGTTACTGCGTGATGAAGGCGAAATGCTTTTATCGGACACCAGTAATGTAAATGAACCTAAATTAATTTATGGTAAAAGTGTCAAGGATTTGCTTTATGAGCAATTTGAAGAAAACAGAATATTAAAGCTTGAAAATAAATCGTTAAAGGAAACTGTGGAGAATTTAAAAAAAACGGAGTAACAAGTTCCTTTTTTTCAAACCCACTCGAATTGATAATTTTTCTTAAAAATATAAAACGAGTTAACTATCTTTGAGTTTTAATAAATATATGAAAGATAAAGTTATTGTTACCGGCGGTTGTGGATATATTGGGTCCCATACAGTAATCACATTGATTCACCACAATTATGAAGTCGTGATCATTGATGATTTTTCAAACTCAAGTCCTCAAATTTTAGATCGTATTGAGCGTATTTCAGGCGTAAGGCCCCATTTTGAACAGGTCGATTTGAAATCGTTTGAAGCGACTCAAGCCGTTTTTAAGACCCATAAAGATGCCAAGGCCGTCATTCATTTTGCAGCTCATAAAGCGGTGGCAGAATCGATTCAAAATCCATTGATGTATTATCAAAACAATCTTTTTTCATTATTAAATGTGTTGAAAGCCCAGCAGGAAAACAGCATCAATCATCTTATTTTTTCCTCCTCAGCAACCGTCTACGGAAATCCTTCCAAAATGCCAATTACAGAAGATGCGCCTACGCAGCGGTCCTCTTCGCCTTATGGAAATACCAAAAAAATTGCGGAAGAAATTTTAGAAGATTTTACAAATTCTCAATCTGAAATATCCGTCATTTCATTGCGTTATTTCAATCCAATTGGTGCGCATGCGTCCGGACAAATAGGGGAGTTTCCGAGTGGAATCCCTAATAATTTAATGCCTTACATCACACAAACCGCAGCGGGCATTAGAGAAAAATTGATGGTCTTTGGAAACGATTACCCAACCAAAGATGGAACGCCCATTAGAGACTACATTCATGTAGTAGATTTGGCCGAAGCGCACTTGAAAGCACTTGAACGACTGTTAGATACAAGCACCACATCCCCATTAGAAATTTTTAATGTAGGTACTGGAAATGGTTTTTCGGTATTAGAAATGATTAAAGCTTTTGAAGCGGTAAGCGGAAGCCCATTAAATTACGAAATCACAGATCGAAGACCTGGCGATGTTCCAGAAATGTTTGCCTCTACAACTTTGGCCAAAAATGTTTTAAAATGGGAAGCAAGCCGTAATTTAAAAGACATGATTCAATCGTCCTGGACCTGGGAACAAAATCTAAGAAGCGAGCTCAAATAAATAGTTTAAGTATATTATTTTATTAGGGATCAATGACAGTTATATCTTGATTCAATTTGTGGTTCAGAAACCATTTCGGAAGGGGAGATGTATTTAATGCCAAGTCCCATCCCGCGTAGGATGAATAATAATCCGATAACGACCACAAACATTGGGATTGCCCTCACGATGTTTTGCTTCGCTTTTCCTTTTAAAAAATTTCCAAGATAGATGGCAACAGTCATCAGTGGGATAGTGCCCAATCCAAAAAGAGCGAGGTACAATGCGCCATAACTAGCGCCTCCGCCAGCCATCGCTCCAAAAATTGCCATATAGACCAATCCGCAGGGCAATAAGCCATTTAAGAAACCTAAGGTAAAAAAGCGGCTTGAATTCTTTTTTTTCAGATGGACACCCATGGCATTTTTTACTTTTGATACCATTGTATAGATTGGTCTTGAAAAATGATAACGATTTAATATTTTGGAAGGGAGGAGCGTCACCAGAATCATACCCACCCCAATTAAAATGGATAAGTGTTGCTGTGCGCCAAATAAATTCAGGCTTTTTCCAACAAGCCCAAACACAAAACCCAAAAGGCCGTAAGTGAATAATCGACCGGCATGATAGCTTATCAATTGTAAGATTCGTTTGCTACGGTTTTTTCGATTCAGGGGTAACAAAAAGGCAATAGGGCCACACATGCCAATGCAATGAAAACTCCCTAATAAACCGAGTACGAGCGCAGACCACAGCATTAATACACGATTTTTTGTTTATACAAATAGGATTTTCCTTCATAGGTCCATTGAATGGTGATGTTCCAACGCCCCCCCACAAACCTTTTATGTGGAATGTGCATTTTAGTATCAACGAAAGCTAAAGGGATTTCAAAATCCAACTGTTGATTAGAAGGTCTGTAAAAAGCGATTATTCCTTTGGTTTTTGTGGGTTCAAATTCTTTTGGAAATGTAATTTGCCAGCCGTTAAATACTTTTTTACTGTCTATTTTTTCCACAAGATTTTGCGAATTGGTCTCTGCATCTATTTCGTTTTGATACATCATTTCTTTGGCGTAATAATCATCTGTTACTAGGTCATGACTGTAGTTTTTGTTCGTACTCATTGTAATAACAAAATAGAGAATAAAACTTATAAAACTTAGTATTGCTAGTATGATCCCTGTTCCCCAATTCCATTTTATCGTTTTCATAATCATTTTTTTATGTATTAAAATCAACCAAATTATTTATAACTTCTTGGCCCTAAAAATGAGGTTGTGATGGTTTCAATAAGGCGATCATCACTATAGATACCTATTTCTAATCGGTCTTTATCCCCCGTCAAAGCACTGGCATCGATTTCTATGAATAAGGTGCCTTCGACTAAGCTTTCTTTCTCCAGTTTAAAATCTTCATGAGACACCAATTTGATGGTTCCCTTATGAGACAAAAGTTCAAATCGAATGCCATCAATAGCATCAATAGTTTTATTGAAAATTTTATAGGTGTACACATTGCTAATGATGTTATTTTCTTTGTGTTCATACAATTGACCAGGTAATCTTAGAAAGCGAGCATCGATATCATTTCGTAAAAACAGAATGCCAATTAACAAAGCAGTTACAATGCCCAATAGGATCGAATACCCTTTGAGACGTGGGGTGTAACTGAACTTTTTCTTCTTTTCAATGGCGTCTTCACTTGCATACCGAATGAGTCCTTTTGGTAAATCAACCGCTTCCATCATGTGGTCGCACGCATCAATACAAGCCGTACAATTGATGCATTCTAACTGCGTCCCATTTCGAATGTCAATTCCGGTCGGGCAGACATGGACACAAGCAAAACAATCGATACAATCGCCTTTTCCAGTTGTTGGTCGTTCCTCGTTTTTTTTAAATTTAGCACGACCTGCCTCTTTCTCGCCACGTTTATGATCATAAGCAACGACAATCGATTTGTTGTCTAATAAAACTCCTTGCAAACGTCCATAAGGGCACACAATGATGCATACTTGCTCTCTAAACCAAGCAAAAATAAAGTAAAATACGCCTGTAAAAATAAGTAAGGATATCAGAGTGCTTTTGTGTTTTTGAGGGCCATCAGAAATGTAGCCCAATAGTTGGTCACTTCCAATGAGGTAAGCCAGGAATATATTTGCAATTAGGAATGAAATGATAAAGAAAACGATCCATTTTAAAACTCTTTTCTTTATTTTCTCAGCATTCCATGGCATTTTGGATAGGCGAATTTGTTTTCCTCTATCCCCATCAATCCAATATTCAATCCTTCTAAAAACCATCTCCATAAATATGGTCTGTGGACAAATCCAGCCACAAAATAAGCGTCCAAATGCCACTGTAAAGACAATGACAAATACCACTCCGACAATCATCATTATGACAAATAAATGAAAGTCTTGAGGCCAAAATGGGATCCCGAAAATGTTAAAACGTCGCTCGAGCACATTAAACATTAAAAACTGATTACCACCAATTTTTATAAAAGGAGCTGTAAATAAAAAGATAAGTAAAATATAACTTACATATTTGCGGTATTCATACCATTTTCCATCTGGTTTTTTTGGAAACACCCATGCTCGATCTCCTTCGTTGTTAAGGGTTCCTATGGTATCTCTAAAATTTTCTTGCCCCTGTTCGGCCATTAAGAATTTTCTTTAGGTTTTTTTAAAAGTAAGAGAAAGATGGCATCAAAAACACCAACTACCGAATGTTGTACGCCTTGTGGGATGTCAAAGGAATCAAATCGTTCGAGGCGGTAGCTAGAAGTCGCTGTATTAAAATCGATCTCTCCTTGAATCACCATTATTTTTCCTTTTGAAGTTGTCAGGTTTTCGGGTAGTTCAACACCACTCCGCAACCCGATCACAAGTAATTTTTTATCCGCTTTATCATAGAATTTCTTGATCAATGGTTTTTTGCTTTTTGAGAGCGATTCGGATATTTCGTTTAAAACTAGCATCAATTTTTTTTATTGGTTCATCACTATTTTTAGGTTAGAAAAGAATCCTTCACAGTCTCTTTAATTTTTGAGGATGATTATTCTTGTATTTCTGGATCCACCCACAAATCTCCTTCAGCGTCTTTTGGCTCCGCTGGCGTTGTTCCTTGAAAACTCAGTACATAGCTTGAAACTTGTGCCATTTCTAAAGGTTTCAATTCACTTTTCCAAGAAATCATTCCTTTTCCACTTCGCCCGCCTTCTGAAATGGTGTTAAATACATTTTTGATCCCACCTCCTAAGATCCAGTGCGAATCGGTTAGATTGGGGCCAATTCCACCACCACCATCTGCTTTGTGGCAGGCGACACATTTTGATGTAAAAATTTTTTGACCTGCTTTTAAATCACTTGCTTCAGTCAGCATCGAAACGGTTGTAGCGTCTACTAAATTCTTGGCGGTTTTTTTCCATTTTTCAATTTCGATATTGGCTTCTGCAACAGCGATTTCGTATTCTTCAATTTGACTGTAATCATTGAGAACTTCAAAACGGACTAGATACACAACCGCAAATAAAATAGTGCCATAAAAACCATACACCCACCAAGGTGGCAGTTTGTTGTCTAATTCTCGGATGCCGTCATAGTCATGATCCAAAATAATCTCAAGTTCTTCTTCAATGGCTTTACTTCCTAGAGCGGCAGTGTACGTTTCCTTAAACCATTTGAATCGGTTTACTTTCTTTAAAGCGGCTTTTTCATCATATCTCTTTTTTGCTTCCGGCAATAAAGTTTGATAAAGAATCCGTTGTAAGGCTGCGATACAGACCTCTCCAGCAATGTGGAAAAATACGGTGAATACATATATAGCCCATACCCATGGTTGCTCGATAAAGGCCGAGTTTTCACCTGTTGTCCCTACCCAATTCAAAAATAGATATCCTAAAAGGGCAACAACGATCACTCTTAAAAAAGATGCAGTAGTTCTCATAATGTAGTTTGATTTGGGGTTATCGTATCGTCATTTAAAGGGATGTTACTGACTTCTTCAATGTGAGTAGTTTTTGCAGTATATACCCACCAGAATAGTACTACAAAAAAGATAAAGAATATAAGTAATGAGATTAGAGGGTAGATTTCTACACCTTCAATGTTTTCTAGGTTTCCTTTTACAAATTTTAACATGCCTTATTTATTTAGTTCGATTTTGGATGTGGTTTCTGTTTTTACATTTATATCTGTTCCAAGACGTTGCAAATAGGCTATAAGTGCCACGACTTCTCGGTTCCGCATTTCAATGAACTCTTCATCATTTTGTAGCGCATATTTTTTGTCAGCTTCGTAGGTTTTTGCAAAATCAGGATCGTTGTATAAGTTTTTCTCTATTTCGGTACCTTGTTCGAGCATCCATTGTTGGGCGGATTCTATTTCTTCCTCTGTATATGGAACCCCTAGTGAGCGCATTGCTTCCATTTTAGCTTTCGTATAACTTTTATCCAACTCATTCTTAATAAGCCATTTATAGGAGGGCATTATGGAGCCAGATGAAGTTGTCTGCGGATCGTAAAAATGATTTAAATGCCAGTTGTCACTATATTTCCCACCGATACGTAAAAGATCAGGGCCTGTGCGTTTGCTTCCCCAAAGAAAGGGGTGATCATAGACAAATTCGCCAGCTTTGGCATATTCGCCATAACGCTCCACTTCACTTCTAAACGGACGCACCATTTGTGAATGACAGCCAACACAACCCTCTCTAATGTAAAGGTCTCTCCCTTCTAATTCTAAGGGTGAATATGGTTTGACACTTGAAATAACTGGAATATAATCATCAACAATTAATGAAGGAATAATTTGAACAATGCCCCCAATTAAAATTGCAATGGTTGCAAAAATAGTTAGCTTAATAGGGCGTCTTTCTAGCCAAGTATGGTAAGCTTCTTTTGAGGTTCGTTTTTTAGTCACTTTTTGAAGCGGTGCTGCTTCCGCAAGTTCATCGGTTACTTTAGAGCCTGCTCGAGCAGTCATTATAATATTGTAAACCCCTATCAACGCACCAACAATAAACATAGATCCGCCAATAGCGCGCATCCAGTACATCGGAATAATTTCATTGACTGTTTCTAAAAAATTACCATAGGTAAGAGTGCCATCTGGATTGAATTGTTTCCACATGGATGCTTGAACAAATCCAGCGACATACATTGGTAACGCGTACATGATAATTCCTAAAGTGCCTATCCAGAAATGTGCGTTTGCAAGTCGAGTGGACCACAGTGATGTTTTGAATAATTTTGGAACCATCCAATACACCATTCCAAAGGTTAAGAAACCATTCCAAGCCAAAGCACCGACATGAACATGCGCAATCACCCAATCGCTAAAATGCGCAATTGCATTGACGTTTTTAAGCGCTAGCATTGGACCTTCAAAGGTGGCCATTCCGTAACCTGTGATGGCAACAACCATAAATTTCAACACAGGGTCGGTACGGACTTTATCCCAAACACCTCGCAAGGTTAGGAGTCCATTAATCATACCACCCCAAGAGGGAGCGATCAGCATGATAGAAAATGCAACGCCAAGATTTTGAGCCCAATCAGGCAAAGATGAATAGAGGAGGTGGTGAGGTCCTGCCCATATATATATGAATATTAAGGACCAGAAGTGAACAATTGATAGCTTATAAGAATATACCGGCCTATTTGCAGCTTTAGGGACAAAGTAATACATCAACCCTAAAAATGGTGTGGTTAAAAAGAAGGCGACTGCATTATGTCCGTACCACCATTGTACTAAAGCATCTTGAACGCCGGCATACATCGAATAACTTTTCAAAGCACTGACTGGTACCTCCATGCTGTTGACGATGTGTAATACGGCGACCGTCACAAACGTTCCTAAGTAAAACCAGATGGCAACATATAAATGACGTTGTCGTCTTTTTAAAATCGTCCCAATTAAATTGGCTCCAAAAGCGACCCAAATTAATGCAATTGCAATATCGAATGGCCATTCTAATTCGGCATATTCTTTTGAAGTTGTATAGCCCAACGGGAGTGTAATAGCGGCCCCCACAATAATGGCTTGCCATCCCCAGAAATTTAAATTGCTTAACCAATCTTTCCACATCCGCGCTTTTAGCAAACGTTGGGACGAATAATAGACCCCTGCAAAGATCGCATTTCCTATAAACGCAAAAATCACCGCATTGGTATGTAATGGGCGTAAACGCCCAAAACTTAACCAAGAAATTCCATCTGTAAGGTTGGGAAATAAAAACATAAAGGCTAATAAAAGCCCGATACTCATCCCGACAATGCCCCAAATCATTGTGGCGATGATAAATTTATTTACAATCTTGTTGTCGTAATAAAACTTTTGTAATTCCATAGTTAGGTTCGTTGATCTGTTAGTGGGGTTTGTTCTTTTTTTGGTGTGGTGATTTGAGTCTTTTCTTTGATGATTTCATCTTCAAAAAGCATTCGAACCGAAGGCGTATATGTATCGTCATACTGGCCACTTTTCACCGATATAATAAAGGCGATAAAAAAGAGGAGTGCAACCATTACGCTTATTGCAAGTAGCATATAAATAATACTCATACTTGTTTTAAATTATAATGTAAAATTACCGTTGTCAATTTTTTAAAAAGATGACTTTTGTCAACTTTTAGATTTTTTGAAACTACTTTTATAAACGCATCTTTCATGTTTTATTCGTTTGTGTTTATATTCAATTTTTCACCTAATATATGCGTATAAATAGTCGTAAATATGACAATGCTGATTGAGCTTAAAGGCATTAAAATTGCGGCAACTATAGGCGCGAGATGTCCGGAAACAGCAAATCCAATTCCGATTAGGTTATAGCACAGTGAGAACATAAAGGCATATTTGATCACCTCTTTGCCTTTTCGTGAAAGTGTCATAAACGTAGCGATGTCTTTAAATCGAGAGGCATCTAAAATACCATCACAGGCTGGAGAAAACACATTAATATTTTCAGAAATCACGAGACCAACGTTGCTTTGAGCAAGTGCGCCCGCATCATTTAATCCATCTCCAATCATTAGAACCTTCCTCCCTTTTTCCTGAAGGGTTTTTATATAGTTAAGCTTGTCGACAGGTTTTTGATTAAAAACAAAATCGGTCGGTTCGGGAAGTATGGTTTTTAAATGTGCTTTCTCACCCTCATTATCTCCAGAAAGAACGATGAGTTTATAGTTTTTTTCGAGCGATTGAAATACGTTTTGCATGCCTTCACGGTATGCATTATAAAAGACATAACACCCTTTATAACAATCGTTGGTGCTAATGTGAACGCTGGTTTTGTTTTGGGCAAATTCAGCTAAATCGACTTGTGGGTTCGCTACAAAAGCATACGAACCAACTTTGATTGAATTGTGGTTTAAAACTCCAACGAGTCCTTGCCCGACTTCTTCTTTAAAATCGTCAAGAGTGTCGATGTTGTGCTCTCGCAATAAATGATATAATGAGCGACTCAAAGGGTGATTTGAGGCGCGTAAGGTTGAGGTTAATAAGGACTGTTCCTTGTCAGAAAGTTCAATGCCCTCGTAAGTAATTACGTTTTTATAATTGGTGGTGAGGGTGCCTGTTTTATCAAACACCACAGTATCAATCGTAGCGAGTTGCTCAATGACGCCACTATTTTTGACGTAGCACTTATGAGTTCCAAAAATGCGTAATAGATTGCCAAGCGTAAACGGGGCCGCAAGTGCAATCGCACAAGGGCATGCGACAATGAGAACTGCAGTAAACACATTAAGCGCCAAAGACGGGTTGTAAATCAACCAAAACAGCGTTGCTAAAAGAGCAATACTTAGAATGCTAATGGTAAAGCGTTTGCTTATTTGATCTGTTATAGATTGAAACGTACTTTGGTTGTTTTTACTAAAAATTTCATTTGACCATAGTTGAGTCAAATAACTTTGTTCCACGGATTTTAGGACTTCCATTTCTAAAACACCACTTTGTTGCCTTCCGCCAGCATATAAATGGTCTCCAGGGTGTTTAGAAATCAGTTCCGCTTCGCCAGTGACAAAACTGTAATCAATTAAAGCAGTGCCGTTTATTAACAGACCATCCACAGCGATCAATTCGTTATTTCTAATAATAATTCGATCCCCAGCCACTAAATCATACACTGGGGTTTGTTCTTCTTTTGGATCTGTATTTTGATAATTTTTAGAACTATTGGGATCAAGTTTTACTTTAATGAGTCGCGTTACCGCAATCGGGAAATACGATTTGTAATCCCTTTCAAAAGAGAGAAATGCATAAGTTTTTTGCTGAAAAAATTTCCCCAATAACAAGAAAAATATCAATCCAGCCATACTGTCTAAAAAACCAGAACCCAAGTTCAAAACAATTTCAACCGCAGACCGAATAAAAAGCACCAAAATTCCAATCGCAATAGGCACATCAATATTTAATATTTTTGAGCGAATACTTTTATAGGCTGAAATCAAATACTCACTACCAGAGTAAAATGCGACAGGGAGTGAAAAGGCTAAAATCAGCCATCTAAACACGTGTTTATACCGGTCTAACCAAAACTCAGAAACTTCAAAATACTCTGGAAACGACAAAAACATGATGTTTCCAAAAGCAAAGCCTGCGACGCCTAATTTATAAATGAGACTCCGATTGATACTGGGTGGTGCGGCGGTACTGTCGTTTAGGGAGATATATGGTTCATAGCCTATTTTACTGAGTAAAAGGACGAGATTGTGCAGTGTGAGCGTTTGAGACGAAAATGTAATTCGAACGGTTTTTTTTGGAAAATTGACCTGTGTGGTTTTGATCTCAGGATTTAATTTATTTAAATTTTCGAGGACCCAAATACAAGAACTACAATGGATGGTTGGAATGACAAACGAAACGACTTTTGTTGAAAGCTCATCAAACTCTAAGAGAGTTTGAGCAATTGTTTCATTTTTTAAAAAATCAAATTTCCCATCAAATTTGGATGGTATACTTCCTGGGGATGTTTCTAGTTCGTAATAATACGCCAGGTTGTTTTCGTTTAAAATATCAAAAACAGTTTTGCATCCGTGACAACAAAAATAAGTGTCTTGATGCTTGATCCTTCTGGTCGCACATTCATCTCCACAATGGAAGCATAGAGTCATAGGTTGTTAGAATTTGGGGATTATTCTAATTACAAAAATACAAATTTCTAGAAATATATATGTTAAAACGATGACTAATATCACCACTCTAATCGCATTTATTTTCAATGTAAATCCTCTTTATTTCAAAAAACAATAGCCGTTTTTTTTGAAAGTATATTTATAATGTTACTTTTATTAAATGGAAAATGATAAAGAAGAGCGGTGTGAAAATTGTTTAGTCAGGCAATTAAACGCCCTTAATTCTCTTAATAAAGATCAATTAAAACGTATTTCCGAGAGTAAAATCTCTAAATCCATAAAAAAAGGAGATTCTATATTTGAAGAAGGAGAAAAACTAAACGGTGTTTTTTGTGTTCGTAATGGTGCGTCCAAGCTTTCTAAAATGAGTGACAATGGAAAAGATACCATCGTAAAAATAGCAACTCGGGGTGAAGTGCTAGGGCAGCGCTCCGTTATTACCGAAGAAAAAACAAACCTAAGTGCCGTTGCTATAAACGATATGGAAGTGTGTTTTATTCCGAAAGCGCTCATTTTAGAGAGTATCAATACCAACCCGCGTTTTGCAAAAGCAATTCTGCTTCAAATGGCAAAAGACCTCAAATTTGCGGATAATGTAATTGTTAATATTGCTCAAAAAACTGTAAAACAACGCGTTGCTGAAGTTATTTTATATCTTGATAAAAATTTTGGCATTGATAATCTAGGTTATATAGCAATGACACTCACAAGGGAAGATATTGCTAACATTGTAGGTACCGCCAAAGAAACGTGTATTCGAACTCTTGCAAGTTTTAAAAAACAAGGATTGATTGCTACGGATGGCAAACATATAAAAATTGAAAAACACAAAGCTCTAGGTCGATTGGTTGAGAATCTATAGTTTCTAGATTATATTTTAGTTGTCGGCATTATTTTTGAAAGCCATTTATTGTATATTTACTTTTAAGCCCCTTTTGATATGGAAAAATATAAGGTATTCATTTTTTATGTCGTGTTAAATGTTTTTTCGTTTAGCTCGATCCATTCACAGGAACTTTCAGAAACACCTCCAAATATACTTGTCGTCGTCGTCGATGACTTAGGGTATTACGATTTGAGTTTTACAGGTTCACAACTGTACAACACTCCCAATATCGATGCCTTAGCATGCGCCTCAGTATCCTTTACAAATGCGTATGCAAATTATCCACGTTGTGTGCCCTCACGATATGCATTAATGACCAGTAAGTATCCTGTAAAAGAGAACAAAGGAACTCTTCATAAAATTCCGAGTTCGCAAAATTTTATTCACCAATTTAACGCGCTTGGTTACACAACTTCTTATGTAGGCAAGTGGCATTTGGGAACCGATCAAAGTAATCCAAAGGGATTTGGTTTTAAGCACTCGTTTGCGGCTGGGGAAGCCGGTGGATTAGGAAGTCATTTATTTCCTTTTAATACCAAAAAAAACGGAAAACCTGCACAACACTCCGTTCAAGATTTTGAAGGGCTTTCTGATGAAGGTGATTATTCATCTGATTTACTAACCGATGCTTCTATTGATTTTATCCAAAAAAACGAAAACCGTCCTTTTTTAGCCGTACTCGCATATTATGCGGTACATACTCCAATCGAAGCGAAAGAGGAAGATATTCAGCGTAACATCGTGCAACTCGATACAATCGATTTTGGAAAAACACCTGAGTATATTAAAGAAGGTCGCGGGCGTCGAAAAATGCGTCAGGACGACCCAGCATACGCAGGATTGGTCGAAAATGTAGACCATAACATAGGGCGAGTTTTAGCGACCTTAAAGTCTTTAAATATCGCAAGTAATACGATTATAATTCTAACATCTGACCACGGAGGGTTGTCCAACGGCGGATTCAAATGGAAACGGCATTTAGCCACTTCAAACCTTCCGTTGAAAGCAGGCAAAGGTTGGTTGTATGAAGGAGGTATTCGCGCGCCACTATTTGTAAAATGGCCTCAAAAAATTAAGCCAAAAACAGAAACAGAATCCATTGTGCTTGGAATGGATGTTTTTCCAACACTTTTGGATCTTGTGTCTCAGAAATCAATCGAAAATATTGATGGAGTCAGCTTTAAAAACGTATTGTTAAATCAAGAAAAATGGAACCAACGTACCGTGTTTTGGCATTCTAGCAAAGCACGACCACATTCGACAGGAGATGATAAAGCCTCAGCAATTCGAATGGGAGATTACAAATTAATCGATTTTTATGAAACAAATAAAATAGAATTATACAACCTTAAAAACGATATTGGGGAACTTCATGACTTGTCTGAATCTAATCTCGACTTGACCTCAAAATTAAAATACAAACTTGACCAATGGAAACAAAAACACCAACTTTAAAATCATACATCACCGACGTTCCTGATTTTCCCAAAAAAGGAATTATATTTAAAGATCTTACCTCATTACTCGAAAGCCCAGAAGGGGTGGAGCAATGTCTTGAAGCACTTATATCGACCCTCAAAAATAAACAAATTGATAAAATTGTAGGGATAGAAGCTCGTGGGTTTTTCTTTGGAATGCTATTGGCAACGGCCTTAAAAGTGCCCTTTGTGCCCGTTCGAAAACCAGGGAAATTACCGCGTAAAGTGATCAGTCAGTCTTACGAATTAGAATACGGTTCGGATGTGTTAGAAATGCATGAGGACGCTATAAAATCAGGCGAAAAAATAGTCATACATGATGATGTTTTAGCAACAGGCGGTACCGCCGAAGCCGTCTGCAAAATGGTGGAAACATTAGGCGGTCAAATCGTACAATGTAACTTTATCATGCAACTTGACTTTCTTGAAGGGGCTAAAAAAATTGCGCCACACACTGTTTTTTCTGCTGTAAACTATTAGTCCAATGCTTTTTTGGTGACATAGAGGCGCCAACCAAATAATGCCATTTGTGATTTAGATGCTTTGCTAAGGTCCACTTGTTTTTTTGTCAAACTAGGGAGTATTAATTTATTGACCTTCGCAATGATTTTAAAAATTACTTTTGAATTCATCGTTCAAAAATAGAGATTCTTCTTTTAATTTTACTCAATTTTCATATCTTAGATTTATCTTCGTAAAAAAAATAACGTTATGGATATTGTTTTGATGCTGCTAGGATTTGTGCTGTTGGTCGTTGGTGGGGATTTTTTGGTACGAGCGTCGGTTGCGTTATCGTTCAAACTCAATATTTCCAAGATGGTTGTTGGCTTAACAGTGGTGTCATTTGCCACGTCTTTCCCAGAACTTTTAGTCAGTTTAAATGCGGCATTGAATGGCTCTCCATCCATTGCGATTAATAATGTAATTGGATCTAATATTGCCAATATTGGGTTGGTACTTGGAATCACGGCCTTAATTGGGACGATTTATGTCGATTCCTCTTTTTATAAATTCAACTGGCCCGCACTGATGTTTTTTTCGCTTGCTTTTTATTATTTCTTAAGTAACGACCATCAATTAACTGCGTTTGAAGGCGCTATTTTATTCATTGGATTAGTCATTTTTGTGATATTATTACTCAAAAAGTCAAATACTGCAAATGATGATCATGACGAATCCTTGGAACTCCAAACAGGAACTTCTAATTTCAAAATTGTAATCTGGTTTATCATAGGAGGCGTTGCCTTGTATTTTGGGGCCGATTGGTTGGTCAATGGTGCAATTGTCATTGCAAAACAAATAGGAGTTAGCGAGGCGGTTATTTCGGTGTCGATAATTGCTGTAGGAACCAGCGTTCCCGAGTTAGCAGCTTCTGTAATTGCAGTGATTCGAAAAGAAAAGGCCATCTCTTTAGGGAACTTAATTGGGTCCAATATTTTTAATATTGGCTCTGTTCTTGGGCTTACCGCAATGATTAAACCAATAGTTATTGATGATGCTCAGATTCTGTCGAGAGATATTATTTGGATGTTAGTGTTTGCGGTTATTTTAGTGCCATTGGCATTGATTTTGAAAAGACATGAGCTTAAAAAAACCGAAGGATTTGTATTGATTTTTATGTACGGAATTTTTATTTATTTGGCCTTTATGTCCTAAAAAATTACTAATTTTAAAATCACCAATTTAAATAAAAATAGTATGAATACTTACGAATGTAAACAATGTGGAATGGCAGTCAAAGCAACTTGTGGAAACTGTGATGTCCCTTTAGAAAATGGGATGATAGACCTACCCGATGGTTCTCAAGTACAAGTCTCTAAATGTCCAGAATGTGAAGGTAAAATTAAATCACCGATGTGCTGTGGAGATGACATGAGTTGTAATTTGTAAAACCCTCTCTAGTGTTGACACTTCAAAGTGGTAAGGCTGTAATGATTACACAATAGTATTTAGGTTTTTTCACCCTAATGTATTCCAAAAAATTGCATGTTAATTTTTTAAATCTAAAACTAATAATTTTCTTATTAGAAAGAAAAATAGCTATATAACCCTATTAATGACTCAAATCACCCTTGTTTTTTTGAAATTTAAGGGTATCATTGTTGTAGTTAATCTTTTAAAATTGTTTTTAGATTAAATTTTATTGATGAGTTTATACATTTAGTTCTTCTATTTTTTTCCCAAAAAAATCATGAAAACAAGTTTGTAATTTACTCACTCAATGTTTTATTATGAATATTTTAAACCCTACTTATCATGAAAAAAACCTACTTATGTTTGCTGTTGTTTTCTGCACTTATGTTTACTGCTTTCGGGCAAACAAGAATATTTAACGGAGGAACCGACAATTTGTTTTCTACCTCCACTAATTGGAAGGATGGCTTACTTCCAACCCTTCTTGAGATCACCCAAATCAACCAAAGCCCTACGACTGTCACAGTAGATGCAGATTACTCACAATCGAGGTTACAGACAAACTTAACAAGAATTACTGATTTACTTATTAGTGGAACTAATACACTTACGATTGATACGCAATCTACAAATGGGACTTTTGGTTCAGGTAATGCAATTGCAATAAATCATAGAGCAAATAATTTATCAAACTTAGTGATCGACTGTCCAATTACCATCGCAAATTCTGGGACTGGTAAGTGGTCAAGAGTTGATGTTTCTGGAACTACTTCTGGAAATACTATTGATTTTGGAGTAAATAGTATTTTAAATATTGAGAAACTAAAAAGTAACTTAGGATTTTGGGGAACCGAACATAATTATTTATTTAATGGGACTATTTCGGGGACAGGAGATATAGGAATTGGGACTACCGCAACGTTTAGTTCTACCTTTGATAGGCAGTTTACAGGATATGTTTATTTAGAAAGTCCAGCTAATGTAACTGTTAATTCTACTTCGTTTTTAGATGGTAGTGCGAACGCTAGGCTACAAGCAGAAAGCTCGGCAACAGTTACGTTGAATACACCTAATGTTTTTATAAATGAACCGGAAATTAGTTCCAGGGGTTCAGGCACTAACTTAACATTGAATGTGAATGCCAATCAAACAAATATTGGAGTTTTAAGAACTTCTACGGGTGCAACTTTGACGATTAATTTAGATTCCAGTGTCACTGAGTTTAGTTGTAAAGCTCAAAATTTTAATGCAGGTGCTTGGGCAGGGTCAGTAGTTATCAATGGCTTTAGAGAGGGTGTGGTTCGTTTTGGAACGTCCGCCGCTGGTTTAACTGCTGGAGAACTCGCCTTAATTTCTACTGATGCTGCTGGAAAAACGATTGTTGTTGGACCAGATGGGTACCTTTATTTTGATACAACCTATATATTTTCAGGAAGTTGGAATACGGACCCTGGGGTAACAGCCCCCACTGCATCCAGTAATTTAATCATCCAGTCTGGAAATCCATTATTAGGAGGTGCAAAGGATACTGGATCAACAACAACTTTTGGTGATATAACCATTGCTCCAGGAGCTGGGTTAAGGTTTAATGCGGGTAACAGTCTTACAGCAAGCTCTGTAACCATGGAATCTACCTCCACTGAGTTTTCTACGTTTATTATAAATAACCCACCAGCGGCGCTGAGTCTTGGGGATTTTAAATACAAACGCTATGTATCACAAACAGGGGCTTCTGGCGGTACAAATGATTTAATTTCATCGCCAGTGGCAGGGCAAACCTTTGGAGGTTTTGCTAGTGATCCTGATAATAGTAATTTATCTGCTTCAGGAACTCTGAGAGCCTTTGCACCTTTTGATAAATCAACTGGAACCTATACAAATTATGATGCCGTTGCAGATGCATCAATGGTCATCGAAAGTGGAGTCGGGTATCGAGTGGCTACGGATGATGGAAGCCTCTTGACTTTTACGGGTAATATGCCGTTAGATAATTTATCAATTCCAATTTCATTTGTTACCGGAACTCCAAGCGGTCACTGGCATTTAATAGGAAACCCCTTTCCAGCTTATTTAAATCTTGGTAAATTTTTGACTGCTAATACAGCGGTGATGGAACCCAGTTACGCTGCAGTTTATGGATATAATGCCGCATCAGTGAATTCAAATCATAGTTCATGGACTGTATGGGATTCAAACACACCACCGGATAATTTAATTGCGCCTGGTCAAGGGTTTTATGTAGCGAGTAACGCAGCTGGTGGTAATATCAGCCTCACGAGAGCCATGAGAGCATCTGGTGGTGGCGATGATTTTATTTCAGGTCGTATTGGAGCTGTCAACCTAGCTCAAGCAAAAATAAATATTAGTAGTGGCAGTAAAAGAGGAGTAACGAATCTTTATTTCCGAGACATTAATACCCGTGGTTTAGATCCAGGATATGATACAGGTGCTTATGCTACTGACGATTTTGGGGTTTATTCTCGTTTGGTAGAAGATAACCAAGGCATCGATTTTTATAATCAGTCCTTAGCGTATTCAGATTTAAACGATGTGATTGTTCCTCTAAGTGTTCATACGATTGCGAATGAAGCATTTTCAATTTCAATAGACTTAAGTTCCACGGTCCCTGCCGGAACCTATGTCTATTTAGAGGATACTACACAAGAAACTCTGACGCTTCTTAGCACTGGAGAAGCTTATCGTTATACCCCAACAGATGCGTTAAGTGGGTCTGGCAGGTATTTCTTACGTTTTTCAGCTTCCGCTTTAGATGTGCACTCTGAAACGCTTAAAGGATTGGAAATTTTCGCAGTCAATAGAACATTACATATTAATGGTGTAATAGATAAGACGTCTTCTGTTATGATATATGATTTACAAGGTCGCCAAGTAAGTTTTAATAAGTTAGAATCAAGTCAACCTTTAAACACATTAGATCTGTCCCATTTTACTTCAGGTTTATATATAGTTTCTGTTCGATCTAGAAACCAACAACTAACTCAAAAAATAATTATTAAATAATAACTTGCTATTTATGAAATTTAATAAAGATAAAAACACGCTCACAAGAAAAGAAGCGCTTCAAAAAATGGGTAAATATTCTCTGCTGACTGCCATTGGTACTTTTACGGTTCTTAACCCCCTAAAAGCACAAACATTATCAACACCGCCAAGTGGAGGAGGAGATCCTTTTGCTTAGATTACAAAAAAACGGCCGACATATGTCGGTCGTTTTTAATTATTTCATACGACTATTAGTTTATAAAATAGTGGTTTAACTCTTCTATACTGTTCACAGTTAATGAAGTAGGAATATCAACACCACCTCCAATTAGGTTTAAAATGGCTATTGCTTCTGTACTTAATTCAAATGTTTGAGTATTTTCTGCTCGAAGAAGTCCAATGTTTTCTCCGTAGAAGTACCGTATCGTTAAAATATCACCAGGCTTAATAATGTTTAAAGATCGAGGCACTCCTAAAAAGTTCACAGTGCCTGAGATTGCTATAGTTAAATTTAGAGACGCTTCATATACATTCGTGTACGAAGTCCCGTTAATAGAATGTGTTGGGTAAAAGTTTTCTTTTTTGGTTGTTAGAGAATAGCTTATCTCTAGAGGTACAGTTCCTTGAATATCAACGCTGTCGGAATAATTACTAGAAAAATCATACATAATGTCCCCATTAGTTGCGTCCAAATCGATAAATATCAAATCGGTTATAGCAAGAGTTTGGTCAAGGTCAATGTCAATATCAATGGGAAGTTCTAAAGTTCCTGTATATTTTAAAGCAGTACCTGATTTAGATAAACTCCCGCTTATTAATAAATTATTCATTGTGGCTGAGGCAACGTTGTCGTCGTTTGCGCCTAATGTGAAGGCATCTAGATTGGAGGTTAAAACATATAAAGAATCCGTTGCTGTATAGTTCATTTCTGGGGTGCCATTACTGTTACTATCGACGTCATAAATCCAGTAATTCCCTAGTTCGCTTGGAGCGAAGTCTGAAATATTTAAAGAGGAATCTTCATCCGTATCTTCATCCGTATCTTCGACCATCTCTTCGACCATCTCTTCGTTGATGTCAGAGGCGTCATTTGAGCTGCTGATACTGATTAATAAAATTACTGCTGTTATTTCCTAGTCGTTTAGGATGCGTGTTTAGGTGGTTTGTAAAAATCAAAAAAGCCCGCTCATTGAGCAGGCTTTTAAAAATATATTTTAAAAATAATTATTTTTTATTAACGTTTTTAAGATACTTCTCCAGAGCCATGGTCATTGATGGCATTTCGGTGGTTGGTGCTGAAATATCGACACGAAGTCCTTTGTTTTCAACCGCTTTAACAGTAGTGTTTCCAAAAACAGCGATACGGGTATCGTTTTGTTTAAAGTCTGGGAAGTTGTGAAATAAAGAATCAATTCCGGAAGGACTGAAAAAGACAAGGATGTCATAATAGACATTTGCCAAATCGGACAAATCACTAATGACGGTGTTGTAAAACACGGCTTGTTTCCATTTAACGCCAAGTTCGTCGAGCATTATGGGTACGATAGGCTTTAATTTATCGGACGATGGTAACAAAAACTTTTCTTCTTTATATTTTTTGATCAGTGGTGCAAGATCCTGGAAATTACGCTTTCCAACATAAATTTTTCGCTTACGATATACTACGTATTTTTGTAAATAAAACGCCACAGCTTCAGATTGACAGAAGTATTTCATACTGTCTGGAACTTTAAAACGCATTTCTTCAGCTACTCTAAAAAAGTGATCTACGGCATTTCTACTCGTCAATATTATGGCGGAGTAACTTGAAAAATCAACTTTTTGTAATCGAACCTGTTTAGCTGTGAGTCCTTCGACATGAATAAAAGGACGAAAATCAATTTTCACTTTTTGACTATCTTGTAAGTCAAAGTAAGGAGAGTTTTCAACTTTTGGTTCGGGTTGAGACACCAAAATGGTTTTTACTTTCATAGATCAATTACTCTAAAAGGTTAATTTATATCATACGAAAACAGCTTACATATTAATATGTATGGTCCAATTTCGAGAGTGCAAAGATACAAAATAAAATAAAAGAAATTATTGATTAGTTGTTTTTGATAGAATTTAATGGATCTAATGAATCCAATAAAGAGAATTAGGCCAGAAAGCATTAAAATTCCAGTTAAAAGACCCCTGTTATTTGGAACTCCAAAAATTAGCAAAGAATTCAAAGGAAGTAAAACAACACCTAAGAAATTAAAAAAACTAATTTGCTGAAACACATAGCTATGAAATAGCTTTTTAATATCAAATAAATCGCCAACCCCTAGTTCTACCAAAATTTTCAGTAAGATGCTCCCCATGAAAATTAATAATAATCGTAAAAATAATGGCCAATTTAATTCAATGTTATTTACGAAACTACTGTAGGTGAGTATGCCAATGAGCACAGCGTTTATGCAAAAATTTAAAAACAATAAAACATCAAAAGGGTCAAAAAACTTATGATCTTTAAAATAGATTCTCAAGTAATTGGAGTTTCCAATTATTTTTATAAAGTCTGTAAATCGGTTCACATTGAGTAGTTTAGCACTTACGGTGATCGTAAGACTCACCACAATAATTGTAGTGTACCAATCGTTAAATAGGACTTCTCTTAGCATAGACAAAGCTAAGAAGAATATTTTTAAAAAGAGAGAGCTAAAAATAACTTACTTTTGCTAAAATTTCTACTGAATGAAAGACAGTGTTGTCATCATACCAACTTACAATGAAATTGAAAATATTGAAGCAATTATAAATGCTGTATTTTCCCAGAACACTCAGGTTCATGTTTTGATTGTGGATGATCATTCACCCGACCAAACAGCTCAAAAAGTAGAAGCCCTTCAGGAAAAATATACCAATCGACTCTTTCTAATCAAACGAAGTGGAAAGTTAGGTCTTGGAACTGCTTATATTGAAGGTTTTAAATGGTGTTTGGAACGTGATTACGAATTTATTTTTGAGATGGACGCAGATTTTTCGCACAACCCGAAGGATCTGATTCGACTCTATGAGGCTTGTAAGGATCAAAACGCAGACGTGTCGGTAGGTTCTCGATACATCAAAGGGGTTAATGTTGTTAATTGGCCTTTGTCTAGAGTCTTACTGTCGTACGGCGCCTCTTTATACGTTCGACTCATCACTGGAATGAAAATTCTCGACCCGACGGCCGGTTTTGTGTGTTATAAGCGTTCTGTATTAGAAGCACTCGATTTAGAGGCGATCAAATTTATAGGCTATGCGTTTCAAATAGAAATGAAATACAACGTTTACAAGAAAAACTTTAATATCCAAGAAATCCCAATTACCTTTACCGATCGTCGCTACGGAGTTTCCAAGCTAAGTAAAGGCATTATATCAGAAGCTGTATTTGGCGTCGTCCAAATGCGATTAAAAACAATTTTAGGAACATCATAAATGCATAAAAAAACGCTACTCATAAAAAATGCGCGTATTGTTAACGAAGGAACCATTTTCGAAGGCGATGTGTTAATTGAGGATCAAATCATCAAAGAAATTTCAAGCTCTATTAGTGTCAAAAACTCCAACGTCACGGTAATTGATGCCGAGAATAATTATCTAATTCCTGGAGTCATTGATGACCAAGTGCACTTTAGAGAGCCTGGCTTAACACATAAAGCTACGATAGAAACCGAATCCAGAGCAGCCATTGCAGGAGGGATCACCTCTTTTATCGAAATGCCAAATACCAATCCACAAGCGACTACGATTGAAAAATTGGAAGCTAAGTTTGAGATTGCCCAAAAAACATCCTCTGCAAACTATTCATTTATGTTTGGTGGGACCAATGATAATTTGGATGAAATTCTAAAAGTAGACCCCCTAAAAGTTGCGGGACTAAAACTCTTTTTAGGTTCTTCTACAGGGAATATGTTGGTCGATAATCCAGAGGTTTTAGAGAATATCTTTAAAAGCACGGATTTATTAATCTCGGTGCATTGTGAGGATGAAAACACCATCAAACAAAACACGGCGCGCTATATGGAAACGTATGGTGATGACATTCCTGTGAAATTTCATCCAGAAATTAGAAGTGCTGAGGCTTGTTATATTTCATCGTCAAAAGCGATTGCCTTGGCTAAAAAAACAGGCGCTCGATTGCATGTTTTTCACCTCTCTACAGCCAAAGAAACGGCCTTGTTCTCAAATAAAAAAGCATTAAAAGACAAAAAAATTACCGCCGAGGTTTGTATTCACCACCTTTGGTTTTCTGATGAAGACTATGATAAAAAGGGCACTTTAATCAAATGGAATCCAGCCGTGAAATCCGCCAAAGACAGAGCTGCGCTATGGAAGGCCCTTCTAAATGATAAAATTGATGTCATTGCAACCGATCACGCGCCGCATACATTAGAGGAAAAATCAAACAATTATACCAAAGCACCGTCTGGTGGTCCCTTAGTGCAGCATGGTTTAGTCGCTATGATGGAAGCCCATCATAATGGTAAAATTTCGATCGAAAAGATGGTTGAAAAAATGTGTCATAATCCAGCAATTTTATTTCAAATTGAAAAAAGAGGGTATATTAGAGAAGGGTATTTTGCCGATTTAGTTTTGGTGAATCCAAACAACCCATGGACGGTCAATAAAGATAATATTTTGTATAAATGTGGATGGTCGCCATTTGAAGGTTCTACTTTTAAATCGCGAGTAACCCATACCATTTTAAATGGCACCATTGTTTATGAAAATGCAAATTTTACAAATCAAAAAGCAGCCATGCGTCTAACATTTAACAGATGAAAAAAACGGTTCTCATCATCAGTCTCTTAGTTTTTATGTCTTGTGGAAATACCGCGATAAAAAAACCAACTAATTTGATTTCTGAAGATCAAATGGTCGAGATTTTGTATGATGTCATGATTATAAATTCTGCCAAAGGCGTTAATAAACAATTACTCGAAAATAACATCCAAAACCCCAAAGAGTATATTTATAGTAAACATAATATTGACAGTCTTCAGTTTGCTGAAAGCAGTGCGTATTACACTAAAAAAAGAGCAATTTATAAGTCTATTTATGATCGATTGGGTCTGAAATTGAACGCCAAGAAAACGGCTTATGAAACCATAATTGAAAATCAGAAACGCAAAAAAGATTCCATCAAAAAAAGTATTGAAGAAAGTTCAGACACTCTAAGTCGTGATCGAAAACTAAAACTTGAATCTAAACTCAAACGTCCCTTAAAAAAATTTGACACACTTCCGAAACGGATTCTGAAATAGGTTTAAATTTAAAATCTTTCTGGTTTTCTAAAAACTTATCAGCGCTGTAATAATTTTTATGACCTAAAGTTTTACAGAGGTTTTTAGTTAAATGTCTCTTTTTGCCTGTTAATTTATGCTTCAACCAATCGAGACGCCATCCGATAGAAAGCATCCAGCTAGGGACTATTTTTTTGGGAGGAGTGATGCCAAAATCTTTTGAGATTAGCGCTATGAAATCTAAAAACGAAATATTTTCACCAACCACAATATAACGCTCATTTTCGATGTCGCTATTCATTAATAGCAGCATGCTTTTTATGACGTCACTCACATCGACATATCCAGAAACTCCGGCAGTATTGTATTTGAGTCCTTTGTGGACTAGCTTAAATAAAAGTCCACTTCCAGATTTGAAAAAGCCAGGCCCTATAATCACCCCTGGATTTACAATCACACTCGGAACTCCTTCTTGAACACCGCGCCAAACTTCCATTTCGGCTTCATGTTTTGTAATGGCATACACGTTTTTAATTTCGTCTGAATGCCAGGTAGTTTCCTCGGTTATTTTCACAGGATCATGCCCCATCGTCGCCACTGAACTGACATAGCAAAGCTTTTGAATGGCGTTAAGGATGCATAGATTGACAATGTTTTCTGTCCCAACAACATTGGTGTTTCTTAATAGATAATAATCGTTTGGCGCAAATGAAATCAGCGCCGCACAATGATACACATGCGTGATGCCTACAAATGCTTCCGTAAGTTGTGGGATGTCATTTAAATCGGCTTCCACCCATTCAATCCTGTTAAATTGCTCGTCAATAGTATCCGTATAATAAGAGAAAATGGTTCGAACTTTTTCAATGGTTTCTTTACGACGATAAATGGCGCGAATTTTTTGTTGAGATTTGCTGAGTTCAAACAACAAATGACTTCCTACTAACCCTGTGCCTCCGGTGACTAATATCATCCCACTAAATTACTATTTTTTCTTTTCTGATCACTAATGAATCTGTTATCTTTGTCTTAATTAAATATATGATAATGGCCAGTAATTTTATTGAAGTATTGCGTTGGAGAGGAATGATTCATGATGTGATGCCCGGCGCAGAAGCACATTTATTAGAACAAATGAGAAGTGCTTATGTTGGTTTTGACCCAACAGCCGATTCGCTACACATTGGAAATCTGGTTCCAATTATGCTATTGGCACATTACCAACAATGTGGACATAAGCCGTTTGCGTTGGTTGGCGGTGCAACTGGAATGATTGGAGATCCCTCAGGAAAGTCGACAGAACGTAACTTTTTGGATGAAAAAACACTGCGTCACAATCAAGAAGCCATTAAAAAACAACTCGCTCATTTTTTAGATTTTGATAACGGCGAAACCAATGCTGCTGTCCTAGTCAATAATTACGATTGGATGAAAGATTTTTCATTTTTAGAGTTTATTAGAGACGTTGGAAAACACATTACGGTCAATTATATGATGGCCAAAGATTCTGTTAAAAATAGAATTTCAGCCGAAAGTTCGGACGGAATGAGTTTTACGGAATTCACCTATCAATTGGTGCAAGGCTATGATTTCCTGCATTTATTCAAAGCGCATGACTGTACCATTCAAATGGGGGGAAGTGACCAATGGGGTAACATCACCACTGGAACAGAACTGATCAGACGGGTGGGGAATGGAAAAGGATTTGCCATTACCTGTCCTTTAATCACCAAATCGGATGGGTCTAAATTTGGAAAAAGTGAAGGTGGAAATGTGTGGTTAGATGCCAAACGAACCTCGCCCTATAAATTTTACCAATATTGGTTAAACTCCAGTGATGATGATGCTGAAAAGTATATTAAAATATTCACCTTTTTAGAGGAAGATGAAATCAAATCGCTTATTGAAACCCATACAGAACAACCGCATTTAAGACAGCTTCAAAAACGACTGGCTCAAGAAATCACCACCATGGTTCACAGTCAGGCAGATTTTGAAAATGCTGAAAAAGCATCCACTATTTTATACAGTAAATCATTTAAAGCAGACATTCAAACTTTGGATGAAGCCACTTTCTTAGATGTTTTTGAAGGCGTACCAACGGCTGAGGTTTCAAAATCGCTTTTAGAATCTGGATTGGACATGATCGCTGCGTTATCGGCAGAAACCAACTTTTTAGCCTCTAATGGCGAAGCGCGTCGCGCGTTAAAAGAAAATTCGATTTCGGTAAACAAAGAAAAAGTAGGGGAGGCCTATCAAATTTCAAGTACTGACTTGATTAATGATACGTATGTGATTATCAATCGCGGAAAACGTAGCACTTTTATTATTCGAGTGGTTTAAAGCACCATCAAATTACAACCTCTGATATCGGACTGATCAAATCGGCCTAAAATTTCAAACGTCCCATCCGGTTTCATTTTACCTAAATCTTGCGTGGCAATAAACGCACACGAATTAATATTTGCCAAATCAATCACATTAATGCCGCCCGATTTTCCAATCGGCTGAATGCAAAGTGCATCTTCGGGGTCTCTTGTTAAAATTCTCATCCATGGGGGCGTCTCAAACACGCCATTTCCTTTAGAGTAGGCTTGCGATAATAACTCCGTCATCCCGTATTCGCTATGAATCGTGTCCACGCCAAATCCATTTTTTAAAAGCGCATGTAACTCCGATTTTACCAGTTCTTTACGCTGACCTTTCATGCCGCCGGTTTCCATCACAATGGTGTGTTTTAAGTTGAATGAATGCGATTCAATCAAATCTAATAAGGCATACGAAACCCCCATAAGCAAGGTTTTTTGACCTTTGGATTCCAGCCTCAATAAGGTGTTTTTTAAGGCTTCTAAATCATGCAAGTAAAATCCGCTTTCAGGCTGTTTGGACTGTTCAATCATGTCATTGGCCATATAAACCAAAGACGAGCCTTCACGTTCCAAATAAGAAGGGAGTAAAGCCAATACAGTAGAGTCTTTAATGGGACCGTAAAACGATTCAAAACCACGTCTAAAGCTCTGTTTGTAAATGGCTAAATCACTTACAAAATGCTTACTCACACGACTTCCAGTGGTGCCGCTGCTTGTAAAGGTAGCTTCTGCGGGTTGCTTGGTAGAAACAATGTCACGAGATTTAAAAAATTCAATCGGTAAAAATGGAATCTGTTCTAGGGTGGTCACATCGCTTGGATGTTTGTAGAGTAAATCACAAAAGGAACGATACACAGTATTGTGTTCAAATTGAAATCTGAAAACGTCTAAAGCAACGGCTTTAAAATCGGCTTCGGATTGGATGTTAAAAATTGAATCGTTGATGCTCATAATGTGAAATAGTCCATCACAAAAATAGCTAAAAATAAAAAGAGCGTTACCATGTGGCAACGCTCTTTTAAAATATTTAAAAAATTAGATTACTGAACAATCAATTTTTTAGTCGTTGTTGCTGCCCCTTGCGTCAGCTTTACAATGTAAATCCCTGTATTAAGCGTAGAAATATTTATACGCTTGTTTGATACCGTTGTATTGATCACTTGTTTTCCAAGAATATCAAAAATAGCGGCTTGCATAGCTCCGGAACCGGTTGAAGTGATGTTTACAAAATCACTCTTAGTTGGGTTTGGGTATAAGTTAAATTTCGAAACTTCAAATTGACCTGCAGCTAGTGTTGTTGTAAGGTCTGCAAGGTTTCTAACATACAATTGTGCAGTTCCATTATATGCGCCAGTGATTCCTGAAACATTCGCAAGTTCTGTTGATGGGATGATCTCACCAATATAATCTGCGCCGTAAAATTCAGTACGAACAACAGTTTCTGCTTGTCCTTGAGCCAAAACGTAATTTTGTCCAGTTGCAAAAACAGCGGCACCATCTCCAGCACTAAACGTGACATTCTCAAAGTTAATGAATGTTGATTCATAATCGCTAGGAGCTGCATTGAAGCCTGCAATAGTGACTGTTTGTGCAACCACAGCATTATCAGAAGAAGCAATTACTCCAGAATCTTCTGTAGGATGTAATTGAAGGACTCCATTTACAATTACGGCCTTACCTTTTAATCCAGAAACCATGTCTCCTACGTTGTAAGTAGTTGCAATTACGTCTCCTGCATCATAAATATAAATTCCAGATGGCGTAGCATCCTGAAACCATTTTTTACCTTTATATCCATCTTTGTGTGTTAGTAACGACCCCTCGGTAATTTCATAAAAACCATCTGGACCGTTAGCGGCTACATCTGCTCTTAGAGCTGTGATGTTTGCAACGACTTGTAGAACTCCGACGCTAAAGTTGGTAGTGTCCGTGTCAAGCACGTCTCCAAGACTGTTTTTTAACTCTGTAGTAACCGTATAAGCCCCACCTTCTTGAACAGTGATGCTAAAAGGACTGGTAGCGTTGGGAGTGTCTGTAGAAGACATACCCGTAATTACGGTTACAGTTACAGTTTCGCCGCCTTCAACATCATTAGTAACCCACTCTAAAGATGTGGTTGGTGGACCTGGAGCAAGTATAGATTCATCTGATGGTGCAGCAATAGTAATTGTTGGTGAAACGGAATAACCATCGATAACTCTAATATTATCAACTGAAATATCTTCATCGCCTGAGCCTAAGTTCTCAAAAACTAAACGAATGTCAATGGAGTTCCCAGTTCCTAAGGAAGTTGTAAACTCAGTGAATATTGGGGTAAGTTCTTGTCCGTCTCCGATTCCATTCAAATCAGTATCCTGAGAAGGCGTAGAAATATTATATCCTGTAGTTTCTGTAGTTGCAAACTGAAATATTTTAGTAAAACTACCTGAATTATCATAATCAACTTCAACATAAAATAAATCACCTCCATCCCAATCAAAATTACTGTCAGAAGGCGCATCTTCTGCTAATAGTATAGCTAAGGAAAGATTAGAGTATGTTGAGATGTCTATGTCTTCAAACAATAAAGTTTGTGTTGCTAAGGTACAAGGTGCACCATCAGTATCCATAGCTGCAAAAAAGAAACTGCCATCTTGACCAGATACAGAGTATGAGCTAGAGATGTCGGTGCCATCTGTTCTTGTGAAAAAGTCACCTCCATTGTCATTACAAGTCTCTGATGGAGTTCCTGAATTTCCGGTTTCAAAAGATTCTTGAAATAGGATTGTCTGCCCAAAAGACAAGCTCGAAATGGTTAGTGTTAAAAGTAATACGTAAATTTTTTTCATAATTATTGGTTTAATTTTTGTTTACTCAAATATATAAAATATTAAACAAATATTAAATTAGTTTATACTTACTTATGAAGTAACTGTCAACAATTTATGAGATTCTGGGTTCATTATATTAACATTACGAAGTTGTTACTAAATGGTTATTAAATTTATATGTTTCGTTACAGGATTTAATTTTTCTATCTTTATGAACTAATTAGATACATTATAATGAGCAACGAATCCATTAAAATTTTGTTGGTTGATGACGAGCCAGACATCTTAGAAATTCTGAGTTATAATCTT
The DNA here is from genome assembly GCA_905479095.1 of uncultured Flavobacteriaceae bacterium. Taxonomy (GTDB): domain Bacteria; phylum Bacteroidota; class Bacteroidia; order Flavobacteriales; family Flavobacteriaceae; genus Hel1-33-131. The sequence continues at coordinate 65,171 of CAJQLD010000028.1, forward strand.
TTGGCAGAAGGCTACACTGTTTTAACCGCTGCAAATGGTTTAGAAGCCGTGAAACAAGCCAAAAAAAACCAACCTCACTTAATTATTATGGATGTGATGATGCCCGAAATGGATGGCATTGAAGCGTGCGAGCAAATCCGAACCATTCCCGAAATAAAAGAGACCATCATTACTTTTTTAACCGCGCGTGGCGAAGATTATTCTCAAGTCGCTGGATTTGAAGCGGGTGCCGATGATTACATCACAAAACCCATCAAGCCCAAAGTATTGGTGAGTAAAATCAAGTCGTTATTAAGAAGACGCCATGGGACAACGCCTGTTGAAAATTCGGATATCATAACGCTTGGTGACCTCACAATTGATAGAGAAGCCTATAAAATCATACACAAAGACGTCGAAATTGTGTTGCCACGAAAAGAGTTTGAATTGCTGTCGTTACTCGCCTCTAAGCCTGGGAAAGTATTTAAAAGAGATGAAATTCTCGATAAAGTCTGGGGAAATGAAGTCGTAGTAGGCGGCAGAACCATTGATGTGCACATCCGAAAACTACGTGAAAAAATTGGAGATGATTCCTTTAAAACAATCAAAGGCGTAGGGTATAAGTTTCAATTCTGATGACTAAAAATTCGCATAAATTCTCGATGGTTACCGCCTTATTCATCACAGGGATACATACATTTTTGTTGAGCATTTTTCTATATATGTTCAATGAAATTGATTTATCTTTTCTTTTCTATTGGTTTATTAGTTCTTATATTTTCACCTTTTTCATCCTTCATTTACGACTTGAAACCTTTGTCTTTAATAGTATTAAAAGCATCTATAGAGACCTTACACTTTTAGAATCAGCCTCTTTTAACCAAAGTCCAATCACCACCGACATGGCCAGTTTATCGAAGGAAATTGATTCCTATGCAAAAAACAAAAAATTAGAATTAGAAGCTTTAAAAATTCGAGAAGAATATCGAAAAGAGTTTATAGGCAATGTCTCTCATGAACTCAAAACCCCTCTTTTTACAGTTCAAGGCTATATTTCGACCTTAATAGAAGGCGCTGCCGACGATCCAAAAATAAGAGATAAATATCTAAAACGTGCCGATAAAGGTGTCGATCGCTTGATCTACATTGTAAAAGATTTAGACCTGATTACGAAGCTCGAAGTGGGAGATGCAAATCTGACAATTGAAACGTTTAATATTCTTGAGACCATCACCAATGTGTTTGATTTGCTCGAAATTAAAGCAGAGAAAAAAAACATCTCCTTATTATTAGATAAAGACTATCCAGCCCCAGTAATGGTGCATGCCGATCGCGATCGCATTCAGCAAGTGCTTTCCAATCTGGTGGTCAACTCTATAAAATATGGACATCAAAATGGTACCACCGAAATTAGTGTGGAAGATTTGAATTCGGAAAAAATGATTGTTCGCGTAACCGATAATGGGGAAGGGGTTGAAGCCAAGCATTTGACGCGTTTGTTTGAACGATTTTATCGGGTCGATAAAAGTGGCTCTAGAGAAGAAGGGGGTTCCGGTCTTGGCTTGTCAATTGTGAAACATATCATCGAAGCACACGATGAAAAAATATATGTCGAAAGTAAATTTGGGATTGGGAGTGAATTTTCTTTCACACTTCAAAAACAAAACCAATAATCCAGCGTTCTTTTCCGTATTTTTGACAAAAATTAATTCAAGTGGGCAGTAAAAATAAACTCAAACGATTCAACGAAAACGACACCTTTCACAATGTGTTTCAACCCAAACGTGAAGAATTGGTCGATGCAGAATATCCGTTAAAAGGGCAATGGAATGAGCAGTTTTTTAAAAACAAAAACCCATTAGTTTTAGAATTGGGATGTGGGAAAGGTGAGTACACTGTTGGCCTAGCCGAGCGGTATCCAAACAAAAATTTTATCGGCATTGATATCAAAGGCGCTCGATTTTGGAGAGGGGCTAAGACCGCCATTGAAAACGAACTTCCCAATGTGGCTTTTATTCGTGCCCAAATAGAACTCGTTGAAAACCTGTTTGCCACCAATGAAATTGATGAAATATGGATTACATTTCCAGATCCTCAAATAAAATACAAGCGGACCAAACACCGAATGACCAACGATTTGTTTTTGAAACGCTACAAAAACATTCTAAACGATGCCGGAATTGTACATCTAAAAACCGACAGCGAATTTATGCATGGCTATACCTTAGGGCTTTTGCATGGTCAGGGGCATGAAGTGCACTATGCCAACCACGATGTGTACCGTCAGGAAGGAAGTCCCGAAGAAGTAACGGCCATTCAAACCTTTTATGAAAATCAGTATTTAGCGACTCAAAAAGCAATTACGTATATTAGATTCAAAATTAATTAAAGCGTGTCGATTTCAATTGTATTTATTTTGGGCTTATGCATCGCCTTTATTGGGGTCATTCCACCTGGAATGCTCAATATGACGGCGGCTAAAATCAGTCTAAAAGAAGGCCATACAAGAGGTTTTGTCTTTTCGATTGGCGTTTGCTTGATCGTGGGCGTTCAAACCTATTTAGCAGCAGTTTTCGCAAAGTACTTGAGTCAACATCCCGATGTGATCGATATTTTAAAGCGTGTTGCATTGGTTCTCTTTATTTTAATCTCAATTTACTTTTTTCTCGTCGCTAAAAGTGAGGATAATATCCATGAAATGGGGGCTTCAAAAAGTAAAAAAAGCCGATTTTTTCAGGGCCTATTAATGTCTGCTTTAAATGTTTTTCCAATTCCCTACCAAGCTTATATGGTGACGACCTTGGTGTCGTATCAATGGCTTTCTTTAGATAATATATCGATTTCTACCTATGTAGCCGGTGCTATGACGGGAACCTTTATCACCCTTTATATTTATATTTTGTTTTTTGACAAAATTAAAAATTCTAAAATATCATCTCAAAAATGGATGAATTATAGCATAGGAATTATTACAGCGGTGATCTCGGTCACTACGTTGATAAATATTCTAAAAACCCCTTAGTTTGTATGTCAAAGGCCCCTCATTTTTTTGATAAATGTTACGACGTTGCTCGTCAAATTCCAGTAGGTCGTGTGACCAGTTATGGTGCTATTGCCACTTATCTTGGTGCAGCCCGTAGTGCTCGAATGGTTGGCTACGCCATGACGGCCTCTCACGGCAAAGACGTTCCAGCACACCGCGTGGTAAATCGCAAAGGACTGCTCACAGGGAAACATCATTTTGAAGGCACCAACCTCATGCAGCAGCTGTTAGAAAACGAAGGTCTTGAGGTTATCAATAACCAAATTCAACAATTTGATTCTGTGTTTTGGGACCCCGCCAAAGAACTCTAGTCCCCAAGAGCATCATTTCCTATAATCCTCTTCTGTTTTAAAACATTTCACTGTATATTTGTACTTTAGAATACATCTAAATTAGAGACTTTGAAATTTAACAAACAAGACATTGAGCAAGCGCTCAAAACGATAACAGTCCCAGGCGAAGGTCAGAACATGATTGAAAGCCAGGCCGTCAAAAACATAATCGTTTTTGCCGATGAGGTGATCATTGATATCACTATTAGCAACCCAACTTTACAGGCCAAAAAACGAACGGAAGTAGACATTCTCAAGACAATTCATGAGTTGGTCTATGCCAAAGCTAAGGTGCAGGTCAACGTAAAAGTGGAAGCTCCAGCACAACCTAAAAATGAAATCAAAGGGAAGTCAATTCCTGGGATTCAAAATATAATAGCGGTTGCTTCAGGTAAAGGCGGGGTTGGTAAATCGACTGTTACCTCTAACCTTGCGGTTACACTTTCCAAGATGGGATTCAAAGTTGGAATTTTAGATGCAGATATTTATGGGCCCTCGATTCCCATTATGTTTGATGTTCAAAACGAAAAACCATTGGCAGTCAATGTAGATGGGAAATCTAAAATGAAACCTGTTGAAAATTACGGCGTTAAAATTCTATCCATCGGATTTTTCACCAAACCCGATCAAGCGGTGGTTTGGAGAGGCCCCATGGCTTCCAAAGCATTAAATCAAATGATTTTTGACGCTGCTTGGGGCGATTTAGATTTTCTTCTTATCGATTTACCCCCTGGAACCGGAGATATCCATTTGAGTATCATGCAGTCCTTACCAATTACTGGTGCGGTAGTGGTGAGTACCCCACAAACAGTGGCACTTGCCGATGCTCGAAAAGGCGTTGCTATGTTTCAACAAGAAAGTATTAATGTGCCTGTTTTAGGGATCATTGAAAATATGGCCTATTTTACCCCTGAGGAATTACCTGATAACAAATATTTTATATTTGGTAAAGAAGGTGCTAAGCATTTAGCAGACGATTTAAAAATTCCTTTTTTAGGCGAAATTCCTTTAGTTCAGAGTGTACGAGAAGCAGGCGATTTAGGACGTCCTGCCGCCATGCAAACATCCACACCTATTGAAGAAGCTTTTAATAAAATCACTCAAAATGTAGTACAAGAAGTCGTCCGTAGAAACACAGCATTACCACCGACAGATGCAATTAAAATAACCACCATGGCAGGGTGTTCTGCGGTAAAAAAATAAAGCATATGAGTTCAGAAGATCTTAGACTAAACGTTGAAAAAGCATTGGATGAAATCCGCCCATTTCTACAAAATGATGGGGGCGATATTAATTTGATTGCCATCGAAAATGACGAAATAGTCAAAGTGCAGTTAGTGGGTGCCTGTTCATCGTGTAGTGTCAATCAAATGACGCTTAAATCGGGAGTCGAAATGACCATCAAAAAATATGCACCTCAAATACAATCGGTTATAAATATTGAAGCCTAAAATGATTACGACTGATATCTTAATTATTGGAGCGGGCCCAACTGGGTTATTTACAGTTTTTGAAGCGGGCCTTCTAAAATTAAAGTGCCATTTAATTGATGCCTTGCCACAAGCAGGCGGTCAATGTTCGGAACTATACCCCAAAAAACCAATTTACGATATTCCAGCCTATCCTGAGATCCTTGCTGGTGATTTGACCGAAAAATTGTTGGAGCAATCCAAGCAATTTGAGCCTGGATTTACCTTAGGAGAACGCGCCGAAACCATCGAAAAACAAGCCGATGGTTCTTTCGTCGTTACCACCAATAAAGGCACGCAACACAAAGCACCCGTGGTGGCTATTGCTGGCGGTCTTGGAAGTTTTGAGCCTCGCAAACCACTTCTTGAGAATATAGAATTTTATGAAGATAAAGGGGTGGCCTATATGATTAAAGACCCTGAAGTATATCGAAATAAAAAAGTAGTGATCTCTGGCGGAGGCGACTCAGCATTGGATTGGGCTATTTTTTTGAGTGACGTTGCGAGTGAAGTCACTTTAATCCACCGTCGAAACGAGTTTCGAGGTGCTTTGGATTCGGTAGATAAAGTTCAAGAATTAAAAAATAAAGGACTCATTACCCTGATTACGCCTGCGGAAGTCACAGGATTGATTGGTGAGACCAAGCTCGAAGCGATCCAAGTGACCAAACCCGGAGAATCGCCTGTAACCATTGAAACAGATTGCTTTATACCGCTATTTGGATTGTCTCCAAAACTGGGGCCGATTGCTCAATGGGGATTAGAAATTGAAAAAAATGCCATTAAAGTCAATAATGCATTGGACTATCAAACCAATATTCCAGGCATCTTTGCAATTGGTGATGTGAATACCTACCCAGGAAAACTAAAACTGATTCTCTGCGGATTTCATGAAGCAACCCTTATGTGTCAAGCGGCCTATCAAATTATTAACCCCGGAAAACGCTACGTACTAAAGTATACAACCGTAAGTGGCATTGACGGTTTTGATGGTACTCGTAAAGAGGCGCCCAAAGCCGTTGTAAAATCTATAAATTAATGGATCAAGATGTACAAATAAAAATCACGGATCGTGATGGGAAATTACACGAAATAGCAGCTCCAACGGATATGGCCTTGAACATCATGGAAGTGGTTCGGTTATATGAATTAGCCCCTGAAGGCACCATTGGAATCTGTGGCGGTATGGCCATGTGTGCTTCCTGCCAATGTTATGTTTTAACGGAGCATCCTCTTCGTGAAATGCAAGATGAAGAAGAGGCGATGCTAAGTGAAGCTTTTAATGTCAAACCCAACAGTCGTTTGGGATGTCAAATTCAAATTACTCCCGAAATGGAAGGGCTTGAAATTGAACTAGCACCAGAAGACTAGTTATTGATACGCGTTTAAATTTACGGGCCCTTCGAGGGTTGTTTTTATAATTTGTAAAATACCTTCTTTATTGGCCGAAACATGCCACTTGATTAGGCTAATGGTCCCCTTCTCAATTTCGAGTCCTGTAATACTTCTTGGGTGCACACAACTACCATCATTAAAAAACGGAATGTTTCCAGGTTGCGGAAATCGCGGTCGGTGGGTATGTCCAGTAATGGTGAATGTATTATTATTTTCAGAAATCCATTTTTTGGCGCGTCGTTCTATTTTGATTAATTCTTTGTGATTTTTCGCAGGACTGGTCGGGTCAGAAACCCCCATAAGATTCAGTGGTTTCCACAAAAATCGAACTAAAAACCGACTCCATCGCCAAAAAATATAGTTCCACCAATCGGCTTGATGTCCGTGGGTTAAAAATAGAATTTGCTTGGTGGTTATATGTTCTAACCGAACACTTTCATGGTATTCAATTCCTGGAAATAAATCGACTTTCTCCCCCGTTTCCTTATCAAAATAGGTTGATAAATTTTTTTTGACATACGTTGGGTTTTTATAAACCATGTCATGATTTCCCCAAATCATGTGCAGGCGCTCGGCGTCATGAAATTTCTTCAATAAAAGATAAACGTCTTTGTGTGCTTGAAAGATAGCATCAAACTTTTGGGTTTCCCAAAGTTCGTCGCCGTCGCCTAATTCACAATAGCTAAATCCAGCCTCCAAATAATGGGTTAAGGCGTGTACATATACATCTCTGTTATGTGAAAAATCATCTGCAAAACTATTGTCACCACGGTGGCAATCGCTGAATAAAATGAATTTACTGTCATCATCAAACGGGATGATTTTTGCAGTGTTGTAGGCCTTATCTAATCGGTGTTTTGTGGACATTGAGAGTTGGGGGGTTACTCAAGTTACTTAAATGCGTTTAAACCAGTGATGTCAAATCCAGTAATTAATAAATGGATATCGTGTGTGCCTTCGTATGTAATCACACTTTCCAAATTCATGGCATGGCGCATGATGCTGTATTCGCCACTAATGCCCATGCCGCCTAATATTTGTCGGGCTTCACGTGCAATTTTTATCGCCATATCAACATTATTTCGTTTGGCCATTGATATTTGTGCGGTTGTTGCACGATCCTCATTTCTTAAAACACCTAAACGCCAGGTTAATAATTGGGCTTTGGTGATTTCGGTAATCATTTCCGAAAGTTTCTTTTGTTGTAATTGAAATTGACCGATGGGTTTGCCAAATTGAATGCGTTCTTTGCTATATCTTAGAGCCGTATCATAACAATCCATCGCGGCACCAATGGCACCCCATGCAATTCCATAACGTGCGGAATCCAAGCAGCCTAATGGCGCACCAAGTCCAGATTTATTAGGGAGTAAATTTTCTTTTGGAATTTTGACATTATCAAAAATAAGTTCGCCTGTAGAGCTTGCTCTTAACGACCATTTGTTGTGTGTTTCAGGGGTTGTAAATCCTTCCATGCCACGTTCTACTAGGAGTCCGTGAATTCGACCTTCTTCATTTTTTGCCCACACGACGGCCACTTGTGCAATTGGGGAATTTGAGATCCACATTTTAGCACCATTTAATAGATAATGGTCGCCCATATCCTTAAAATTTGTGGTCATACCACCTGGGTTACTCCCATGGTCGGGTTCAGTCAGTCCAAAACAACCAATCCATTCGCCGCTGGCGAGTTTTGGTAAATATTTTTGGCGTTGTGCTTCATTTCCATACTTCCAAATGGGATACATCACTAAGGACGATTGAACCGAAGCCGTACTTCGAACGCCCGAATCGCCACGTTCAATTTCTTGCATAATTAATCCATAGGATATTTGATCCAATCCTGCGCCACCATATTCGACGGGGATGTACGGGCCAAAGGCTCCAATTTCTGCTAAACCTCCAATAATTTGAGTTGGAAATTCGGCCCTTTGTGCATAGTCTTCTATAATTGGAGACACATCTCTTTTAACCCAATCCCGTGCGGCACTTCTGACGAGTTTGTGTTCTTCAGATAATAAATCATCTAAATTGTAATAATCGGGTGCTTCAAATAAATCTGCTTTCATCGTTCTTTTTTGGGTTTAATTCAATTTTATTCAAAATAAATGAGAATTACATACCATTTATACAAATTTACTTATTCCGCTTGATAATTTTACAATTTTAAATAAAAATCTTTCGTCAACGATGTATATTCTTGTGTGTACTGGTGGCGTGCGATTTCAATGGTGAGTTCGCTCCGTTCAATTGCCTTTTCTTGAAATGTAAAACGCATCAAACTTCGTTTTATAGGACTCGATTTTTGGCCTCTTATATGTAAGATATTATTCGGATAGAGCTGCTCTTTTTTTGCCAACTCGATAAACGAAGATTCTTCACTATATGGAACGATCACATTAAATTGACCCGTTTGTGAAAGTAGTCTTGAAACCGATTTCAGCAACTCATGGAAGGGCATCGCATCTTCAAAGCGCGCTCGATTTCGTTCGTCGTTGTCGGTTTTATAGGAGTCGGTATAAAAAGGCGGATTCGAAATGATGAGCTCATAGGTGTCCTCGATTTCTTCTGTAAATTCTTCTAAAGACGCATGGTAGCAAAACAACCGATCGCCCCAATCCGAAGCTTCAAAATTATGAACACATTGCTCATAGGCGGCATCGTCAAGTTCAATGGCATCAATTAGTTCGGCTGAGCTTCGTTGGGCCATCATGAGTGCCAAAATCCCAGTGCCTGCTCCAATATCTAAGATTGAGTTGGGATGCGAGTCTATATTTGCCCAAGCGCCTAATAATACAGCATCGGTTCCAATTTTCATCGCACAGCGATCTTGCGCAACGCTAAAGTGTTTAAATCGAAAAGGTTTCGACATTACTCTAAATATAATTCAATCAAACCAGGCGGGGTATTGACCGTGATTGTTTTGGTCGCGCGATCTAATTTTGTTATAAAATCGTCATTCATAGGAATCAGGATTTCGATTCCATCACGGTCCACCTCAAACAGGGCTTGAGAAGTGGTGTCATTCACGCCTTTCACAGTGCCTACAGGGCCAAAATTTTCATCGTTGAGTTGAAAGCCAATAATTTCATGAAAATAAAACTTCGTGCCCTCTAGTTTTGGAAGTAAATCTAAAGGTAAGTAGAGGTGGCATTTCATCAACGCATCGGCATCGGCTTCGTTGGTGACATCATCAAACTTGAGTCGGAGTAAATCCGATTTATGTAATTGCGATTTTTCAATAAAAAAAGGAATCAACGTACCATTGACTTCAATAAAAATGGCATCTAAGTTTTCATAGATGTCTGGTTGATCGGTGTCTAGTTTCGCCAAAAGTTCCCCTTTGAAACTATATTTTTTCACGATTTTCCCTAAATAAAAACAGTCTTCTTTTGTCATGATTCAATTCAAGTTTTCGTTATGGATGTTTCATAAAAAAAACCTGACAAAAAGTGCCAGGTTTTAAAGGTATAAAAAAAGTTTATTTTTTTTATTTTTCTTCCGCAGCTGGTGCTTCCGGAGTTGCTTCTTCAGCAGGAGCCGCTTCTTCAACAGCAGGTGCTGCTTCTTCCGCTACAACTTCCGTTGCTGCTTCTTCAACAATAGGAGCTGCTTCTTCAATTACTTCTTCTACAACAGGTGCAGCAGCAGCAATACGAGCTTCATTGGTTGCTTTTTCAGCTTCAAATATTTTAATAGCTTCAGCATCTTTAGCTTTTTCTAAATCACTTTTCTTAGCGTCTACTTTGTTGGTTTTATCTTCTAACCAAGCTTGAAACTTCGCTTCTGCTTGTTCTTCCGTTAAAGCGCCTTTACGAACTCCACCAACTAGGTGATTTTTCAACATGACCCCTTTGTAAGATAAAATTGACTTAGCAGTATCTGTAGGTTGTGCTCCATTTTGAAGCCATTTTACAGTACCATCTACATTTAGTTCAATTTGTGCAGGGTTGAAGTTTGGATTGTAAGTTCCTAATTTTTCAAGGTATTTACCATCTCTTTTTGATCGTGCATCAGCGGCAACGATCCAGTAAAAAGGTTTTCCTTTTTTACCGTGTCTTTGTAATCTAATTTTTACTGGCATAATAATTAATTTGTGAGGTTCTCGACCTCGGTTATTAATGAGAGCGCAAATATAGGATATTTTTCGATTCTACACGCTTTTGTAAATAAATTTTATAAGACCTTTTTTTTGCCCTATAAATGGGGTGTATAATGTTCCTCTAAGTCATGAAATTGAAGCCTCGACGACTTCAAAATTTGCAGGAGCAGGTTTCACGCGATAGGACTGAGGTCTTGGAAGCTTCAATTTTGCGCGTTACAGGGGGCGTTTAAAAATAATGAACCAAAAACGCTTAATTATAAAATTATGCCTGGCATATAGTGTCTAAAATTTTCAAGAAAAGAGTTTTTTTTTGCTCAGTTCTTTTTAAAAGAGGTGGTTTATTTTTTTTAGAAGGGTTGCGCAATGGATAACGGTGTTCTACGCAGTTTTTATTCTGAAATTCTTTTTTTTAAATCCATTCTTTCGTGTAATATTCTCGTTATCTCAACATATTCTTTGTTTAAAGTTCTGTAGAATATTATATGTCGATTTGATTTTATTCCCAAGAGTTTCTTTGATATTCCTTGATAATTTTTTCCTAAATCTGGATTTTCAGCAATTTCTTCACAATTAGAAATTAGTCCATCGTAATATTTATCGGCTTGTTTTTCCGACCAAACCTCAAATGTGTATTCCCAAATCTTTGATAAATCAACAACAGCTTTGTTGGTTAATTTATATTTAGGCATTCGAGTGTTTTTTCACTTTTAGTGATTCAAGATGTTTTTTTGGATCAAAATCGTGAGCAATTCCGCTGTCAATTCCTTCTTGAATTGCATTTTTCAAAGCAATCACTTTACTTTCTTCTTCTTCTAAAAGTCTTAATCCTGCACGAATAACTTCACTAACATTTTTAAATCGTCCATCGCTAATGCTACTTTG
>CAJQLD010000029.1 GCA_905479095.1 uncultured Flavobacteriaceae bacterium
CGTTTTTTTTATTAGATTATTATAAATAAATACACCTCACCAAAAAGTAAGGCGGCTGCAAATATAATTCTAATATCTTAATCTGCAAACTAAATATTTCATTTAGATCAAATTTTTCATCGTTAACGATGAAAGGTTTTAAAAAAAAACTAGAAAAAACTATGTTTTTATTTTTTTAGTTATAAATTTACCGAACCTAATTCTAAAATGAAATTACTATGAAAATGTCCTACATTATTTTCGCAATGCTGGGTACCAGCGTTGTATTCTCTCAAGAATACTTAGAAAGTCAACCCGAAAATCCTGAACCAGGAAAATGTTATGCCAAATGTGTCACTCCGGATGAATACCGAGATGAAATCATTAAAATTGAAAGTGTACCACGTCACGAAAAGCTTGAAGTTGTCCCTGCTGTTTATAAAACAATATCAGATGATATAGTTGTAAAGCCTAGCAGCAAGAGGTTTATAACAGTTCCTGCTGTGTACAGAACAATTACTGATACCCTATGGCTGAAAGAATCCTACCATAAAATTGCCGTTACAGCTCCAAGATTTGGAAGTGATGATGTAGAAGTAGAAGTGATGCCTGCTAGCGAGTCATGGGTGGCTGGCGAAAAAGATCCAGATTGCCCATCAATCAACGCGGACGATTGTCGTATATTTCATTACATAAAGGATCCTGCAGTGACTAGAAATATTCCTGTAAGCAAAATCCTAACTCCTGCTTCTGTTCAAAAAACAAGAGTAAGTGGGAAATATAAACTAATAAGAAGAAAAGTGGAAGTTACTCCTGCTAGCACCAAAACAGTTACAATACCTGAAGTAACAGAAAAAGTAAGCCGAAGAGTTTTAGTTTCTGACGAAACAACAAAACCAATCTCTGTTCCTGCTGAACATGTAAACGTAACTAAAAAAATATTAGTTAAAAAGGGGGGAATGACTGCATGGAGAATAGTTCCTTGTACAATTCCAAAACGTGTTGGAGTAGTTCCTATTTACTATACATCAGGAAGTGCTGCTTTAACACAAGAATCTAAACGACTCATTGACAAACATATCTGGTCAATTTTAAAAGATGATTCTACTTCAGTTGTTGAGATTGGATCTCATACCGATTCCCAAGGAAGCGCTAGTTCTAATTTAAAATTATCTGAAAGAAGAGCGAAGGCGGTAGTCGACTACTTAGGTAGTAAAGGGATTAGTTCAAAACGTTTAATTGCAGTTGGCTATGGCGAGAAAAACTTGTTAAATGATTGTAATGATTCAAAAAAATGTTCAGACTCAAAACATAAGGAAAATAGAAGAACTGAATTTAAAGTATTCTAAACAAGTTCAAAAATAATACTAAATAACAAAAAGCCTAAAACTAAAATGTTTTAGGCTTTTTTATTCGCCAAATAAATTCCACATAAAATAAGTAAAGATGCAAATCCTTGATCTAATCCAAAAAGCTCTCCATCGAGCAAACCCCAAAGCAGCGCCACCAAAGGCATTAGATAGGTTACGGAAGATGCAAATACAGGACTCGAAATTTGAATTAAATTATTAAATATGATTTTGGCCATCACCGTACCAAACAACGATAATACAGCAATGTATCCAATCGAGGGATAGATTGCTTCGTTTTCAAAGGTTTTTGAATTAAAAAAATTAGAGAAAATTAAAACAAGTAGAGCCGGGATTACAATTGCAGCAAAATTACCTGTTGCTATGGCAATTGGCTTCACTTCCTGGAGGTAATGTTTAATGATATTCACATTGAACCCATACATTAAGGTGGCTAAAACAACAAAACCTGCAAACAGATAATTTTGATCAGGGTTGAGCTCCATACTATTAAAAATGAGCATCGAAGCCCCAATAAAACCAAGTAAAACTCCAAAGATTTGCGTTTTTGTAGACGCTATTTTAAAAACTGCCAACCCTATTAAAATAGCATTCAGAGGCACTAACGCATTTAGAATACTCACAACGCCACTATCGACTTCGGTTTCTGCAAATGCAAACAAGAAACTGGGTAAGAAAGTCCCTAAAAAGCCCGATAAAACTACCCATTTCCATTGATGAGACAGAATCGTTTTGAGAGATTTAAACCCAATTATAAAGATAAAGATTGAAGAAATAACCGTTCGTAAACTGCCCAACTGCAATGGCGTTAAGCCAATTAAACCTTTTTTAATCAGAATAAAGGAGCTGCCCCATACAATAGCGAGGACAGAGAGATACATCCATTTTTTTTGCTCTTGATTCATTAGAAAGAATTATTATTTACAAAATTGGTTAATAAATTAGAATAACAACGAATTATTTTTACATTTGTTTAAATACCTAAACTAAACACTATGAAACATTTAAAGACAATCTTAACCTCAGCACTTTTATTAACTCTGTTTTTTTCTTGTAAAAACGAAACGAAGGCTCAAATCAAAACAGTAGAAACTACCACAGAAAAAGCGGCACATCAACTCGACCCTAATGCCAGCTATTCTAAAGCAGAGTTCGGCATTAAAGGAATGACCTGCGAAATGGGGTGTGCTAAAACGATTGAGAAAAAACTTGCAGGAATGGAAGGCGTAAAATCTGCTACCGTCGATTTTAAAAACGAAATGGCGATGGTCGAATACGATGTTGCTAAAGTGAACCCGGTGAGCATCACAAATGCGGTTACTTCCGTTGGGAAAACCTATTCTGTAGAAAATATGCAAACTGTTGAAGCGTTTTCAAGCATCAAAAAAGACTGTAAAAAAGACTGCAAAAAAGTTTGTTGTAAAGACAAAATGGAAGCTGATAAAAAAGCCTGTGCAAAGGATTGTAAAAAAGAATGTTGCACTAAAAAAGCTTAGTTCGAATTCATCAACCCTTCTATCTCTTCAATTTCGATAGGAATGTGTTGCATTAAATTTAAAGGTGGGCCATCGGCTTGAACGACCACATCGTCTTCGAGTCTAATGCCCATTTTTTCATTAGGGATATAAATTCCCGGTTCAACTGTAAATACCATTTGAGAGGTGACAGGCGTTTTGATGGCTCCTAAATCGTGGGTGTCTAATCCCATATGATGAGAAGTCCCATGCATGAAATATTTTTTATAAGCCGGCCATTTTGGATCCTCATTTTGGACATCAGCCTTATCGATTAACGCTAAATTTAAAAGCTCCGAGGTCATCATTTTTCCAACTTCCTTATGGTATTCATCTAATAAAACACCTGGAACAAGCAGTTGAGTCGCCTCATTTTTGACATTTAAAACAGCTTGGTATACGGCTTTTTGACGGGCAGTAAAACGCCCATTTACAGGGATCGTACGCGTCATATCGCTGGAATAGTTGGCGTATTCAGCAGCCACATCCATCAGCAACATATCGCCGTCCTTACATGTTTGATTATTTTCTATATAATGCAAAACACAAGCGTTATATCCCGATCCAATAATGGGCGTATATGCAAAACCTTTAGATCGATTTCTAAGAAATTCATGGGTGTACTCTGCCTCAATTTCGTATTCCATAACACCGGGCTTCACAAATCCTAAGACTCTTTTAAACCCTTTTTCGGTAATGTCACAAGCCGTTTGAATTAGCGCGATTTCTTCGGGTTCTTTCACCCCGCGAATTGATTCCATTATAGGGAAATTAGGCAAGATTTCATGCGTTGGATACGACGATTTTATCATCTTTAAAAAACGATCATCGCGAGTTTCCATTTCTACCGCTTGGCGGTAGTGATCATTATTATTAAAATAAAATAGTTTTGCCTCCTCCATCAATTTTGGGAAAATAGAATCAAATTCTTTTAACCAATACACCGTCTGAACACCTGAAGATTCAGTGGCCTGAGATTTACTGAGTTTTGCGCCTTCCCACACAGCAATATGATCATTGGTCTCTTTTACAAATAAGATTTCTCGGTGTGCTTTTTCACGAGCATCTGGAAAAACAATTAAAATACTTTCTTCTTGGTCTACGCCACTTAAATAAAAAATATTTCGGTGCTGTTCAAAAGGAAGTGTACTATCTGCCCCTGTAGAAAAAACGTCGTTGGAGTTAAATACAGCAATAGAATTAGGCTTCATCTGTTGTGACAACTTTACTCTATTTTTAATAAATAATTGCGAAGGAATTGGATGGTATTTCATATTCTTATTATTTGTATCAAATTTAGAGATTTTATAATAATAAGTGAGGTTTAAATCAATAAAATACAAACTACCGAAAAAGCTTATTTAAAGTAATTCTAAATAGTAAAATTATCCGCAATGCTATTGCCTAAAACGTTGTCGTGAAGTACCTTTGTGTAGTTAAAAAATATCATAAAATAATGAGTGGATTTTTAAGTTCTTCAATTGGAAAAAAGATAGCGATGGCGCTCTCTGCATTTTTCCTTATGTTTTTCATTTTACAGCATTTTGCGATCAATATTTTATCGGTCATCAACCCCGATACTTTTAACGAAGTGTCCCATTTCATGGGAACCAACCCGTTAGTGCAATTTGCACTACAACCGGTGCTTATCTTTGGGGTTATTTTTCATTTTGCGATGGGGTTTGTTTTAGAGTTCAAAAACAAGTCATCCCGAAAAATAAGTTATGCCAAAAATAACGGAAATGCAAACTCTACTTGGATGAGTAGAAATATGATCTATAGTGGTGGATTTATTTTAGTGTTTCTGGTGATTCATTTCATTGATTTCTGGATTCCTGAACTAAATATCAAATATGTAGTTGGTGACAACTCTGGACTATTAGAAGATGGATCGGGCTATCGTTATTTTGAAGAGCTTCAGCACAAATTTGTTCCACTTTGGCGCGTTGGCCTCTATTGTGTTGGATTTATTTTTCTTTCATTGCATTTACTTCATGGATTCAATTCCGCATTTCAATCGGTTGGAGCTAACAATAAATTCACTAAATCATTAAAAGGTTTTGGAATTGCGTATGCGATCATTATCCCATTAGGGTTTATCGTCATCGCCCTGTTCCACTTTTTTAATAATACACACTAAAACATAGGATTATGGCTTTAGATTCAAAAATACCAGAAGGTCCTCTAGCAGATAAATGGACCAATCATAAAAACAATATTAACCTTGTAAACCCTGCCAACAAACGTCTGCTCGACGTAATCGTTGTAGGCACAGGTCTTGCAGGAGGCTCTGCAGCGGCAACACTTGCCGAACTTGGCTATAATGTAAAAGCGTTTTGTTTTCAAGATTCTCCGCGTCGTGCACACTCCATTGCAGCACAAGGAGGGATCAACGCAGCAAAAAACTATCAAGGGGATGGCGATTCTACGTACCGCTTATTTTATGATACCGTCAAAGGGGGCGACTACCGTTCTCGGGAAGCAAATGTGCATCGATTAGCAGAAGTTTCAACCAATATTATTGACCAGTGTGTTGCTCAAGGGGTTCCTTTTGCAAGAGACTATGGTGGATTGTTAGACAACCGCTCTTTTGGAGGGGTTTTAGTGTCGAGAACCTTTTATGCAAAAGGTCAAACAGGTCAACAATTATTATTAGGGGCCTACTCTGCGATGAACCGTCAAATTGGGCGAGGAAAAATTAAAATGTATAACCGTCACGAAATGTTAGACGTGGTGGTGGTCGATGGAAAAGCACGTGGAATTATTGCTCGAAACTTAGTGACTGGTGAAATTGAACGTCACTCGGCTCACGCGGTTGTTTTAGGCTCTGGAGGCTACGGAAACGTGTTTTATCTCTCTACTAACGCCATGGGGAGTAATGTGACCGCAGCATGGAAAGCGCACAAGCGAGGTGCTTATTTTGCAAATCCTTGTTACACACAAATCCACCCAACATGTATTCCGGTTTCAGGAGATCATCAATCAAAACTAACCCTCATGTCTGAATCCTTAAGGAATGACGGACGTATATGGGTACCAAAAAATATAGAAGATGCGAAAGCAATTCAAAATCGAGAATTAAAACCAACAGATCTAACTGAAGACCAACGCGATTACTTTTTAGAAAGACGCTATCCCGCCTTTGGAAACTTAGTTCCTAGAGATGTGGCGTCTCGAGCCGCAAAAGAACGTTGTGATGCTGGTTTTGGAGTGAATAAAACAGGAGAAGCTGTCTTTTTAGATTTTGCGGCGGCGATCCTTAGATACGGAAAAGAACAAGCACACATTAAGGGGTTGGATGAAGACGATGCAAGCCTCATTCAAACCTTAGGAAAAGACCTCGTTAAAAGCAAGTACGGAAACTTGTTCCAGATGTATGAAAAAATTGTGGATGAAAATCCATACGAAACTCCAATGATGATTTATCCAGCGGTGCACTACACTATGGGCGGTGTTTGGGTGGATTATAACTTACAAACAACCATTCCTGGATTGTATGCCATTGGAGAAGCTAACTTCTCAGAACACGGCGCAAATCGATTAGGTGCTTCCGCTTTAATGCAAGGACTCGCCGATGGTTACTTTGTATTGCCATACACTATTGGAAATTATTTGTCTGATGACATTAGAACAGGACCCATTTCAACGGATACTGTAGAATTTGAAGAAGCAGAAGCAAAGGTAAAGTCAGAAATCAATCACTTTGTCAACAATAAAGGCACCAAACCCGTAGATTATTTCCATAAGCGTCTTGGAAAAATAATGTGGAACAAATGTGGAATGGCTCGTAATGAAAAAGAATTAAAAGAAGCGATCGAAGAAATTTCGGCACTTCGAGATGAGTTTTATAAAGAGGTATTAGTTCCAGGTTCTGCAAATGAGTTTAATGAAGAGCTCGCAAAAGCAGGCCGTGTGGCTGACTTCCTAGAATTGGGCGAATTGTTTGCAAAAGATGCGTTGGTTCGTGAAGAATCTGCTGGTGGCCATTTTAGAGAAGAACATCAAACTCCAGACGGCGAAGCACAACGCCGAAAAGAATTTCAGTTTGTATCTGCATGGGAATACAAAGGAGAACCTAAGGATGCTGAATTACACAAAGAAGCATTAGTTTACGAAAATATTGAAGTTAAAGAACGCTCATACAAATAAGCACTGCTATGAATTTAACATTACAAATATGGCGACAAGAGAACGCCAAAACTGAAGGGAAAATTGTAGAATATCCAATTCAAGATATTTCTCCAGACATGTCATTTCTTGAAATGTTGGATGTACTAAACAGACAACTCATCACTACGGGCGATTCGCCAGTGGCGTTTGACCATGACTGTAGAGAAGGTATTTGTGGCTCTTGTTCATTGTATATTAATGGAGAAGCACATGGACCTGACAGGTTGGTTACGACTTGTCAATTACACATGCGTAAATTTAAGGATGGTGACACCATTTTCATCGAACCCTTTAGAGCAGAAGCGTTTCCCGTCATAAAAGATTTAATTGTAGATCGATCGGCTTTTGACAGAATCCAACATGCAGGCGGTTTCATCTCCGTAAATACTTCTGGAAATACACAAGATGGAAATTCGATTCCAATTTCAAAACACGATGCTGATGAGGCCATGGATGCTGCCACCTGTATTGGGTGTGGTGCTTGTGTAGCAAGTTGTAAAAACTCATCTGCTATGTTGTTTGTAGGGGCTAAAGTGTCTCAGTACGCATTATTACCTCAAGGTCAGATTGAAGCCACGGATCGTGTTCAAAATATGGTTGCTCAAATGGATTTAGAAGGTTTTGGAAACTGTACCAATACGGGGGCCTGTGAAGTTGAATGTCCTAAAGGCATTTCACTAGAAAACATAGCACGAATGAACCGTGAATTGATCAAAGCGAGTTTAAAATCTTAATCGTCTAAGATAAACTCTTCTATAGTATCCCATCCCGCACGAACTTCAATAGGCTCGGAGGCATAACTCACGCGTTCGGGTTGCGTTTTACTTAAATAACGTCCCGTATCATAAAGTCCATTTTGGTTCAAATCAAAAATAGCCCTTAAGAGATAAGTGCCTGGAATGACGTCTTTGAAATCTATAGGCGAAGCATCTTGAGCGTAATAAGACTCAATAACGGCCCCTTTAAGGTCTGTGACTTGAACAACTAGAGGGTAAACCCCGTTCCTGATGTTGATTCTTAAGTTCCCATAATCAGCTGCTAATTTAGTCGTGGCTTTAAAATTTAAGGTGTCATTTTGAGCGCCGTAAAAATCGATAAAAGCCCCTGGAAGAATTTGAATATTATAGGTATTTTTCTCTGTTTTATCAAAATTTAAATCAACTGTATTGGCGAAGGAATCTAAGACGATGCTTGCGCCTTGAAAAAGAGAATCCTTATCTCTCACACGCACTTTCGTTTCGTCAATAGAGTCTAAAGGGATTGTCGCACTTAATTTGTAAGGTTCTAGTAATTTAAGTTGAGAGGACTCTGATTTGAAAACTAAAGAATCTGATTTAAAGTCTTTAATTCTAACAACAGCGGTGTCTATCGATTGTAAATGAGTGATTTCAAAAATCAAAGAATCCACTTCCAGCTTTGGACGGTACCAATAATTAAGAGTGTCTTTTCCTTTCTCTTTTGTGAGGGTCGAAGTAAAATCTTCTGGCGCCTCTGAAAGCAATTTTATTTGCATCGCTTGACCATCGCCTTCATACCCAAAAGAAAGTTTGTTGTGTGAAACCTGTCGAGCACGGTTGAATTTGTAGTCAACCGATTCTTTAAACATTCGCAACACATAGGCTGTGTCTGAAGGAACTGTAATTAAGCGTTTTCTATATCCAATTTTATCTGTTTTGGATTGAAATGTGTAATTAGAATTTTCTTCTTTAAGTGCGGCTAAAAAATAAGTTCCCTCTTTAATGTTTTCTAACTTAAACCCAGAAACACTATCGGTCACCGCGATATATTTGGGCTTATTTTTATAAATTATGGAATCTGTAAACGTTGAATCGACTTCGTATAATAAAACCGCTATGCGTTCATCCACTTCCTTATTAAAAGCTTCATTGACAATTCCAGAAACCGATAACGAGTCGATATAGCTTCCAGTGGAAAATACATATTTATAGTATGGGAATAAGTTACCCTCGTTATTATCGGCAATACTTTCTCCAAAATTAAAGGCATAGGTCGTATTAGGTGAAAGTGTGTCAGAAATCCTAATAGTAATGTATTTGCTCGCTGTACCTAGGGGTGTAATTTCTGGTTCGGGATCCATGGGTGGCGACACAATAAGTTGCTTTTGCAAGTCTTTCATTTTGATGTATTCATCGAAATAAATTTTGATTTCTGTGGCGTCAAAATTGACGGAAAAATTCTCTGGCACCGATTTAATAATCACTGGCGGCGTTTCATCTTTGTCTCCACCCGAAGTTGTGCCTCTATTGGCGCAGTGCGTCAAAATCAAACTTACAAGAATTAAAAACCCAAAATTAGCAAACTTCTTACCCATTAACAGTACATTTTACGCAAAGAAACAACATATTTTAGTACTAACGAAAAATGGAATGCGTAATTGCAATTGTTGCTAAACTTAATCGAATCTTAGCTCCTGAGTTCAAAACCAATGCACAGGCTTCAATGGTGGCACCGGTCGTAATCACATCGTCGACTAAAAGCACCTGCTTCCCATCAATCGTTGACAGGTTTTTGGCGTAAAAACTATTTGCAACCGATTGAAAACGTTCTTCTCGGGATTGAAAAACTTGAGTTTTCGTGTTCATCGATTTTAACAAAACCGTATCTACATAGCGCGCATTGAGAGACTTGGCTAAATGATTAGCAAAAAGAGCCACTTGATTATAGCCTCTTTGTTTTAATTTTTTGGAGTGAACCGGAACCGGAATTACAACATCAATCGATTTAAAATAAGACGATTCCTGGAGCTCTGCTCCTAGCCAGACCCCAAAAACCTGCCCAAGTTGTTCCTGACCTTTGTACTTTAAATTATGTAATAAGTGTTGAACCGCTCCTTGTTTATGAAAATAGAATAAGGCGGTCGCTGCTTCAAGTTCCACACGCCCATAAAATATTTTTTTAACAACTTCGGGACGCTCATAATGGTAATTGGTCAATGGTAACTCATGGCGACACTTTACACAAATATGCATTTCGTTATCTGTTAAAATATGGTTACAGGCCTGACATGTTTTCGGAAAAAAAAGATTCACCAATTTTGAAAGCATAAGCAAAAGTTTTGGGGCGCTTAAAAATAAAATAATATTTCATATTTTTGATCGATTCTACCCCTTAATTCATAGGGGTTATTTATTTTTGTAACATGACAAATCAAGTGGATACTTTCAAAAAAGTAATATCACATGCAAAAGAATACGGATTTGTATTCCAAAGCAGTGAAATATATGATGGCTTAAGTGCTGTTTATGACTACGCTCAAAACGGGGTAGAATTAAAGAAAAACATTCGTGATTACTGGTGGAAAGCTATGGTCCAAATGAATGATAATATTGTGGGATTAGATGCCGCTATTTTTATGCATCCAACGACATGGAAAGCTTCTGGTCACGTCGATGCTTTTAACGACCCTTTGATTGATAATAAGGACTCTAAAAAGCGGTACAGAGCCGATGTTTTAATCGAAGACTATTGTGCCAAAATTGAAGGTAAAATTGAAAAAGAAATTAAGAAAGCTGAAAAGCGATTTGGCGATAGCTTTGACAAAGCAGAATTTATCGCCACTAATGGCCGCGTTGTAGACTATCAAGCTAAAATAAAAAGTATTTTAGCTCGCATGGGTAAATCTTTAGAAAATGAAGATTTAGTCGACGTAAAAGCCCTTATCGAAGAGTTGGAAATAGCAGATCCATTGACTGGAAGTAGAAACTGGACCGATGTGAAACAATTCAACCTTATGTTTGGCACCAAACTAGGGGCTTCCGCAGAAAGCGCTATGGATTTGTACTTACGTCCTGAAACCGCCCAAGGAATTTTTGTGAATTTCTTGAATGTTCAAAAAACCGGTCGTATGAAAATCCCTTTTGGAATTGCGCAAACAGGGAAAGCATTTCGAAACGAAATTGTAGCGCGTCAGTTTATTTTTAGAATGCGAGAGTTTGAACAAATGGAAATGCAGTTTTTTATCAAACCAGGAACCCAAGGAAAATGGTATGACCATTGGAAAGAAGCGCGTATGAAATGGCACTTATCATTGGGGATTGGCGCCGATAATTATCGATTCCATGACCACGATAAATTAGCACATTATGCAGACGCTGCCGCAGATATTGAGTTTAAATTCCCTTTTGGATTCAAAGAATTAGAAGGCATCCATTCGCGTACAGATTTTGATTTAAATCAACACGAAACCCATTCAGGCAAAAAACTTCAATATTTTGATCACGAAGAAAATAAAAGCTATGTTCCTTACGTTCTAGAAACCTCGATTGGATTGGATCGTATGTTTTTGGCCGTATTTTCAAATGCATTAACGGAGGAGACTTTAGAAAATAACACAACCCGAACCGTGTTGAAATTGCCTGCCGTTTTAGCGCCAATAAAAGCAGCTGTTTTTCCGCTTGTAAAAAAGGATGGATTGCCAGAAGTTGCAAAAACGATTTTGAATGATTTAAAATGGGATTTCAATGTGGTTTATGATGAAAAAGATGCCGTTGGAAGACGCTACCGTCGTCAAGATGCACTAGGAACCCCTTTCTGTATCACTGTCGATCATGATACTTTAGAAGATCATTGCGTGACCATCAGACATCGTGATACCATGGAACAACAACGCGTGAAAATAGAAGATTTAAAAACAATTATTGAAAATGAAGTGGCCATGAAACACTGGCTAAAAAAAATAAACTAAATACGCTTTGACCCATTTAATGTTACATCTAAGACATCTCTTATATAGTATCGTGTTTCTAAACACGATCGTTTTTTTTGGTCAAACGAATCAGCCACCAATTGTAACTGCTGTTGGGAATCAAATATATTGCCCTCAGAGCGAACAAAACATTGTCACTTTTTTTAATATCATCGACCCAGATGATACAACTGTAGATGCCTTTTATATTCAAATTTCTTCAGGATATGTTTCTGGAGAAGACCAATTACTTTTGACGGGATCACACCCAACTATAGTCGCCTCTTGGAATCCAAATGAAGCAAAATTAACGTTAACTGGACTTGGCGGTGGAACTGCTTTATATACAGACATCATTGCGGCCGTATATGATGTTGTATATAAAAGTACAATTGTAAACATAAGTGCTAAAACGTTTTCCTTAACTGTTGGCTCTGCAAATTATTTAGTTTCAACCGATCATTACTATGAATTTGTACCAGACAATTTAATTACTTGGACTAATGCCAAAACCGCTGCTGAAGGCAGGACATATTTTGGGTTGCGGGGCTATTTAGCAACTTTAGCTTCTACTGACGAATCTCAAATCGCTGGAGAATTAGCTCCTGGCACGGGTTGGATTGGCGGAACCGACGAGGCTAGCGAAGGGGTCTGGAAATGGGCGACAGGACCAGAAGCAGGGATCACCTTTTGGAATGGCGCTGCAAATGGTTCCACACCAAACTATGCCAATTGGAATACTTCCGAACCTAATGATTTTGGAAGTGGTGAAGATTATGCCCATATCAAAGATGATGCTATTCCAGGCACACCAGGATCTTGGAATGATTTACCCAATAATACGACAGGCCAACCTTCTGAATATCAGGCTAAAGGCTATGTTGTTGAATATGGAGGCATGACAGGAGACCCTGTTATAAACATTTCTGGCAGCACGACCTTTAGCC
The DNA here is from genome assembly GCA_905479095.1 of uncultured Flavobacteriaceae bacterium. Taxonomy (GTDB): domain Bacteria; phylum Bacteroidota; class Bacteroidia; order Flavobacteriales; family Flavobacteriaceae; genus Hel1-33-131. The sequence continues at coordinate 12,686 of CAJQLD010000029.1, forward strand.
CTGCACAAATTTTATCTACCAGCCCATCTACAAGTTGCAGCAATGCCCCTGCGAACCTTTCAGCAACTTCAAATACTACAGATATTTTATGGTTTGACAGCGAAAATGCAGGAAACCTTTTATTTACGGGTGACGACTATGAACCAGTTTTAACAACGACAACGACATTTTGGGTTTTGGCTTCCAACAATGGTTGCACCACAGGAAAAAGAACTAAAGTGACTGCCACGGTTCATACCGTTCCAAATGTGGATACCCTTGCAGATGTAATTAATTGCGACAGCTACTCCTTACCAGCGCTCACTAGTGGAAACTATTTTACAGCCACTGATGGTGGTGGGACATCTTTTAACCCAGGAGACATCATAACCGCTTCAACAACCTTATATATTTATGCCGAATCTGGCACAACCTCGAATTGTCCAGCTGAAGAAAGTTTTGATATTACGATTAATTCAACCCCTGTTGTAGATGGCCTCGCAGATGTGTTTAAGTGCGATAGCTATACCTTACCAGCGCTTACCAATGGTGCTTATTTTACAGCCACAGGAGGCGGTGGAACAGCTTTTAGCTCTGGAGATATCATAACCGCTTCAACAACCTTATATATTTATGCCGAATCTGGCACAATCCCGAATTGTCCAGCTGAAAAAAGTTTTGATATTACGATTGTAAATTCAACAACCACTAGCTTCGCACAAATACCTCCGCTATGCGAAGGAGATCCCAGCACGCTTTTAAATATTTCTCTAGAAAACATCACAGGGACTTGGTCGCCTGCCTTTGATAACACCAATACCACAACTTATACTTTTACCCCGGACGCTGGCCAATGTGCGAGTATCGCTACAATGACAATTAGTGTATTGCCAACATTTATACCAACATTTGATCCCGTGCTAGCCATCTGTGTTGGGGGGTTTTTAGCTCCACTTCCGTCCAAATCATCGAATGGTTTTAGCGGCACATGGTCACCTGCTCTTGACAATACCATCACGACAAAATACACCTTTACTCCAACTCCAGTCGCCGGTATCTGTATAAGGGACAGACAAATGATAATTGCTGTTTTGAATGAAACAACACCCTCGTTTGCACAAATTCAGGAAACTTGTATTGGTGATTTTATTGCTCCGCTACCTATGGAGTCTCAAGAAGGAATTCGTGGTGTTTGGTCACCGTCCATAAATAATATGGAGACGACTATTTACACGTTCTCTCCAGACCCAGGGCAGTGTGCGCAATCTACTCAAATGGAAATCAAAATTAAACCCATCAGTGTCCTTTCATTAGATACTGAAGTCATTTCTGAAGATTTTGAAGACAATCAAACCATCGTCGCAACTGCTACAGGAGGAAATGGCGATTATGAGTACCGACTCGATGGTGGTAACTGGCAAAACAGTGGAGTTTTTGAAAATGTATTTGGATGTGAAACCCATACGGTAAGTGTCAGAGAAGCCCTCGGATGTAGTACCGAACCACAAAAAAACATCAACCTCATCTATTTTCCGAAGCTTTTTACGCCAAACAATGATGGTTTTAATGATACTTGGAACATCGAGTGTTTAGAAAACCAAGCCTCAGCTAAAATTAGGGTTTTTGACCGATTTGGAAGACTCATCAAGGAAATTAGACCAAGTGGCAATGGATGGGATGGCACGTACAATGGAACGATATTAGCAGGGTCAGATTACTGGTTTGAAATTAGCTATATCAACTCCAATGGAATCCCTAGTAAATACAATGCCCATTTTTCATTGCGACTCTAAAAACGATACCCTACATACAAATCGCCTTTACCGATGACCTCAAAAGAAGTATTCCCTAAAAGGTTTCGCCCAATACCTAATTTAGCTTCAAATACGAATCCTTTAAAATTAATCCACTTTTTTCCAAATGAAAATCCAAAGGCCGTTTCAAAAAAAGAATTAGTAGTATTAGAGTTGGAATCGACATCTTCTTTACCTGTATAAAAGGCAGTAAATGCTTCGACAAAAAATCCTTTTGCTCCAAATTGTTCATCTTTCTGAAAATACATTCTAAAAAAGGGAGTCAAAGAAAAATCTTCGAAATAGTCATTTGAGGTATTAAAATTAAATAACAAACTAGCACCATAGCCGATATTTCGATCCGGAATATACTCATACGTTCCTTCTAAAATGGGGGCTGCTAGAAGTTTAACAATTCCAATTTTTACTTCGTGACGTTTACTAAAAATTGTTGAAGAATCACTTTGAGCATGTCCCAAAAAACTAAGACAAAAAATAAGGATAAATAACTGGATTGTTTTCATAACTAAAGTAGGTTTGGAGCACTAAATATAATAATAATTATGACATAAAGAATTATAAATAGGCTTTCAATTGTATGGTCTCCGCATGGATCGTTCTATTTACTTAATTCTTTCTTCCAAAATAATTATACTCTCCATTTTAAAAAAAAACCATTTATTTTCACTATCTTATGAAATAACCAAACTTTTAAGTAATATATTAATGTTTAATCTTAATAACACAGCACTTATAGCGTTGTTTATTTTTACCGTTATAAGCTTTCAAACTTTATCTCATGCACAGTTAAATTCCTTAACTGCTGGCAGCGCCTCAGACTTAGAGAACAATTGCTATCAAACACCTCCTGATTTACAAATCCAATTTGGAGGTGTTTGGTATGACAATGCTAATCCTACATTGACACCTACTGCAACAACAACCTTTACAGTTAGTAGTACCGACATTTATGGAAACGTCTCAACCAAGTATGTTTTAACCCCCGTCAATCCAACTATTACTCCAACGTTTACAACAATAAACCCTATTTGTGAAGGAGAGGTTTTATTGAATCTACCAACCATATCAAATAATGGCTTTTGGGGCACCTAATCACCTGTCCTAAATAATACTGTGCCTACAAATTACTCCTTTACCCCCAACCCCCAGTTCTGGGTGTTTGCTTTAATGATGGTAAAATGACCATTGCAGTTTTTACAAAAGCAATCCTACTATTTACGCAAGTGGACACCATTTGTACCAGCACTATGCTAACCCCTTTTTTACCTACGACTTTCAATGGTGGAATTATTGGTGTTTGTAGCCCTTTCATTAAATAATTTAGAAAATACATTAAGGAAACTTCACTTAAAATGTGGAGGGAATGCACAAAGGATAGGAAAATAAAATACGCTAAAACTAGCATTAAAAATAATCAATTTAAACTAAAATTAAAAAACGAAGCTATGAAAAACCTAATCCACAGTATTATTTTTATGTTTGGACTTTCCATGTTAGGACAAACATTTATTCTACAAGAACGCGATAAAAAATTACATTTTGCAGCTGGGAGTATTGCTGGAGCATTTGGTTACGATATGTCATATCAAAGGCACCGTAACAAAACTAAAGCAATCATTACAGGCATATGTACTTCACTTGTAGCTGGCGTTGCTAAAGAAGTATTTGACAAGAATCGAGGAGGCCTTTTTGATAAAAGAGATATCTTAGCAACTGGAATGGGTGGAGTATTTGTAACATTTACAATACCGTTACTTCAAAAGAAGAAGAAAAGATAACAGTACGAATTACATGTTATAGTTTCGATCTATTTTATGCAGTTCATGTTAAGACGTTGTAAGAGGTAAAACAACGATAACCAAATCATTATTATAAATACAATCCATCAAAACTAGCGTTACAAACCTGTTGGAAGAATTTAATGTCAATAAAACTATTTCAGCAATGGCATCGAGTGGATGTGGCACTTATGAATATCCGTTGGATGGAGCAGATTGCCAAACGAGTTCAGTATTTGGAAGCGTGATTGGATGCGATGATTTTAGAATGGAAATAGAGATTTGTTCATTAATGTATAAATTTAGATGATACCAATTTTGATAAAAATCATACCAAAAAATTAAAAATAGGCTTTCAACTGCACAGTCCCTGTGTGGATGGTACGACTTGTTTCACTCTTTCGTCCAAAATAATTAAGATTCAAATCTAAAAACTTTGTCAGTTTTTTTTGTGCAATTAATGACCAAGTAAAGTTGGTGCCTGGCTGCAAGCCTTCCATCATTTGATACGCAACAGGCGTATTCGAATTTCCAGAAAATTGATTTGAAAAATAATTAAACTCCCCTGTAATAGCGGCTTTTTGGCTTTGTGTCAGAGTAAAAGATAGGCCGTATTTTTGTTGTGTTAACTGCTCCAAATCTCCAATTGAATTGTCCTTTATTTGATACTGATAATACACATCAAATCGTTTGTTGTCATCTAATAAATACGATAGTTTTGGATTCAACAGTGACTCACTTAACTGATAGTTTTTGGAAGAAAAATTTTCGCTTTCACTTTCGTTTTTATCTAAGTTAGATTGGAAACTTAGCAACCATTGGTTTTGAAGTTTGTGGGAAAAATTGAGCTGATGGCTGAGCGATTGTTGTTCGACATATCCAAACGAAAGTACATTTCGTGCTTTGGATTCTGAATAACTATACGATACCGTATAATGCTGTTTACCCCGATTAAAAAACAACTGATTTCTAAAGTTGGATTGAAGGGCCAATTGATCTTCTGGCTTGGATTGAAATGGATTTAATCGGATGGATTCAGTGTTATTTTTATCTTTTCGATCGACTAGAAACGTCGTTTGATTGTAAAAATGAGACCAAAACTTTTTCGAGGTTTGTGTTGAATTGACCCAATGAATAGGATTAAACGTCAGCGATTGACTCAATTTATTTTGATGCGTACGAATGTAAACTTGGTTGGGGAGCAACACCCGGATATACGTTGCTTGATCTTGGAATTGAGCCACTTCAAATTCTTCTAATTCTTGGATGCCGTTTTCATTATAATCGAACCACACAAAACTTCCCTGCCCAACTTCAACTTCAATATAAGTGAAATCTTGTTGGGGTAATCGTCCCGAATTGGTTTCAAAAAGCGTATTCCAATGGAAAAGATTATTGGCGAGTTTCTGGCTGTATTGTAATCTAGAATTGATTGATTTTTGAGAGGAATTTGAAGTATTGATCGTTTTGAATTCTCTGTAGTTCGCATACAGACTCAAATTTGTGTTTTTAGTTTGAATAAATTTAGAATCCAAATAATAAGTAGCTGATTGATTTACTTTCGCAAGACGATTATTTTGAAGACTGTCATTGACTCTGTGAATATACCCTAATTTAGTAAACACCTTGGTCGAATCTCCAATCCCAGTAAAAACTTCATAGGCTTGAAACTTTTGACTAATAGGATCGAATTGATTTAATTCAAGTTGCTTTTTTTCGTTGTGTTCTGTTGAAAATTTAACTCCTGACCACCCGTTTTGATAGCTATATTTTAAATGAGAATTGGACCGATAAAAAAGAGAACTAGACACGACCCCATCCGTTTCCAAAACACTTGAATTAGAAACTAATTGAAAGCGATCAAACTTTAGTTTTGTAAAAAGCAAATGACGATTCCCATCATAGTCTTTATTAAAATTTAGATGTTGAAACTGGTAGTTTAACTCGCCTCTTTCTGGATGTTGTAATTTTGCCCCAGTTGTTATAAACACTTGATCTCCAAGGGCTGAAATAATTTGATTTCCAGAAGGGATTTCAAGATTCCAATCCCGATTAAATTCTACATTATAAAGTCCCTCGATATTTCTGAAATCATTTTGAATATAATCAAAATCAGACGTTAAATTTAAGGTCCATTTTTTAGAGGTTTCCAATAATTGATGGGCGATCGATAATTGACTCGCAACACCCATATTATCCTGATCCCCCAAAGAAGAAAATAAATTTAGATCGTTTTTGCTGGCTGCAAATTCGAAATCAATAGCGGTTTTATTAGTTGGATGGTAAGATCCATTTACCACCGCCAGTTGAAGTTTGACAGGTGCTACAAGCTGTATAATAGGTTCGAAATCGCCTTGTTTGACGCCATTTATAGGTGCGATGTATTCATATATATTTGAAATGGCATTGGAACTTTTAATGCTATAATTTCCTTGTTGAGGGCCCACTGCCGTAAAATTCACACGATACAATTCATCCTCAGAGTTGTTAGAAAACTCAAAAATAGCCACACCATTCACATTGATTTTTTTATATAAAATTCGATTTTCATTATATGATTCAAGAGTTGCTGAAGGCGCTGTCATCAACGATAGATCATCACCAGCATTGGACAAAATCGCAACTTGATCGGGATTTATAGACTGTTGAAGCGGTTGGTTTTTTAAATCATTTTCATTGTAAACAGAAACACCAAGTTTCCATTTTTCAGTTTTAAAGCGACTGCCCGCATAGCCTATAAATCGGGAGTAGTTGCGTTCGCTATATTGGTAGTCGACCGTAATTCGCATTTCGGAGGTAATAGGATAAGTCGCATTAAAAATAATTTCACCAGCATTGTAATCAATACTATAATCTTCTGTGGCACCCCGTTGCAAAGGAATTCCATTCACATACACAGTTTCACTTCCCGAAACCACTAAAACATAGAGTTCGTTATTAGGCCCCACCAGTTTATAAGGGCCTTGATTGCCTTCTTGTGCTGTAAATTGACTCGTTCTAAATTGCCCACGAACTAGAGCGCCAGAAGCAAATGCACTGTATTCAGATTCATCTTTTTTAAAATTGGTGGTCAAAGACAGCCCTTGAACACGTTTAGAGAAGCGTCCAAAATAAGACAGAGAATCCACTAAATCAATATCCCCAGCTCTAATGCCCCAGTGGTCACTAAATACCTCTATAAAAACCTGATCAAACTCATCTAATTGTTGTGAATACCCACTTTCTTGTAAGGGAATATTTGAATCTTGAATTGAGGCTCGTAACGTTACTTTGTCATTTAGTTTGCCACTAATTTGAAGATCGAGTTCACTGTTTAAAACAGAATTTTGATTATTCCCAATCGTAACCCCTCTTGAAATACTTCCAGAAGACACTAATCCATCAAAGGGAACTACGGTTCGTTTTGTACTCGGCTGTGATAACTTATAAAGTTTTTGTAAGTTCCCTGTACTATTGACAATGATACGTTCATCCAATTCTTGGTATGTTTTCGTGATAAAATCTGGATATCTTAAGTAGTCAACGCGAATGGAATCGGCTGTTATTGGTGTCTTGAACGTCAATACTGCGTTTTGATAATCGACCGTGTAACGCTCGGTAGGAATCTGTTCGTTATTTATTACTATGGAAAAACTTGAAGGATTGAGGCTCACAGTGTCGATTTGAATCGTTTGCGTTACGACTAGTTTTTTTGTTCTATACAAAGACGACACTTCTTGAGACCAAGCTTGTGTAAGGGATAAAAACAATATAAGTGTAAGGCAATGCTTCATCATGACTCTTAAACTAAAAACATCCAAAAATATTTTGTTGATAGTTTTCGTTAAAACAGGACTAAATATTTAGGGTAAAAGTACTCTATTAATTAATTTAGCTGAAATTATTGTTACAATAGATGAAAATTATTTCTTACAATGTTAATGGAATCCGGGCAGCCCTGAAAAAAGGGTTCATCGATTGGCTGAAAAACGCTGATCCAGATGTGATCTGTTTACAAGAAATTAAAGCCCAAGAAGATCAACTCGATTTAAGTGTTTTTGAAGACGCTGGATACGCCTATAACTATTGGTTTAGTGCCCAAAAAAAAGGCTACAGTGGAGTGGCAATTTTATCAAAAACAGAACCTAACAACATCGTTTTTGGAACTGGCATTGAGTCTATGGATTTTGAAGGTCGCAATATTCGTGCAGATTTTGATGGTGTCTCAGTGATGAGTTTATACTTGCCGTCTGGCACCAATTTAGCACGTTTGGAGCACAAACTTGAATATATGGATTTGTTTCAAAACTATATAAATACGTTAAAAAAAGAAATTCCTAACCTAGTAATTTGTGGCGATTATAATATTTGTCACGAAGCTATTGACATACACGACCCCGTAAGAAACAAAAATGTTTCCGGGTTTTTACCAGAAGAACGTGCTTGGATGCGTCAATTTTTGGACGCTGGATTTGTGGATGCATTTCGTGAATTTAATTCGGAACCACATCACTATAGCTGGTGGAGTTACCGAGCAAACTCCCGAGCAAATAACAAAGGGTGGCGATTGGACTATACGCTAGTTTCATCCCCTTTACAAGAAAAATTAAAACGAGCCGTTATCCTATCGGAAGCAGTTCACAGTGACCACTGTCCAGTTTTGGTTGAATTACAATAAAAAAATATAAATAAACATACAATGATTAAAAAACTCTTAATATTAACACTCGTAATTAGTACATCTACTTCTTGTGTCTCTTCTAAAATATATAAGGAACTGGAAGGAAAATATACAACCCTCAAAAATGAATATGACAGCTTAAGCGCTGCCAGTGACGGTGTTTTAAATGACAAAAACAGTCTTCAAAATCAACTTGACCAATTACAAAGCGACTATGACGCAACGCTTTTAGAACGAAATCAACTGCAGCAAGAAGTCAGTGCTCTTCAAAAAAAATACGAGGCTCTCAACGAGGCTTATTCCGCATTGGAACAAAATAGTTCTAAATCGATCGCAGAAAATGCGCAAAAAAACAGAGAGCTTTTAGCACAATTAGACGCGAAAGAATTGGCATTAACGGCAGAGAATGATCGTCTTTTAAAATTAGAAGCCGACATGCAAGAACGTTCTCAACGTATTGCAGAGTTAGAAGCCTTAATTGCTTCTAAAGATCAAGCGATGCGTGATTTAAAAAATGCGATTTCAAATGCATTAACTGCCTTTGAAGGAAAAGGACTCACCGTTGAACAACGCAATGGAAACGTGTATGTATCTATGGAAAATAAGTTGCTTTTTAAATCGGGTAGCTGGGCGATTGGAAATGAAGGTCGAACGGCTATCGAACAACTTGGAGCTGTGTTAGGAGACAATCCAGACATCGCAGTGCTTATTGAAGGTCACACAGATAATGATCCTTTTTCGAGTGGAGGACAGATTGCAAATAACTGGGATTTATCCACGAAACGCGCCACAGCAATCGTTCAAATTTTAAGAGAAAACGAGGCAATCAACCCAGAAAATTTAACCGCTGCGGGGCGTGGGGAATTTGCGCCAATTGCATCCAACGAAACAACCCAAGGAAAAGCAAAAAACAGACGTATTGAAGTGGTGTTGACCCCAAAATTAGATGAAATATCAAAGCTTTTAAATAACGATTAATGAAATACACCAAACTTCCGAGTACAGATATTAAAGTGAGTAAAATTTGCCTCGGCACAATGACCTGGGGAAATCAAAACACAGAAGCCGAAGGCCATGCACAAATGGATTTTGCATTGGATCATGGGGTCAATTTTATTGATACTGCCGAACTCTATCCAGTCCCTGCAACTGCAGAAACACAAGGACTTACTAGCAAATATATTGGAACTTGGCTCAAAAAGAATAACACAAGAGATAAAGTAATTATTGCCAGTAAAATTGCAGGACCAGGCGATTATACGGCACATATTAGAACCACCGGATTTCGAGACAATTCCATTAAAGACGCTTTGGATTTAGAATTGCAGCGTTTACAAACTGATTATATTGATTTATACCAACTGCATTGGCCGGAGCGCCAAACCAATACGTTTGGGGTGCGTGATTTTAAACCAAGTCCAAACGATCCATGGTCCGATAATTTTAATGAAGTATTACACACTTTAAAAAGCTTTGTGGATGCTGGTAAAATTCGATCTATTGGAATCTCAAATGAAAAAGCTTGGGGGACCATGCGATATGCCGAAGAAGTTCGAAATCATAATTTAACACCCGTTAGTACTACACAAAATGCATATTCTATGTTGAATCGTGTGTTTGAAGGGGATTTAGCGGAAGTTTCTTTACGTGAAAATATTGGGCTTTTGGCCTACTCACCCCTAGCCTTTGGAGTGCTTTCAGGAAAATATATTGAAGGCACAGCTGCAGATAATGCACGTCTAAAATTATTTCCGAGATTTGCGCGCTACAGTAGCGAGCAATCGACCGAAGCAACCAAACAGTATTTGAAATTGGCGCAAGATTTAGGCATCAGTTTAACCACCTTGGCACTCGCTTTTGTAAACCAAAGACCCTTTGTGACGAGTAATATTATTGGGGCTACCAACTTGGATCAACTTAAAGAAAACATAGAGAGTATTGATACCGAACTCTCAGAAGAAACATTGGATCGTATTAACGAAATTCATGCTGCGATACCAAATCCAGCACCTTAGGTTTTTAGTGAGGGACTTGTATCTAAGCGTCCTTATTGGCCAATTGACCGCAAGCAGCATCAATATCCTTCCCTCGCGAACGACGGACTGTCACAGTAATGTTTTTAGCTTCTAACATGGATACATAGAGATCGATGGCAGTAGAACTTGCTTGTTGAAACTCCCCATCATCTATGGGATTGTATTCAATCAGATTGACTTTGCTCGGAGCAAACTGACAAAATTTGATTAGCGCCTCAATATCTGTTTTGGTATCATTAATCCCTTCCCATACCACATATTCGTAGGTGATGATTCGATTGGTGGCGTCATACCAATGTTGAAGGGCTTCCCGCAAATCTTTTAAAGGAAAGGTTTCATTAAAAGGCATGATCGACGTACGAACGGCATCAATCGCTGAATGAAGCGAAACGGCTAAATTAAATTTAACCTGATCATCAGCCATTTTTTTAATCATTTTCGGAACGCCGGAAGTCGACACCACGATTCGCTTTGGAGACATCCCTAAGCCCTCTTTGGAAGTGATTTTATCGATGGCTTTGAGAACATTATTGTAATTCATTAAGGGCTCCCCCATCCCCATAAAAACAATATTGGAGAGCGGACGGTTGTGGTATAATTTACTTTGTTTGTCAATGGCAACCACTTGATCATAAATCTCATCCGGATTCAGATTTCGCATGCGTTTTAATCGTGACGTCGCACAAAACTTACAGTCAAGACTACAGCCAACTTGTGAAGACACGCAAGCGGTAGATCGTTTGGATGTTGGAATCAAAACCGATTCAACGATCATTCCATCGTGAAGTCGAATGCCGTTTTTAATGGTCCCATCTGTGCTACGTTGCATCGAATCTACTTCGATATGATTGATGCTAAAATTGGCATCCAACATTAATCGGGTGTCTTTAGATAAATTGGTCATGTCATCAAAATGATGCGCTCCCTTTTGCCAAAGCCATTCATAAACTTGAGTTCCTCTAAAAGCTTGATCTCCCTGTGTTGTAAAAAAAGACCTTAGATCCTCTTTTGATAACGCACGTATGTCTTTTTTGATGGAATTCATAACAAATAATAGTGATTAAAAATAAAAAAAGCCTCTGTAGCGAGGCTTTTAGGTCATTTCATTAAATGATGAGCATGGCATCGCCATAACTATAAAATTTATATTTTTCTTTAACAGCTTCTTCATACGCTCTCTTTACAAAATCATGACCTCCAAACGCTGCAGTCATCATGAGTAATGTAGATTTTGGTGTATGAAAATTAGTAATCATACAGTTTGCAATTGAAAACTCATACGGAGGGAAAATAAATTTATTGGTCCATCCCGCATATTCATTGAGGTTCCCTTTCGAAGAGACTGAGCTTTCGATCGTACGCATAGCAGTCGTTCCGACAGCGCAAATACGACGTTTTTCAACCAGAGCTTTGTTGATGATCGTTGCTGTTTGTGCTGGTATATTAATTTCTTCACTGTCCATTTTATGTTTGGACAAGTCTTCTACTTCTACAGGGTTGAACGTTCCTAATCCAACATGAAGCGTGAGGTCCGCAAAGTTAACTCCCTTGATTTCAAGACGTTTTAATAAATGCTTAGAAAAGTGAAGTCCTGCAGTTGGAGCCGCTACGGCACCTTCATTTTTAGCATAAATGGTTTGATAACGTTCTTCGTCGGAATCCTCAACTTCTCTATTAATATACTTTGGAAGGGGTGTTTGACCAAGGAGGGTTAATTTTTTTCTGAACTCCTCATATGATCCATCATACAAAAACCGAAGCGTACGGCCTCTTGAAGTTGTATTATCAATCACCTCAGCAACCAAGGTTTCATCATCTCCAAAATAAAGTTTATTCCCAATTCTAATTTTACGCGCTGGATCGACTAATACATCCCACAAACGTTGCTCTGGATTTAACTCTCTCAGAAGAAAAACCTCGATACGAGCCCCTGTTTTTTCTTTATTTCCAAACAATCGCGCTGGAAATACTTTGGTGTCATTAAGAATCATCACATCATCTTCATCGAAATAATCAATTAAATCTTTAAAGTATTTGTGTTCGATGGTTTGCTTCTCACGATTTAAGACCATGAGTCGAGACTCATCTCTGTGTTCGGAAGGGTATTCTGCTAATAATTCGTCTGGTAAATCAAAGCTAAAGTGTGATAATTTCATGCGTGTTTTTTAGATATCAAGCTGCGAATATACGACCTCAAAATAGGCGTTGTCAAGTATTTGAACCTTTATTTTTTAAGATTCAGTGGTATTGAAACCTAATTGTTTTAAGTTTTCCCAAAAATCAGGGAAGGATTTAGAAACGACCTCCGCTTCTTTTATAGAAAATTCGGTCCGAAGCGCCAAAGGGGCAAAGGCCATCGCCATTCGGTGGTCGTTATACGTTTCAATAATGGCATTGGGTGTCAATAATTTTGGATTCAGAAGATGTAAGCTATCATTGGTGATTTCAATCGCAGTTCCAAATTTATTAATTTCATTTTTTAATGCTTCCAATCGGTCTGTTTCCTTGATTTTAAGGGTGTGCAGCCCTGTTAAGTTACAGTTTACTTGAAGCCCTAAACAGCTTACTACAATTGTTTGAGCGATGTCAGGCGCATTGGCCAAATCTAAATTTAGGCAGTCTGGTAATTGAGTCGTCGTCTTTTTTAGGTTGATGTTAGACCCCTCAAAAGTGGTGGTCACCCCCAATTGTTTGTAAATAGCTTGTAAGACCGCATCCCCCTGTAAACTATCTTTTTTATACGTACTCAGATTTATTTGAGTCCCTACAGGGCTCAGCGCGATGATGCTATAGAAATAAGAAGCCGACGACCAATCCGATTCCACAGTAAGGGTTTTTGAAACAGTGTCTAAATACGGTTTTACTTGAATCAGCTGCCCTTCAAAAGACGTTTCAACCCCTATTTGATTCAGTAAAGAAAGAGTCATATTGATGTAAGGTACCGAAGTAATTTTTCCATCAAGGTGTAATTTCAAGCCATTTTTAAGTTTGGTCGCCATTAACAATAAGGCTGAAATATACTGACTGCTTACATTTGCTTTTAAACGAACCTCGTCATTTTTTAGGGTTTTCCCCGTAATTCGCAAAGGTGGATAACCTTCTTCTTTGTCGTATTCAATGTCTGCACCCAATTCTCTGAGAGCATCCACCAAAATTTTGATCGGACGTTCTTGCATCCGTTGGGAACCTGTTAATAGAGTTGTCTTGCCTTCTAAGGTCGCAAAATAGGCCGTCAAAAAACGCATCGCGGTCCCGGCATGATGAATATCGACTGTGGAATCGTCCGACTTTAATGCTTTGAGCATGTATTGACTGTCATCCGAATTAGAAACATTATTAATTTCTAAGTTTGTGAAAAGAGCCTTTAATAATAACAGACGGTTGGACTCGCTTTTAGATCCCGTTATGGTAATGTCCGTACTTGGGTTTATTTTTGAATGTTGAAGGAAAAGATGCAAATCTATTTTAGTTTTTCGTTGCTATGATGACGGTTGTGATCCCGTTTGGTTTTTAAATCTAGCTTTTTGTCAAAGGCTTCTTGCAAATTTACACCAGTTTGATTCGCTAAACAAAGAACAACGAATAAAACATCGGCCAATTCTTCACCGAGGTCTTTGTTTTTGTCACTTTCTTTCTCACTTTGCTCGCCATAGCGTCGTGAAATAATACGGGCGACTTCCCCTACTTCTTCGGTGAGTTGTGCCATATTAGTCAGTTCGTTAAAGTAGCGAACCCCATGGGCTTTGATCCAGTCGTCGACGGTTTTTTGTGCGTGTTGAAGGTCCATTTGTAGAAAATTATTGAAGCAGCAAATTAGTCAATGTACAAATGAAATCAAATTAATTTGGCTAAAATAACTACTTATAAAATAGAGGGTTATTCCCGCGCTTTTGAATCCATCACAATGGTTACGGGACCATCGTTTATAAGGGCGACTTTCATATCGGCACCAAACGCACCTGTTTGGATCACTTGTCCTAAGTCCGCCTCAAATTGTTTTATAAATTGCTCATAAAGTGGTTTCGCAATTTCAGGTTTCGCCGCTTTGATATAACTGGGGCGATTGCCTTTTTTGGTTTGTGCGTACAAAGTAAACTGACTCACCACAATAGCCGATCCATTGCTATCTTTTAAAGAGGTATTCATCACGCCATCGGCGTCGTTAAAAATGCGGAGATTGGTTAGTTTGTTGCTCAACCACTGGATGTCTTCAGTAGTATCCGAGTCCATAATTCCTAAAAGCACTAAAAGTCCAGAGGCTATTTCTGATACGACCTGCCCTTCAATGGTCACAGATGCTTGGGAAACTCTTTGAATCACTGCTCTCATTTTGGCTCGTAATTATCGGTACGATAATGTTCGTCGTCGCCTTCAATAATTTGAGTATAGCTTTTGTAACGCGAAGCTGCAATTTGATTGGTTTCGAGGGCCAATTTAACGGCGCATTGAGGTTCATGCACATGCAAACAATTATTAAATTTGCAAGATTGTTTTAAGGCAAATAGCTCTGGGAAGTAATTATCTATTTCGGCAGGCTCCATATCAACCACACCAAACCCTTTGATTCCAGGGGTGTCAATAATTTGAGCCTCAAAACTGAGGTCAAACATTTCAGCAAAAGTGGTGGTGTGCTGCCCTTGCTTGTGTTGATCTGAAATTTCTTTAGTTTTGATATTTAACCCGGGCTCAATGGTGTTGACTAAAGTTGATTTTCCAACGCCTGAATGGCCCGCAAACATGCTTGATTTTCCGGTCATCAGCGTTTTAACGGCTTCGATATTCTCGCCTGTTTTGGCAGAGATACTTAAGCATTGATATCCAATACCTTCATAGAGCGCCGATAAGTTTTTTACGATTTGTTGAGTCGCTTCGTCATTAACATCTGCTTTATTAAAAAGCAAGACGGCTTTGATTGCATAGGCTTCTGTGGTTGCTAAAAAACGGTCGATAAAACTCGTGAATGTTGGGGGATTATCAATCGTAATTAATAAAAATACTTGATCAATATTACTCGCAATAATATGGGTTTGTTTGGAGAGGTTGACCGATTTTCGTACGATGTAGTTTTTTCGTGGATGGATTGTTGTAATAACCCCTGTTTGGGTATTGTTACTTGTTTCTAAATCAAAATCGACCTGATCCCCAACCGCTAATGGATTGGTGCTTTTAATACCCTGAATTCGAAACTTCCCTTTGATCCGGCATTCATAGAATTCTCCACGATCCGATTTAATAGAGTACCAACTTCCAGTCGATTTATATACAGTGCCTGTCATTCTTGATTTTAAGATATCTACAAAGAAACAAATTTCTTTTTAATATATTTTGTTATACCTTTGAAATCCAATTTAACTTTAGATATGAAAAAGACAACATTATTTGCTGTGTTACTCTCTTTAACACTTCAATTTAATTACGCACAAGAGGTCATTACAAACGGATCGATCATCCAAATGCAAGAATTAGGTTTTGACGAAGCCATTATTGTAAGTAAAATAAACTCTTCGGATGTTGATTTTGATGCTTCTATAACTGCCTTATCAAAGTTAAAAGAATCGGGGGTCTCCTCAACGGTGATCGCCTTAGTAATGGCAAAATCGAAATTTAATACAAAATCGAAAACAGGAATTTATTATTTAGCAGCAGACACGACGATCAAACCCGTATTGGCATCTGTATTTTCAGGGGTGAATCAAAATGCACTTGCTCAGAATTTAGTATCGGGTCTTATTAATGCCAAAGAAAAATCGCAATTACCAAAAAGAACTTCTAATAATGTGATTAGATCCACCACTCCTGAGTTTACATTTATCTTCGATCCAGATACTGAAGCTGACAATATGCAAAATTTCCAAGGGGACAAGCCGAGTCTTTTTAATTGGTGGTTTCGAGTGGCCACATCGCCAAACGAATTTGTTTTGGTAAAAATGAAGGTGAAAAATTCTAAAAACCTTAGAGAGGTGGTGACTGCAAAAAATAGCGCCTACGCTAGAACGAGCGGCATCGATCCAAAAGCATCCATTCCTTTTAACATTGAAACGATTGGAAATAACAAATTTAAAGTAGTTCCAGAAACATTAGAGCCGGGTGAGTATTGTTTTATTTACCAAGGAACCGTACCAACTGGTCGTAGAAATCAATCTGTTTTTGATTTTTCAATTAAATAACAGAACACTAAACCAACAAAAAAGGCTCGCAATGCGAGCCTTTTTTTATGTTATTTATTCAAGATTAGTTCTTGATGATTAATGGATTCTTGGTGAACCGCTTTAAACAATTTGAGGATAAACTCTTCACTCAAATTATGCTGC
>CAJQLD010000030.1 GCA_905479095.1 uncultured Flavobacteriaceae bacterium
ACCAATGTATTTTGATGAGGTTTCAGCAATGTTGGATGGTTTCACATTGGTTTTAAAACCTTGTTGTCGTAATTCTAAGATGTTATCAACGTCTTCTTCTTCAAGGTTGATGAGCCTTCTTTGAAACTCTTCTTCGGTAAGGTCTGTTGTGTTCTTTTCAAGGAAATCGACATACCGATTTAAACGCTTTAAGAAAATAAATACTCCCAAAAATATAATGATAAATATGAGGACAAAGGTGCCAATAACACCCGGGCTAGAAAGCCAGTTTTCAGAATTTAATTGGATGGTTTTAAGTAGGGGTAATTGATGAAATTTCATATACAGATATAAAGACCTTTTTATCTTATTTTATAGTAATTTTTTTTATCGTTTCAGGACTGTCAGTCCTAGATTGAGATCCAATGCGACATCAAGTAGGTTCGATGTGGCAAGGGTTTCGCTAAGTTGTTTTCGGATGATTACAAATTCACTGTGCATCGGGCAAGGTTCTTTTGCATTACAACTATTAAGACCTAATACACAGCCGTCAAATAAACGATTCCCATCGATGGCTTCCACAATTTGATGAATACTTATTTTAGATAACTGTACTTTATCTATTTCAAACCCGCCATTTGGACCTTTTGTGGAGTTGATAATCGTTGCCTTAGCAAGGATTTGCAAAATTTTTGCAGTAAACGCAATAGGGGAATTAATCGCATCAGCAATTTCTTTTAAACTAACTCTTTCATCATGTTGCGATTTTTGTGCGATGTATAGCGTTGCTTTAATTCCGTATTTACAGCTTTTTGAAAACATTTTTAATTTTTAATCAGCACAAAAATAGTGTTTATTTTTATTTCGGACAAAATTATCTTAATATAAATCTAATTAAATATTTAACATCTATTTAATCAATATGAGTTCAAGTTTTTAGGCCCAAAACTAAATCTAAAAGTGCCTCTTTACGAGATGCTTTTTTTATACTTTTGTAAAGTGAATAATTATGATGTTTTAATTGTAGGAGGCGGGGCGGCAGGTTTTTTTGCGGCCATTAACACAGCGACTCAAAACCCAAATCTCAAAATCGCGATTTTAGAGCGTGGTTCTAATGTACTTTCTAAAGTGAAGATTTCAGGAGGTGGACGCTGTAATGTAACTCATGCCGAATTTATTCCAAACGAGTTGGTCTTAAATTACCCCAGAGGTGAAAAAGAATTAAGAGGGCCTTTTCATAACTATATGACAGGCGATACTATGGAATGGTTTGAAACTCGAGGCGTGCCTTTGAAAATTGAAGAAGATGGGAGAGTTTTTCCTGTTTCAAATTCCTCTCAAACCATCATCGATTGTTTTTTAGAAGAAATTAAAACACACCAAATCGAACTGTTATTAAATCACTCTGTTCAAGGGATTCGTTATAAAAATGAAGCTTGGGAACTAGACACTACAAAGGGCGTTTTCACAACCCCTAAACTTTTAATTGCAACGGGGAGTAATCCTAAAATATGGAAACTATTAGAAAGTGTTGGCCATCATGTGGTGCCACCGGTTCCTTCGTTATTTACCTTTAATATAAAAGATTCACGCCTGAAAACCATCCCCGGAGTGGTGGCTTTGGACGTTCATATTTCTGTAGTAAATAGCAGTTTAGAGTCTGAAGGCCCGTTGTTGGTCACTCACACAGGCTTAAGTGCGCCTTCCATTTTAAAGCTATCGGCTTATGGCGCTTTGGAATTAGCAGAAAGAGAGTATCAATTTCAAATTAAAGTTAATTTTATCAAACAAGAATTTTCAGAATGTTTGGAGCGCTTATTGGAAATCAAAACGGCGTTTCCTAGAAAAACAATTTTGAAATCCTCACAATTTGAGCTTCCGAAACGCTTGTGGGAACAATTAGTAATTGCTTCCAAAATGCCAAAGGATCTTCGTTGGGCTGAGGTTAATAAACAACAATTGCAAGCATTGGCTAGTCAACTAACTGAAGCGGTTTTTTCTGTTGATGGAAAAAGCACATTTAAAGAGGAGTTTGTGACTGCTGGAGGGGTAGAGCTTAAAGAAGTTAATTTTAAAACGTTTGAAAGTAAGCATCTGAAAAATCTATTTTTTGCGGGTGAAGTCTTAAATATTGATGCGGTCACCGGCGGTTTTAATTTCCAAAATGCGTGGACCAGTGCTTTTATCGCGGCACAACAGCTCTCAAAATAACAAATAAATAAAGGGAAGTTAGTATCTTTGTCTTTCATGCCAATTTTATGATTGTAAACGAATTCATTCCAAAACCTTATTCGCATCTATTAGAAAACGGTGCTGTAGCCTACAGTGCCCCTAGTAATATTGCATTGGTAAAATATTGGGGGAAAAAAGCGCACCAAATTCCCGCAAATCCTTCGATTAGTTTTACCCTTAACAACTGTAAAACATCGACCACCCTAAAATTTAAAAAAAAGACCACTGACGGGTTTTCATTTGATGTGTTTTTGGAAGGCGATTTACAGACGGACTTTAAACCCAAAATCGAACAATTCTTTAAAAGAATTGAAGTTTACATCCCATTTTTAACGGCCTATCATTTTACCATTGAAACCTCTAACACCTTTCCTCACAGTTCTGGAATTGCCTCCTCAGCTTCTGGGATGAGTGCGTTGGCATTGTGTTTGGTTCAAATCGAACAGCAGTTAAACCCAACGATTTCAAAAGAGTTTTTTAATAAAAAAGCTTCCTTTTTAGCCCGTTTGGGATCTGGAAGTGCTTGTAGAAGTATTGAGGGCGATTTAGTGGTTTGGGGTGCCCATGCGAATATTCAGGGGAGTTCAGATTTAGTCGGAATTAAATATCCGTATGAAGTTCATGAAAATTTCAAAAACTACCGTGATACGATTCTTTTAGTTGATAAAGGCGAGAAACAGGTAAGCAGTACTGTAGGTCATAATCTGATGCACAACCATCCTTTTGCCGAACCGCGTTTTGCACAAGCGCATTCGAATATGGATGCTCTTATGGCCGCCTTAAAAACAGGCGATTTGAACGCGTTTATAAGTATTGTAGAACGCGAAGCACTTACCCTACATGCAATGATGATGAGTAGCGATCCGTATTTTATATTGATGAAGCCCAATACGCTAGAAATTATAAATAAACTCTGGGCGTTTAGAGCCCAAACAGGACTTCATATTTGTTTTACTTTAGATGCTGGCGCCAATGTTCACGTGCTATTTCCCGACAATGAAGCAAAAGAAATTCAAGAATTTATAGCAAATGAGTTGTCAGTACACTGTCAAAACGGGCACTTTATTGAAGACAATGTAGGACAGGGTGCACAACCAATAAAAATTTAGTGTATCTTTGGAGTATCATTAACCAGTGAGAGTTTTAAGTTTAACTTAACGCTATGAAAGGACCGCTTTTTTATTCTAAAATTTTACTCTTCGGAGAGTATGGGATCATCAAAGATTCTAAAGGGCTGTCTATACCCTATAATTTTTATAATGGCGCTTTGAAAATGGATGCAAATCCAAATCAATCTGCCATTGAATCAAATCAAAATTTAAAGAAATTTATTCAGTATTTATCTGAGATTGACACCAATTTAGTGGCGTTCAATTTAGATCAATTACAACAAGATATCAATGCAGGGATGTACTTTGATTCTTCCATTCCTCAAGGCTATGGCGTCGGGAGTAGTGGCGCATTGGTTGCAGCTTTGTATGATAAGTACGCACAAGATAAAATTACAGTTCTTGAGAACTTAACTCGCGATAAGTTATTGAAACTTAAAGCTATTTTTTCTGAAATGGAATCTTTTTTTCACGGAAAGTCATCGGGATTAGATCCGTTAAATAGTTATTTAAGCATTCCAATTCTCATCAATTCGAAAAATAATATTGAAGCCACGGGCATTCCGTCTCAAAACACCAATGGAAAAGGAGCGGTGTTTCTTTTAGATAGTGGCATGACTGGCGAAACGGCACCGATGGTTGGGATTTTTATGGAGAAAATGAAGCAAGAAGGTTTTAGAACCATGCTCAAAAATCAATTCATAAAACATACAGACGCTTGTGTTGACGATTTTTTGAAAGGTGATTTAAAGTCACTTTTCTCAAACACCAAACAACTTTCTAAGGTTGTTTTAAATCATTTTAAACCGATGATTCCAAAGCAATTCCATACAATTTGGAAAGCAGGTATCGACACCAATGCCTACTACTTAAAACTCTGTGGATCGGGTGGTGGAGGCTATATTTTAGGGTTTACGGAAGACTTTCAAGCCGCTCAAAAAGTCCTGACAGATTATAAATTAGAAGTCGTTTATAATTTCTAAATAGTCATTATGCTGTCGCCAACTCAAAAACAAATCATGTTGAAATTTTTTAGCATGTTTTCAGTGGTGAGAGGCTATAATGTGGCCTTGGTAATAATTGCTCAGTACATTACGGCCGTTTTTATAATGGCTCCTTCACAGTCGCTTTCCCAAGTACTGTTTGATCGTTCTCTTTTTGCATTAATACTAGCGACTGCGGGTGCGGTTGCCTCCGGGTATATCATCAATAATTTTTATGATAGTGAAAAAGACAGGATCAATCGACCCCGTAAATCAATTTTGGAACAATACGTTGGCTTAAATACGAAGTTAAGCCTCTATTTTGTGCTTAATTTTTTAGTCGTTATTGCTGCCAGTTATGTATCTTTTAGATCTGTTCTATTTTTTTCAATTTATATTTTTGCAATCTGGTTCTATTCTCATAAAATTAAAAAAAGACCCATTATAGGGAATTTAATTTCAGCTATTTTAACCATCACTCCCTTTTTCGCCATCTTTTTGTATTACAAAAACTATAGCAGTTTGATATTTGTCTTTGGGTTTTATTTATTTTTGGTATTATCCATGCGAGAATTGGTCAAGGATTTAGAAAACTTAAAAGGCGATTTAACTCTAGATTATAAAACAATTCCAGTTGTTTACGGCGAGAGCACTACTAAAATTATGGTCCTTTGTTTAGTGCTCATAAATGTTTTAGTGACATGTTATTTAGTGTCCTCTTACGATTTAGGACGGATGGATTATTTCTTTTATGGAAGTATAACCCTTCTTACTTTAGTCGTATTACTGTTGTTTAAAGCCAAAAAACATCAGCATTATGTGCAAATTCATAATCTATTAAAACTCCTTATTTTACTAGGGGTGTTTAGTATTATATTGTTGAATCCAAACCTAATTATGTCTAAGATATTATAAGCATAAAAATTACACACATTGCCTGCGAATGCGTTACATTTGCAAAAAATTAATCATGGCAAAAGCTCATAACCATTCAGATAGACGTGTCGGGAAGTCTAAACCGTCAAAGTTAAAGGCCCCTGAAACAACGTATTCAAAGAAAAAGACCACGCCGTCTAAACCCAAAGGAAAAGCAAATGCTAATCCTGATGAGATTCGATTGAATAAATATATTTCAAATTCTGGAATGTGTTCGCGTCGAGAAGCAGATATGCATATCAGTATTGGGAGTGTGACGGTCAATGGAAAAGTGGTCACTGAAATGGGTTATAAAGTTCTTTTGGCTGATGAGGTTCGGTTTGATGGCGCACGCATCACCCCCGAGAAAAAAGCGTATGTGTTATTGAACAAGCCTAAAGGATTTGCAACGACTACGAGTGAAGGCAAAGGCCGTACGGTGATGGATTTGGTGGCTAATGCGACCACCTCCAAAATTAGACCTATTGGTCGACTTGGTAGAAATTCCCTTGGACTAATTTTATTTACCAACGATGAACTTATGCACGCTAAGTTTACGAACTCTAAGCATGGCGTCGCACGTCTATTTCATGTGGAATTAGATAAGCCCCTAAAGTTTGAACATTTAAAAAGTATCCAAGAAGGCTTCAAGTTGGAAGGTAAATTGGTGTCTGTTGAGGCCGTAAGTTATATTGCAGGTGCGCCCAAAAATGAAATCGGGCTGCAAATCAAAAACACAGGTAATACGTTGATCCGTACTATCTTTGATAATTTTAAGTATGAAATCGTTAAAATGGACTGTGTGACTGTCGGACCTCTTACCAAAAAAGATTTACCAAGAGGGCATTGGAAACATCTTACCGATCAAGAAATTAGTAATTTAATGATGCTTTAATTTTTTAAGTGTTGGTTTTTTAAAGAGTTCCCAACCTAAAACACTTAGGACGGGGATGTATTCTAAACACAGAATTAGCCCATTTTCATTCACACTCGATTGGTTATATGCAAAATAACTAAAAATCAAGGTATAGCTCCATACGCGTACAAATTTATAGTTTGTAAAGGTTGAGAGTAACAACAGACTTATAATATACCAAGGGTGAACGGTTGTAGATATAAAATAGTAACCACTCAAGACCCACAGAATCATTAGAATGAGTTCGGTGGTTTTTGATTTATTTTGAATTAGTTGGTAGCTTATTAGAAGTCCTAGGAAACTCACCACGATGATCCCCATACTATGAATTAGCTCTATATCTGATGTCGTTTCAATGACCCATTGAAGGGCGTAATAAATACCGGCATTGAATTCAAACTTAGAAAACCAAAGCCCAATAGTTGTGCTGTAGTTTTTAATAAAATCGCCACTTAAAAAGGGCAGGAAAAGCAGTAGGAATCCTCCCCCAATTGTGACATAAAAACGAATACTCTTTTTCCATCCTAATTTGTTTAAGAATAATGGGAGGCTTAAAATCGGGACTAACTTCACAGCAATCGAAAGGGCCATTGTAAGCGCCGCCAAATGCCATTTTTTGGAATGAATAAAATACAGCGCCATCATGAAAAATAAAAGCATCAGCCCTTCAAAATGAAGGTTCCCAGTCAATTCAATAATGACCAAGGGGTTTAACAGAAACCAATATATTTTTTTGGTAGGTAGCTGTAGTTTTTTCAATAGTTTTTTACCAAAAAAGAGAATGCCTAAATCCGCCCCTATTAAAATTAATCGCAATACAATCACGGACCCCAAAATACTGTATTTAGAGAGCATTGCGGCGATGATAAACGGGAGTTGGTGTATGGGTGGGTAATTGGAGAAATGGCCTGCGCTGAGCGCTCCCATGCCCTCAAATAGTAGTCTCATTTGCGGAAATAAATCGGGTTGAGAATACACTAAACCATTGGGCGTAAACAAGTAGGGGTTGAGGCCTGCCAAAAGGAGGCGCCCATCCCATATAAAACGATAAAAATCTTGAGACAAATTGGGGATTGCCATCAAAAAAATCAATCGCAATCCGATGGCTAAATAAGATAAATGACGTTCTTTGGTATTGGGATGTTTTAAAATTAAGTAATAACACCCAAAAAGAAAGCTATATAACCCGAGGAGTTTGGCATGTTCAAAACGCTCCAAGTCGTATGCCCAGACGGCATAAAAAAGTATGCTTAAGCTGCCCAAAAGATAGAAGGCTTTTTTTGAATTTATAAATGACCTATTGAATTCCATAAGTCGGGGCGTAAGAGGTTAAACTTTAGAGGAAATCGATTTAAAAAATACAAATCCAAATCCTAAAAATAGCATTAGATGAAAAGGGAATAAACCAAAGTCTCCACCTTGGTCGCCGACAATAAATGCGCTATACATTCCGAACGCAAAATAGAGCATCAAAATACCTTCAAAAATCACATGAACTGAAATGTTTTTCTTGAGATATTTATTGTTTTTCCAGCTATCAGAAATGGCATTAATATTAAATTTTGGGGTTCGTACAAAGTCACTTCGCTTTCCAAAATGGCCTTCTAAAACAGCAATTGAATTATGCAATGAGAAGCCCATTGCTATCGAGAAAAACGTAAAAAACAAGGCAATGTATTGGACAAAACTTTTTAAACTCGATCCATGTGTTTTCTTATACATAAACCAATAACAAATAAAGAAAATAATGGTGCTTATCACAAAAAAGCTCATCACAAAAAAATACATTTTTAAATGTGCATATTCATTCTTTATATAGAGCATCGGGATACTAAGAATTCCTACGACTAAGACGTTCAAAAACATAGTACTATTAAGTAAGTGTAATAAACTGTGTAATTTTGTTTTTGAGGAGATGTTCTTACTTTTTAGAACACGCCACATCATTTTTTGAAAATTTTCGGCGCCTCCTTTGTTCCATCGAAATTGTTGCGATCTAGCGGCACTAATTACGACTGGTAATTCAGCAGGGGTTTCAACATTTTCTAAGTATTTAAATTTCCAGTCTTTAAGCTGTGCTCTATAACTTAAATCAAGGTCTTCAGTCAAGGTGTCGCCTTCCCAATTCCCAGCATCTATGATACAGGTTTTTCGCCAAACGCCAGCCGTCCCATTAAAATTGATGAAGTGTCCTTTGGAGTTTCGTCCAACTTGTTCCAGACTAAAGTGTGCATCCAAAGCAAATGCTTGAATTTTAGTTAAAATGGAATAGTCTCTATTAATATGTCCCCAACGCGTTTGAACAACGCCAACCGCTTCATCTTTGAAAAATGGAATGGTCCTTTTAAGCCAGTCCGCTTCAGGTAAAAAATCGGCATCAAATATGGCAATGTACTCGCCTTTAGCAACGATCAACCCTTCTTTTAAGGCGCCCGCTTTAAATCCGTCTCGATTTGATCTTTGAATGTGTTGAATGTCAAACCCTTCTTTTTGTAATGTTTTTATGAGCGTTGCAGTGGATTCGATGGATTCGTCGGTTGAATCATCTAGAACCTGAAATTCTAATTTGTCTTTTGGATAATCAATAAGGACAATGTTTTTTAAGAGTCGATCCATGACATAAATCTCGTTAAATACGGGAAGTTGTATGGTCACATATGGGATTTCATCAGCGTTTGAAAAATCAAACTCAGGACTATTTTCAGTTGGATTTTTAGAACCTAAATAATTAAATAGTAAATTTAATTGTGCCAAAGCATACATAAAAATGAGTATGAGTGCAAAAGAGTAAATTAAAATGATGATGATTTCTAAAAGCATTACTTAAAGCTGTATTTTAATATCCAAGTTAATATCTTAATTCCTGCAAATATACTACCTTTTACGGTACCAGAAACCTTTGAAACTCCAATTCTATTTCGATATTTTACAGGGATTTCTATATAACTGTAGCCTTGTTTTAAGATTTTAAGTTGCATCTCTACAGTCCATCCATACGTAGGGTCTTCCATGTTTAGGTTCAGTAATTTATCAAACGTAATCGCTCTAAAAGGACCAAGATCTGTAAATTTTGATTTAAAAAACAGACGCATTAAAAACGTTGCCAACCAATTTCCGAAAATTTGTTGGGGTTGCATCGCACCCTTTTCTCGAAGATGTTTGTCGCGGCTTCCAATCACAAAATCGATATCCTTTTCAATAATGGGAGCAATTATTTTGGTGAGTTCTTCGGGATAATCACTGTAATCACCATCCAAAAACACCACAATATCCGTATCTTTTTTCTGCTGTT
Source organism: uncultured Flavobacteriaceae bacterium (assembly GCA_905479095.1). Lineage (GTDB taxonomy): Bacteria > Bacteroidota > Bacteroidia > Flavobacteriales > Flavobacteriaceae > Hel1-33-131. The sequence goes on from CAJQLD010000030.1 coordinate 9,427, forward strand.
TAATGTAGTCAATGCCTTTTAAACAGGCATTACCATAACCACTTTTAAGTTCAGTTAGAACCGTCGCACCTGCTTGTTCTGCGTTTTTCACGGTTGCATCTGTTGAGTTATTGTTAACGACAATGATTTCATTGACAATTTCAGGAAGGTCTTTGAGGACTTTTCCAATAGAATCGGCTTCATTATAAGCGGGAATAATGACTTTTATAATCGGTTTTTCACGATTGGGGTTATTCAACATAAAACTTATTTATCATGGAGTTGATCCATCAGATTCATTTCATTACCAAGCAATACATCGCTGCTACCAATCCGTCCTTCTTCGGGGCCATTTTCTAATTTTAAAACTCCTCGAGGACAAACAGCACTACAAATACCACAGCCAACACAACTTGCACGAACGATGTTTTCCCCTTTTTGTGCATAGGCACGAACGTCGATTCCTTGCTCACAATAGGTTGAACAATTTCCACAAGAAATGCATTGCCCGCCATTGGTGGTAATTCTAAATCTCGATTTGAAACGTTGAATCACTCCCATATATGCGGCTAAAGGACATCCAAATCGACACCAAACTCTATTTCCAAATATGGGATAAAACCCGGTTCCAATCACCCCGGCAAATATGGAGCCTATTAAAAAGCCATAGATGTCTTGTAGGGTTTGAACTTTAATACCAAACACTTCGTAAGCTTCTGAAAAATAGCCATACAAAGTCAACCCTGTCATTAGCAACGCAAATACGAGGACGCCATGAACTAGCCAGCGTTCTACTTTCCAAGAAAACAACGATTTACTGGATAATTGTCGGTAGGGGTCTCCCAAGGTTTCTGCGAGTCCGCCACATCCGCACACCCATGAGCAATACCAGCGTTTTCCAAAAAAATAAACCATAACCGGCACCACAACTAAGGTTAATAAAACCCCCCAAACTAAAATAAATAAGCCAAACCCGCCACTTTCTAATAATTCATTCAGATTCCAACGGAAGAAAAAATCATAATCCAACGGAAAGGCGTTTTTAAAATCATACCACGGCTTTTCAAATCGGACTAAAATTTCTGGAATTAAAAATGCAAATACAATCTGAAAAAACAAAACCGAGGTGGTTCTTAAGACCTGATATTTATTGTGACGGTATTTAATATACATCCGAACGGCCATGACAGACATAATAATGCAATATAAAAACCCATATAAAAACCACTGACTTGCTGGGTTTCCGCTCAAAGACTCACTTATTGGGTCCACCAGATAAATCCAATTGACCATATAACTCGGTCTAAAGTATAATACTAAATAAAACGAAATTAAGAACGCAAAAACAAACCATGCAATCCAACCTCTATTGGTCGCACTACTATGAAATATATGGTTGTTTTTTATTCCTGGAGGGCCTTTTAGTTGGATCGCTGGAAGCATGAATAAAAGGGCGCCAAAAATGGCGAGTCCAAAACTTAAAAACCAGAGCAATATTTTGTTTTGAACTACAAATCCAGTCCCCGACGATTTTACCATTTGATAGGCCAAGCTATGTGGTTTTTCCCAAATAACCATGGACCATTCTTTGTTTTTTTTGTGAGTCTCATTGGCAGACTCAACCGCTTTTGCAATAGAATTTGCGAGGAAAAATGGAGTCGAAAATTCCTGATCAACGACCTTATTTTTTAAAGTTTCGCTAAATAGAGGACTTGCGATATTTTTTTGAGTTCTAAAATCTTCAAAAGCCTGATTTGTGAGTTTATACTGCCCCATAAACAGCAAGCTGATGAAAAGCGCAAACACGGCTAAAATGAGTGCTAATCCTAGGGTTCTTATTGTTTTCATATTATGATTTTAGGGTAAAAATTTGTGACCAATTTTTCTTTTTTAATCGTAGGTTTTTGTGGTGTTCAGCGTTGAACTTTCCTAAGACTTCTTTGTAGTGGTTTTTATAAAATTCAGGATCAAAATTGGCGATTTCTAAATGTTCAAGTACATAGTCAATGGATTTATTTTGATCTAACCATCGATTAAAAATTTCGTGTCGCATTCGAATACCAAAAGTGTTTATCCCTAAGAATGACTGCGTGGTTTTGTCAAAAGCAATGGTTAAACATTTGGTTTGATCGGGATGCATCCAATGAAAATGTGCTTCATTGGGTTTCATGTGTCGCTCACTATTCACCCAGCCGTAGGTTTGGTATTCAATATCAAAAAACTTAGCGGAGTTAAACCAGTGTCCTGGCGTATAAAGTGTTTCTTTTTTGCAAATTGTTTGTGCGACGGTCTCCCCCATAATCCGACCGGTATACCAAACGGCTTCAATCGGTCTTCGACCTTCAACTGCAATGCGTTGTTCGGCACAATCTCCAATGGCATAAATGCCTTTGATGTTGGTTTCTAGATTTCGATCCACCAAAATCCCACGATTGGTTTCTAGTTCCGAATGTTCTAAAAACCCAATGTTTGGAGAAACCCCTGCTGTGAGTCCAACAACATTACAGTCGATTTCTTCACCAGTTTCTGCAATTACAATGGATTTTACATTTCCATTTGCATCCGAATTTATTTGCTTTAAATTTGATTGTAATCGAAGGTCAATTCCGTTTTTTCTAATTTCATGGGTAATCATTTTACTTTCGCCACTTGGTAAAATAGCACTCCAGTAGCTATCTTCTCTCACTAAAAAGGTCACTGGAATGTGTCGAGAATGGAACATTTCAGCAAGCTCAATCCCAATAAGACCTCCACCTACGATGACGGCACGTTTACAATCGGTATTATTAGGAGCGTAGGTTTCTACAGCCTCTAAGTCTTGTTTATGGTACAAGCTCACAACGCCTTTTAGATCTTGACCTGGCCATCCAAATTTATTCGGTTTACTTCCAGTGGCTAAAATAAGTTTGTCAAATTTTAAGTTCTCTCCATCAGAAAATAGAAGTATTTTTTTAGCGGTGTCAATCTGTTCGACATAGCCTTTTTTGAGTGTAATCTCGTTTTTTTTCCAAAACCAATCTTCATACGGTTGCGTATGTTTAAACTTCATATGCCCCATATAGACATACATAAGCGCTGTTCGAGAGAAAAAATAATCGGTTTCTGACGAGATGACGGTAATTTTTTTATCGGATAGTTTTCGGATGTGTCTGGCTGCTGTGATACCAGAAATTCCATTTCCTATAATTGCGATGTGTTCCATACTAAATAAGTTTTTGGGGATTCGTACTTAAAAACGGACCTAAAACCCGAGTGGTTTTGGGTTATAAAGTTAATGAATATGTTTTATATAATAGGCTTCTAATTTTTTTGGAGAGTCTCCAATGAATTTCTTCAAGTGGATTACCATAAAATGAAACTGCAACGACCAGATGCCATTCGACTCAAAACGTCTCGCAGAGGTTGTTAGTGTACGTTGAATGACTTTAAAGGAACCTTGTTTATAAAGTCTATAGATGAACTCATTATCTTCATAAATTATGAAATCTTCGTTATAGCCTTTTAGGTGTTCAAAGATGTTTTTTTCTACAAATAAACTTTGATCACCCCCACGACTCACTTTCCAATTAAATTGGGTGAACCAGCCTGTCAATTGCAACCACCAATGGTTGCTATCAAATTTCATTTTAAAACACCCAGCCTTTGTCCCATCATTAATTGCTTCTACAATAGATTGATCAAAATTTTTCGGAGGAAATGAATCTGCATGCAAAAAATATAGAATGCTGCCTTTGGCTTGAGCAGCTCCAAAATTCATTTGTTTTGCACGCCCTTTTGGGCTGTTTAACCCAATCACTTTAGGGTGTTTTTTTGAAAATCCTGAGACTATATTTTGAGATCCATCGCTACTTCCACCATCAATCACAAGAATTTCTGAAATCAATTTTTCGTTAGAATTTTGATGTAAATAGGCCAACAAGGCTTCTATGTTTTTAGCTTCATTCAATACAGGGACAATGACACTTATTTTATTCATTCAGCGCCCAATTATAGCTTAAAAACTCAATTTTTGTTTGGGGTGAAATTGCGGTTGTACTGTAGTTATTGAGGTAGGTGATAAAAGCGTTTCCTTTTGGGAAATCAGCTTTAAACCATTTAAATATCTTTGAAATTTTAATGGTGGCGGGTGCCAGATTATTTTTCGAAGGAGCATTGATAAAATCATGTGCAGCTTGATCCAATTGATCATTTAATGTTTTTGCTTCAAACGCGCAATTCGAAAGTTTAGGGCAGGATTCCGATGCGCATACAATCGCAAAATGAATTCGCGAATCTCCCATAGGTCTCAAAATCTCATGCTCAATCGTATTGAGTGACATCGTTTTCCCATCGATTACAATAAATTTTTGACCCCATGGATCACTTAATTTTTTGATGCTTTTTAAGGGGTAATTATTTAAGATAAGCTGAATTGTAAAGGCGTTATACGCATTGATCCAATAGGCTTTTTTTTCAGAAGTGCTCCAATGGTCTTTTGGTGCATGACGGCCTAAGTTGGCAAGGTAATTATCAAGAGACTCTCGGTTATTAAGGAATCCTTTATAATCAACCTTTCCAGCATCCGAAACATGGAGTTGCAAAATATTGGTCCATTCTGAATGGTTCATTTTTTGTGCATTAGAAGTCCAAAAGCAAAGGGTTAAAACGTAGATTAAGAGGTGTTTCATTTTATTTAGGTTAACAGCAACCACCACCATCATAATGAAATGTGGAGTCACTAAAGTAAATGTCGTTTCGGTTTAAATTCGCTAAAGCAGCGGCCGTTTTATCACAAATCGCTAAGGGCTGATTTTTTAATAAAATATGTCCTGCAGTATCGTCAAAGAAGTCGTCTTTGCCGTAATAGATCGCCGCTTTTCCTGTAAAAACACAAGGACCGTCGGCGGGCATTGGGTCTTTGATCGCAGCAACTTCGATCGATTCAATATAGATTAATTCCTCGGTATTATAATTCAGAGGGTCTAAAATTCGATAGGGTTTTCGGGCTCTAATTTCAATCGTTCCAAATCCAGCATCGGTCAACATCTTAACATAATCAGCAATTGGGATGCTGCCGCTCAAACACAAGGCACGAAGGCGTTCGTCTTCGCGAAGTATTTCGTTCATGGGTTGTTCACATGTTGGGTCGCTCATCACTAATTTTCCGTGTGGTTTTAGGACGCGATACATTTCGGAGATCGCTTTTTTAAGGTCTTCAACTTTAAAAATATTGAATAAACAATTCTGAGCTGCCACATCGATACTGTTGTCTTCCACAGGCAAGTTTAGAGCATCTCCTTTTTTCAGGCTTACAAAGTCTTTACTAAACCAGGGATTTTGGGCCTCTGCTTCCACGAAATTTTTTTTAGAGGCTTCCAGCATTTCATCCACCACATCCACGCCAATCACACCGTTTTTTTGACGACTGAAATATGCAAATTGAAGCAATTCCATACCGCCACCAACACCAACATATAATATTTTGGGATTGTTGGTCAGGTCACGCGCATGAACTGTGCTTCCGCAACCGTAGTTCATTTCTTGCATGATTCTCGGAATTTTCAGTCCTGGAAGTTCCCAGACAGGGTTGGTTGTGCAGCAAAGTCCAATATCGGGACTAAGGGCTGCTTCTTTGTAAACATCGTGGGTGGTATCTAAGTAGCTCATTTTTGTATATTTAGTAAGAGGTGTCTGTTTTAAAATTTTATTTTCAATAATTGTTTTCTCATATTCCCTTGTCCCAAGATATGAATATTTTCTTTAGATTTTACAGCGGTCTCTGCGATAAAAATTACATCAGAATTTGCAAATAGAATCTCAGGGATAATTTTTCCATTTGGATTTATTTTGATAGCGTATAAATTAGTTTTTGAGAATCGTTTATCCTGCTTAACTATTAGTTTTTCTTTGTCCATATTAATGTATCCATTCATTAATATTTTTAGTTGATTGCCGTCAAAGAAAGTATAGGTTGATGAATCTTTTTTGTTATACTTAGAGTTTATTTTTTCAGTTTGTCTTAGTTCCAAAATAGTGTCCCAAAGCAATTCTCCTTTTGTGTTTATTTTCCCTATTAAAATATCATCAAATACTTTATAGCTTTTGGCAGGGTTAATTGTGATAAAAACGGATAGAGATCCAAAAGAGAATGTTGCGATTGGGAAGCCTACTGGGAAGCCTGCATTTACGTGTTCTTTTCTCATGAAATAAAATTGACCGACAACATAGGTGTTAAATTGTTCGTCAATGAAAATGTCTTTTATGTCAATACTTCTATTGCCTTTAAATAATCCACTAAAATACTTGCTAGCTTTTTTATTTGAAAACTCCGTTTGTTGTTGTGATTTTAAAGAGAATGAATCTAAATCTATAGTGTAGTGTGTGAATCCTTTAAATCCACCTTCTTTGTGATTTGAATACAAGCCACTTATAATGTAATCAGTTGCACGAATATCAGAGTTAATTAACTCATACGAGTCTTCTACTATGTGAACCTCGAGACTCTTTTGGCTGTTTAACTCTATAAGTATATATGTTTTTTTATCTTTTGAGTAAATTAAATTAAAAAGTAAATAGATTTTATCTTGATGTTGAGCGGCATTTAAAAAACTTACATTTTTATTCAGAATATTTTTATCTGCAAATATTTTATGTTCGTTTAATTCTTCTAACTCATCAGAAAACACTTTTACAAAGGCATACAATGATTTATGTTCAATTACAGGGAAACTCAACACAACTTTAGACGAATATTCTAAGTTGATCTCAAAGTCATTTTTCAGAGCACGATACACTTCCTGAGTGGAGTTCTTATCAACTTTTAAAAGTGATTTCTGTTCAAAAGATTGGGTTTTCAAATCAATAACATCACATCTCAATGAAATGGATTTATTTTTTTGTTCCTTTATAAAAATGTGTGCTTTTTCGTTTAATATAAAAACATCTAAAATTTTTGTTTCATTTTGAGTTTTAATTTCAACACGATTCGTAAAATTCATATGGTCATAGAATTCAACAAAATAATTCCGAAGTGTACCATTAACTCTGTGTGGTCTTATGGATACAAAATTGCCAATTGAATCACTTGCAGTTAGTTCACTATGATCAATTAAAAATTGACGATCCTTAAGAATGTTTCCTTTATTTATTTCTTGAGAAGACGTTGTAAGGAAAGTTAAAAAAAATAGTAGGAGAAAAGGGGGCTTGAGGGACATTGTCTATAACATTTTTATTAATTCTTTAAAAAGTGTAATCATTTTAGGTTCGGCTTTTGCGGCAATTTCAATAATCTCCGAAATATCGACGGCTTTTAAGTTGTCTGGATCGCATTCATCGGTTAATACAGACACCGCAGCGACTTTTAACTTCAGGTGATTTGCCACAATTATTTCTGGAACGGTACTCATTCCAACGGCATCGGCGCCCATTAGTTTTAACATTTTGTATTCAGCACGGGTTTCTAGCTGTGGGCCAACCACACTTACATAAACGCCTTTGTGTAATTCAATATTGTGATTTGCAGCGATTTCTTGAATCGTCTTATTTATTTTTCCATCATAGGGTGCGCTCATGTCTACAAAGCGATCTCCTAATTGTTCCACGCCTTTAAACGCTAATGGCGAGCCTCCTTGTAAGTTGATGTGGTCATCGATCAGCATCAGGTCTCCTTTATTATAGTCCAGATTTAAAGCCCCTGACGCATTGGAAACTAGCAAAGTGGAGACGCCCAACTGTTTCATGATTCGTACCGGATAGGTAACATCTTGCAGGGTATAGCCTTCATACAAATGAAACCGGCCTTGCATTACGATGACTTTTTTTCCTTCAAGCATGCCGTAAATCAATTTTCCTTTATGAAACTCAACGGTCGCTGTTGGGAAATTTGGAATATGGTTGTAACTCACTTCTTTAATAATCTCAACATGATTAATGAGTTGTCCTAATCCGGTGCCTAAAATAATTCCAATTTCGGGAGATTCAAAGCCTTTTTCTTTCAGGTAATCAGTCGTTTCTTCAATAAGTTTTATCATAATTTTTTTATCTTTTTCAGTAATTCTGGTTGATTTTGTAGGTCTTCAAATGTATCAATGTCATTTAAGGCTTCCAAAAGTTTAACGTTGAGTTCTTTTAGGTCTTTTAAAGTGGACTCTAGTACTGAGTCGGTTCCCCATTGTTTGTTTTTAAATAGAGACGGATGAAGCTTGGTCATTCCTAGTAAATAATAGCCACCATCGAGCGACGGCCCTAAAACAACTTCATGGTTTTCTAAGGCTTCAAATGCTTTTTCGAGGTGGATGGATTTTAAATCAAACAAATCACTACCAACAATCACTACCTTTTCATAGGAATCCTTAAAAGCAGTTTCAAATGCCATTTGCATCCGCGCGCCTAAGTCGGTTCCTTTTTGCAGTTTTTTTTGATAGATTGATGCATTCCATAAGTCGTTTTTCTGGATTTCTTCTGAGTAATATACAACTTTATCGCTAGTGGCGGTGCCTAACACCGACTCGGTATGTTTTAGTAGGATTTTATAAATTTTTAGGGCATCTTCATTTCCAATGGTTTTGGAAAGTCGTGTTTTTACTTTTCCTAACTCAGGATTTCGCACAAAAACGATGATTATATTTTTATTCATACACCTTGATTCCTTTCAATAAATACGTATCCCATGGTTTTGAGTATATATGCACTTTTGATGTGGGTTCTTTTAGGTTATTAAAGATTTCCCCGTCCTTATTAACCCAATCAAAAATCCCGCCATATAAGTTAAAAACGGATGTATAGCCTTTATTAAGGAGTTGTTTTCCAATAATTTCAGATCGAACACCAACGGAGCAATACACCACAATCATTTTATCTTTTTCAATTTTCAAGCTTGCTACTTTCGAAATCTCAAAATCATTAAACCCTACAGTAATGGCGTTTTCTAGGTGACTTATGTTGTACTCTGCTGGTTCACGAGCATCTAATAAAATGGGTTGGGTTTTTAATTCAGTTAATTCATCGACAGTGATATAAGGAACAGCATTATCATTAAATTTATTCAGGACATCCTTTATAGATGTCTGACTAAATCCATTGGCCCACAGCAGACATAACCCGATTAAAATTAGTTTTTGTTTCATGTTAAGCAACGGTTCCTTGGCAACTACTTCCTGCACCAGCGGTACAGCCATAACAGTGTTGCGATATACAAATGGTTCGTTTACTTAGGAGGTCTTTGTTGAATTCACTGATGTGTTGCACCGCACTATCAACTCTTAATTCTAACATTTGATTAAAATCACAATCATAAAGCCAGCCATCCCAACTTACCGAAAGCGTGTTGGTACACATCACATTAGCCACTGCTGCGGGATTAAAAGCCGCTACTAAATTATACATATAATCTTCATAATTTTCAGAAGCGATTAGATAATCTAAAAAACGACTGATCGGGAGGTTGGTGATCGAGAACAAATTATGAAACTGAATCTCGAAATTTGACAACAATGCCTTTTTGAAATCGGCTTCCAAAGCCGTTTGATCTCCTGGCAAAAAAGCCCCTGAAGGATTGTAAACCAAATCGAGTTTTAGTTCTGATCCCGGCATGCCATAGCCCACAGCGTTTAACATTTTTAAGGCTTTGATGGAGGCATTAAACACACCATCGCCACGTTGTTGGTCGGTTTTTCCTTCGGTCCAATGAGGCATAGACGATATCACATGAACGCCATGTTTTTTGAAAAACTCTGGAAGGTCATTATATTTTTTATTGGCGGTAATGATGGTCAGATTGGAACGTACAATGACGTCTTTGACTCCGACTTTAGTTGCTTCTTCAACAAACCATCGGAAATCCGGGTTCATTTCAGGGGCACCACCCGTCAGGTCTAGGGTGTGAGCGCCGGTCTGTTTAATCACATCTAAACACTGTTGCATTGTTTGGCGCGTCATGATTTCTTTTCGATCGGGGCCTGCATCAACATGGCAATGACCACACACTTGATTGCACATATAGCCAACATTAATTTGTAGTATTTCTAATGTTTTGGGACGTAATGGAAATTGATTTTGAGCGGCTAATTTTGTGCGAAACGTTGGGAGTTCTTCATCTTGAAAAATGCCATTGGATAAAATTTCTAATTGGCGTTTGGCGTTTGCAAGTTCATTTTCGCGTTTCTTCAGGGATTTTAATTGCATGGATTACATGGATAATTTTTTATACTTATTCATCATTTGTACGCTGTGTACTAAGGTGGCGCCACTTTCAATGGCCGCGCCGGCATGGACAGCTTCCATCATTTCTTCTTTGGTAATGCCGCGCTTTAATCCATCTTGGGTATAGGCATCTATACAGTAAGGGCATTTTACGACATGTGATACCGCTAATGCAATAAGAGATTTTTCACGGGCGGTGAGTGCGCCTTCCTCAAATACTTTTCCGTAATAGTCAAAGAATTTTTCACCGAGTTCTTCACTCCACTCTGTAATCGCTCCAAATTTTCTTAAATCGGATGGCTCATAATAGGTATTGCTCATAAAGGCCGTTTTATATATTTTTTTTAAAATTAGTGAAAATTCTTCGAAATCTATAAATTTTACAATCCTTAATGTTGTTTCTCGGCGGTTTAATAACACTACATAACCACAACAG
>CAJQLD010000031.1 GCA_905479095.1 uncultured Flavobacteriaceae bacterium
TCTGGTTCGACAGGTTCTGGGTCAGGGTCAATTGGTTTTGGATTAATGAACCCATCAGAAAGCTCTACATAATAGGGCCCAATAGAGTTCATAATGGAAGACCTAAATAAGGAGTCCTCCATAAAAAAGTAGCCAGAGTTTCCAAAAAACAAACCCCAACTGTTTTGGAATTCCCAGTAAAGCTTGTCGTTTATATACTTCCAACCAATAAGACATACTGCGTGGCCGCCCGCAACCTCTGATGCTAAGTATTTTTCTGTATCAACAATGCCGTCATAGCCAATAGAGAAAAAGTAATCCCTGACCTTGAATGCATACCAAAGTGGCCGGTCAATTACCATCCTTTTGATCTCTTCTGTTTCAGAGCAGGGTATAACGTGGTAGGAGCTAATCTTCTTGAGTCTAGCGTCTTCTTTTGCTCCTTCTTTAGGGTTGCTGGATTCCCTATCTATATATGGCCAAAAGCTTTCAAAACAGCAACCTTCGTTTATCAATGCGTTCGCAGCTCCCCTGATTGATGTTCCCGAGTAATCTTCACCTGCCCATGGGTCATATTTTTTGGCAGTCTTGTATATCCACATAGGACTTGGTTCTTCGGCCTTGAATGCATTAGCCGAACCAAGTACAACCCTTCCGCTGTGGCCCACGCATGAACCTATTGAGCCTTGATTAGCGACACTCACGCATAGTGATCTTCTAGAGAATTCCTTACCACTAATACTTTCAGATTTTAAATACTGAGAGACGTGAACCCAATCTCTTTCATCAGCAGGATGCTCAGAAACATTTAATTTTTTTTCTGAAAATTTATTCTTTTTGACGTATTTAGATACTGGATTGTCTAGTAGTAGGGACGCTATCGATTGTATTAGTTTTTTTCTCATGTATATAAATACACATTAAAGTGCAATTATATACTATCTAGCAGCTGAACTATATTCGGATCTATTAAGTCTTGAAAGTTGACTAGCTCATCAATTTTAAACCAACCGAACTCACTATGCTCTTCGCACAGCTGTGGGAATAGCATCTTGTCAGACCTATATATGTGAAAGTAAAAATCACAAAACTCATCACTTATTATGTCAATAAACTCAATAAACTTAAAGTCTACAAATATTTTGGATTCTTCTAGTAATTCTCTTCCGGCGCATTCAATTGGAGTTTCGCCTTCGTCTATCGAACCCCCAAACACGGACCAATAACCTCCGTATGGATATTTGTTCCCTGTTATGTGGCATTTATCTGATCTTTTGGCTAGGAGTACTGAATTTTCAAAAAGCACTGCAACCCCAGAGGCTCTTCTATTGGCAGCTTTCACATTCCCCGCCGTTTTTCATTGCCTCAATGCTGCAGGCAGTTTGGGAGCTAGAAGAATTAGGCTCTTCAGAAGTTGACTTCTCTACCTTGCTGGCCGCCCTATTCCTTAAATAATAAGTTGTCTTCAACCCTGACTTCCAGCATTCCATATAAATGTCGTTTAAATATTTTAAGGATGTTGAGTTATTATACAAATTAAAGCTGATAGCTTGGTCTAGCCATTTTTGCCTAGACGCATTGCACTCTATTAATTTAAACATATTCCTGTCAAAGGCGGTTTTGTATTTTTCCTTTATCCACTGTGGGATATCGCCATCAAGTAAAGAAAGATCTCCGTCGACATCCTTGACTAGCTTTGCCACCTCGGGGCTCCATAAGCCTTCGTTTTTCATGTCATCAATAAAATGCTGGTTGGTAATAAAGAAGTTGCCGCTTTTATTTTCATAAACAAAGAGTACGGAAAAGTTAGGCTCAATACTCTGCTCTACTCCGTTGATGTAACCTATGGTTGCAGTTGGCGCAATAGCCATAACATTAGAGTTTCTCATGCCGAATTCAGAAACATGTCGTCTTGATGTTTCCCACTCGTCTTTCATGGTTTCACCATTGCCAGATGGCGACTGACCCTTGTAGGACATTAGGTTGTTGTAGGAATCAATTGGGAAAATATTTTGACTCCATAATGAGCCTTCATAAGTTTCATAGGATCCTCTTTCCTTGGCTAGTATAGAACTAGCATATATAGATTGGCAGGAATAAAACTCGAACAATTTGTCGTTGAATTTAATAGATTCATCGCTATCAATATTAATATTTAATTTATGAAGCACGTCATGTATAGCCATCATGCCTAAACCTATGGGGCGATTCTTCAGATTTGAGTTGGCAGCCTCTTTGGTTGGGTAAAAGTTAATGTCGATAACGTTATCAAGCATTCTTACGGCAGTGTGTATTGTTGATTTTAGTTTATCGTAATTAATAAAATAACCAGACTTACCGTGCGTGGACTTCTCCTCTACATGGTTTAGTAGATTTATTGATCCTAGGTTACATACAGCGGTCTCACCAATTTCAGTCTTCTCGCCAGATTTATACTTGGAGGCTTTAGTGTGGAGCGTTATTTCCGTGCATAGATTGCTGCTATGGACAACTCCTTCGTGCTGGTTGGTATATCTTATATTGCACGGATCTTTGAAGGTACACCAAGGATGCGATGTCTCGAACAATACCTTGAGCATTTTTTTCCACAAATCTTTTGCGGGGGTTTTTCTAAAGTTTTTAACATTTCCGTCTTCTGCTGATTGGCACATTGCGTTATACCTATTGTCAAAATCTTCACCAAATGAATCGTGCAGACTTGCGTCGGTATCAATAAGCTTTTCGTTCGGGTCAAAGAAGTACCAATCTTCATTAGCTTCAACTTTTCTCATGAAGATATCTGGAATCCATGAGGCGGTATTCATATCGTGACATCTAAGCCTGTCGTCGCCAGTGTTTCTTCTTAAGTTTAAGAAATCTTCAAAATCTAAATGCCAAGGCTCTAGGTATGCACACCCTGCTCCTGGGCGCTTTCCGCCTTGGTTTACAGCAACCAGCAAGTCGTTGTAAATTTTCAACCATGGAATTAAACCTCCAGAAGTTCCATTTGTTCCCTTAATGTGGGAGCCCGAAGACCTAAATGGAGTTACGTCAAAACCTAAACCACCCGCAAACTTAGATTTCCTAGCTTCCTGCCAAGCTCCATCAAATATCCCATCAATACTATCATCAAAAGTATTGAGGTAACAAGAGCTAAGTTGTGAGTGGGTTGTGCCGCTGTTGAATAGTGTGGGTGTAGAAGCTGTGTATAAAAATTGACTAAACAGATTGTAGAACTCTATTGCTTTTTCGTTTTTATTTTCTTCGTTAATGGCTAGACCCATTGCAACTCTCATCCAAAAAGCTTGAGGAGTTTCCATTATTTTCTTGTCACTCCTTATAAAGTAACGATCAAATAATATCTGGATGCCTAGGTATTTAAACTTCTTGTCTCTGTCTATCTTTAGCGCCTCTGAGAGTTTGGTGAAATCAAAGCCAAGTAATCTTTCGTCCAGCATCTCTTGCTTTACTAATTTTTTAATGTTCTGTATGAAGCTTTTTCTGTACTGCAATTCAAAAGCTTCTGAGTCGACCCCTTCTTTGAATACTTCTTTGTATAAGCAGTTTAATAGTAACCCTGCAGCAGCGTAAGAGTAGTTTGGCTCTTTTTCTATTTTTTCCCTAGCAGATAAAACTAAAGCTTTGTCTATTTCGATAGTAGTTATTTTGTCGAATAACTGTAATTGGGCATCTAGAACTATTTCGCTTGGAGAAACGTTGTCTATGTCACTGCACGCTCTTAATGCGCTTGCGTTTATTTTATCTACTTCAAATTCTTCTAGGCGGCCGTTTCTTTTCTTAACTTTAATATTCATGAAATTGTTTTTACACTAAGGGGTTGTGTTGTTTTATAAAAAATGTAAGTTTTGTTAAAGAAAGCATACTAACATAAAAAAACGTGTAGATCAAGTAAAAACGAAAATAATTTATTAACAATAAGAGAACCAAGGATGAATATGAGAATCTTGAACAAACAAGATGATAGACAGAATCCCTAGTGTGCTTATTGTTAAATTTATGAATCGCTATTGTCTACGGCAGAAGTTGAGTTTGCCCAGTCCAGGTCTTTCCTTACGTCTAGATTAACTGACCATGCTGATTTTAAAAGTTTCGCATCTAGCCCATTTTTCTCAAAGGTGGATATTAATGCATTAATGTCTTTTGGGAAGCATGTGCCACCAAAACCTTTGTCTCCGTCGTGACCGGGAACTTGATAGTGGGACTCACCTATTCTTTTGTCACTAATAACTCCATTAATAATAGAGTTCCAATCTAATCCAAGTTTATCAATCAGCAAGTGTATCTCATTGAAAAAACTAACCTTGGTAGCAAAGAAACAATTAGCGATATACTTTACAGATTCAGACTCAACGCTTTTCATTATAAGACATGGCACATCAGGAAAATTGTATTTAAATAAGCTGGCAGCTTCCTGTGCGACGTGCTGGTATTTGGTATAGCCTATTATGTGCCTATCTGCATTAATGAAATCTTCTTTTGCGAATTTAGCGGTAAGAAATTCTGGGGAATGGATGATATGTAATTCCGGATGCGCTTCCTGTAGGCTTTCGGTTGTCCCAATTGGAACCGTTGATTTTATTATGAAGGTGGCGTTCGATCCGATGGATTTAATTTCGCTAAAGCAGGACTCTATAATTGATAGATTGCAGTCATCTCCCATAACATCCCTCATTGGCGTTGGGACGCATATGAAAACAAAATCCTGAAGTATTACATCTCTAAGTGGGTGAGTTGACGAGTCTGGATTTTTATCATATACCTTTACTTCCTCGGACGAAAATCCGTTGGCAACTGCGGAACCAACGAAGCCATTCCCTATGACTCCGATTTTAATTTGGTCTGTTCTTTTCAATCCAATCTTCTATTTTGCGGGATGGGTTCCATCCAAGCATAGTTTTAGCCTTAGTGTTGTCCGCAAGAGTTTCTCTTGACTCTCCTGGTCTTGCTGGGATATGAACGTGTTCACCTCCAGTTAATTTAACCAAATCTAAGACTGAATGATTTGTGCCAGTTCCGAGATTAAAAAGCTCTCCTACGATTTTCTTATCATCCGACTCTCCAGCAAGAAACATTGCCTCGACTATGTCTTTAACGTGAGTGTAGTCTCTGGTTTGAAGGCCATCTCCAACAACGGTCATTGCTTCGCCTGATTCTTTTTGCCTAAAGAATAAGCCGACAACTGGCGCGTAATCTCCAGCTAAAGGCTGACGCTCCCCGTAGACGTTAAAGAATCTAAATAGAACAGTTTCTAGGCCAAAAAGTTTTGTATACATTTTGCAAAGCTCTTCACAATTAGACTTGCTTACAGAATATGGGTTCAAGCAATCATTCGGCATATCCTCCTTTAAGGGAATTGGGTTTTTAAGCCCATAGCAAGAGGATGTCCCTGCGAACATTACTTTTTTGCAGTTATTTAATCGCGCGGCCTGAAGAACGTTGCAAGTTCCTAGTGAGTTGTTCTTGACAGCATCAGCTGGATCCTGTACGCAAATTTGTATCCTGGACCTGGCGGCTAAATGAAAAACTAAGTCAACACCCTTGAAGAGTGGATTGAGTTTCTCGAAATCGCAAATATCTACTTTGTGGTTTTCGCAATCATCTCTCCATGTAAAATTAGAATTTGCAGTGGAGGATTCATCATCAACTACGACGACATCGTGTCCGGCTTTAAGTAATCTTTCAACAAGATGACCGCCAATAAACCCGGCGCCACCTGTAACTAAACATTTTTTCTTTGACATAATTAGTGTTACACTTGATCACAGTCAATATTTAAATTTTTAATATACCATTTGTATGTTTTAACTATCCCGTCCTTTAGTGCGACTTTCGGCGAGAACCCTTTTGACTTGATTCTTGTGTTATCCATTTTTTTTCTAAAAGTTCCGTCTGGCTTGGAGCTGTCAAATACTATTTTTCCGTCATAACCAACTGCGTCTTTAATTAAATGCACTAATTCTAATATACTAACTTCATACTCTGAGCCACAATTTATATGAGAAATGCCGTCGCTATATATGTCTTTTGCATTTATGTTTTCCATGCAATGAATAACTCCATCGGCCAGATCTTCTACATATAAAAATTCACGCATAGGTTTTCCAGACCCCCATACTTCTATTGATCTGTCACCTTTTTCTTTTGCGCAATGTATTTTGTTTATTAAGGCAGGTAAGACGTGCGAACTCTTAAGATCAAAATTATCCCTAGGGCCATATAGGTTGCACGGCATTACCGAGTAAAAGTTGCAACCATATTGATCGTAAAAGCTTTCGCACATTTTGAGCGCGGCTATTTTAGCTATAGCGTAAGGCTCGTTAGTATGTTCAAGCGGGCCGGTAAGTAAGTATTCTTCCTTGATTGGTATGTCTGCATGCTTTGGATATATGCATGAAGAACCTAAGTTGATTAACTTCTTGACTCCAAATTTTTGCGCAGCCTTTATTATTGTTGATGAAATTTGTAAATTATCATAAAGGAAGTCTGCCCTGTATGTATTGTTGGCTAGAATTCCACCAACTTTAGCTGCACAAAGAATTACCGTGTCAATTTTTTCATCACTAAAGAAGTCCATGACCTTATGTTTGTTCATGAGGTTCATTTCCTGCCTAGTCCTAGTTATGATATTAGAATAGTTTAGGGACTCAAGCTTCTCAAGTATAGAAGAGCCGACCATTCCTCGATGGCCAGCTATGAATATTTTTTCTTGCTTCACTTAGATAATAACGAATAATCGTTATGGTACATCTTAGAAACGAGCCCAAAAAAGTCTACCTTCCTGACCCAACCAAGTTCCTTTTCAGCAAGAGAGCAGTCTCCGCAAAGCTTGTGGACTTCAGCTGGCCTATAGTATTTGGGACTAACCTCAAAGAATAATTTGCCTTTTTTTGTGTAAAATTTTTCATTATCATCTTGACCCTCAGAGTAGAAATCTATTTCTGCGAACTCTAAAGTCTTGGTTAGGAATTCTCTTACGGTGTGCATTTCCCCGCTACCCAATACGTAATTCTTAGGCTTGTCTTGATTCAGCATGATCCATACGCCAGACATGAAATCTTCGGCATCACTCCAGTCTCTCTTAGCATCAAGGTTTCCTAATTGAAGAATAGGTATATCTTTTCCATCTTCTAAGGCAATTTTAATTTTCGCTATACTGTGGCTAATTTTTCTGGTTACAAAATCAAGACCTCGCCGAGTACCTTCATGATTAAATAGCCAACCCTGTACTGCATATAAATTGTAGGACTCCCTGTAGACCCTGACAATATGCCTAGCTGCGCACTTAGCAGCACCATAGGGAGATTGTGGTCTCAGTGGGTGATTCTCATCTTGAGGAACGCACACCACATCTCCGAATTCTTCAGATGATCCAGCATTATAAAATCTACATTCCGGAGCAAATCTTCTTATCGATTCCATGATATGTAGAACCGCGTCAGCGTCAGTATCCCATGTCTGGATTGGATAATCCCAGCTTCCAGCCACAAAAGATTGAGCTGCAAAATTAATAAAATAATCTGGCTTAATATCTAGTATTACGTCCCGAATACTGTGCGCATCATTTAAGTCCATGTTGATTAACTCGAATCTAGGGTTGCCTTCTAGGTGCAGGATATTCTCGTGGTTTTTAACGCTCAACCTGCGTACCGAGCCATAAATTTTATGATCAGTGTTCTTTAATAAATAGTCGACCATGTGACTTCCGTCTTGACCGGTGACTCCTGTTATAATTATTTTTTTCAT
>CAJQLD010000032.1 GCA_905479095.1 uncultured Flavobacteriaceae bacterium
ATTTTTATAACAAGAAAAAAGATGGGAAATAACATATTTAAAACTGTATTTTACAAACGCACACCTAGCTCCTCTTCTATTGACCCCATAAAAAACTCTTAAATGATTTTAATTTTTTTCTACAAAACTTTATAAGTACATTGAGGTACTAACTAAAACAAGTACCATGATAAAAAAACTGTTTCTCTTTTGTAGTTTTTTTGGAGCGCTAATGTTATCAGCGCAAGATTATTTTCCAAAAAATGACGGCGTCAAATCTAAAAACACCAATTACACCGCCTTAACGGGAGCGAAAATTTTCATCACCCCTTCAAAAAGTATTGAAAATGGAATCCTATTAATAAAAGATGGACACGTTATTAATGTTGGAGTCAATATCAAACTTCCTAAAAATACGGTGATTATAAATGTCAAGGGCCACTCCATCTACCCTTCATTTATTGATCTTTATGCTAATTTTGGCGTTACAAAACCAAAACGTCAAAGCAGTTCGAGTCGTTCGCCACAATACACTGCCAGTCGTGAAGGTTTTTATTGGAACGACCACATTCGACCCGAACAAAATGCGATTGATCATTTTAAGTATGACCATAAAGCGGCAAAACCATTGCTTGAAGCTGGTTTTGGGGTGGTCAATACTCACTTACAAGATGGCATCATTCGTGGAACAGGCGCTTTGATTGCTTTAGACTCTATCGGCAATGATTCCCAACGCATCTTATCCGATCAATCGGGACACTATGTGTCCTTTTCAAAAAGCGTACGTTCACGACAATCCTACCCGTCTTCTATTATGGGAGCGATGGCACTATTAAGACAGCTTAATCACGATGCAGACTGGTATGCTAATGGAAACGTTCCAACAAAAGACCGTTCAATTGAAGCTTTTAATCGAAATAGAAATCAAGTTCAAATTTTTGAAGCAGGTAGTAGAGCCAATGCCTTACGAGCCGACGCTGTTGGTGATGCGTTTGGAGTCCAGTATGTGATTGTAGGTGGCGGCGATGAATATGAACGTATCAATGATATCAAAAACACCCAAGCAACCTTTATTTTGCCTTTAAATTTTCCAAAAGCCTATGATGTTGAAAACACATTTCTAACAAACTCTTTGGAGTTAGAGGCTATGAAAGAATGGAATCAACGCCCAGGAAATCCAATGACTCTAGATAAAAATGGAGTGTCTTTTGCGTTTACATCAAAGGGATTAAAATCGATGAAAGATTTTAAATTGAATCTTCAAAAAGCAATTGAATATGGTTTAGACAAAGTCACAGCCTTAGAAGCTTTGACCACACAACCAGCTCAAATATTGAGAAATAAAAAACTAGGGAATTTAAATGTAGGGAGCTATGCTAATTTCCTGGTGACTTCTGGTGAAATTTTTGATGCTAAAACCACCCTTTATGAAAATTGGGTCAATGGCTCAAGAACTGTGTTTGAAGATATATCGAAAAAAGACATTCGAGGCCACTACAGTTTTACGATAAATAATGAGACTTATAAACTTAAAATCAACGGGACATTAAGTAAACTTAAAACAGAAATAACATCCGATTCATTAAAGTTAAAAAGCAGTTTGGACTATAAAAATGATTGGGTTCATTTAACATTTTCCACGAAAGACACGACTCAACAAGACATTATTCGTGTAAACGCAAAAATTATTTCGAATGTTGAAAACATCACTGGAACTGCCATTCTAGTAGATGGGTCAACTCCTACTGTTGAAATGAAGCGTCTAAAAATTTCTAAAAAAGACACAACATCAAAAAAAGCAACGGTTTTAAAAACGCCTACAATAGTCTCGGTTAGTTATCCGAATGGAGCGTATGGATTCAAAGAACTTCCAAAATCAGAAATGCTCTTATTTAAAAATGCAACGGTATGGACCAATGAGAACGAAGGAATTCTTAAAAATACGGATGTCCTCGTTCAAAATGGGCGTATTGCAAAAATTGGAACCGATCTTAAAAACTCAAAAGCAACGGTAATCGATGCCACAGGAAAACATTTAACGGCGGGGATTGTCGATGAGCATTCGCATATTGCGGCGGCCAGTATCAACGAAGCAGGACAAAATTCGTCTGCTGAAGTGAGTATTGAAGATGTCATTGATGCCGATGATGTTGATATTTACCGAAACCTAGCTGGGGGCGTCACCTCAATTCAGATCCTGCATGGCTCTGCAAATCCGATCGGAGGACGTTCGGCGATCATTAAACTTAAATGGGGGAATTCTGCGAAAGATTTAATCTATAAAGGCACCCCTAAATTTATAAAATTCGCATTGGGAGAAAATGTCAAACAATCCAACTGGGGAAGTTATAGCAGGTTTCCACAAACCCGAATGGGAGTTGAACAACTCTATATTGATTATTTTACGAGAGCAAAAGCGTATGATGCTCAAAAGAAAAGTGGAAAACCCTACCGTAAAGACACCGAAATGGAAGTCCTTTCAGAAATTTTAAACAAAGAGCGTTTTATAAGTTGCCACTCCTATATTCAAAGTGAAATTAACATGCTAATGAAAGTGGCTGAGAAGTTTGATTTTAAAATCAACACCTTCACTCACATATTAGAAGGCTATAAAGTGGCCGACAAGATGAAAGCGCATGGTGTGGGTGCTTCGACTTTTAGCGATTGGTGGGCGTATAAATACGAAGTGAATGATGCCATTCCGTATAATGCCTCAATTTTAAATGCAATGGGGATTGTAACGGCGATTAATAGTGACGATGCTGAAATGTCTCGACGACTCAACCAAGAAGCGGCCAAAGCCGTCAAATACGGAGACACCTCAGAAGAAGATGCTTGGAAAATGGTCACGCTAAACCCTGCTAAACTTCTACATATTGAGGATCGAGTTGGCAGCATCAAAGTAGGTAAAGATGCCGATTTGGTTCTTTGGAGCGACCATCCACTATCGATTTATGCAAAAGCTGAAAAAACATTAATTGAAGGCGTGACATATTTTGATATAGCGCGCGATTCAAAACTGAGACAAACGATTCAGGAAGAACGGAACGAACTCATTATTATGATGTTAAACGAAAAAAATAAAGGCCAAAAAACGCAGCCAATAAAGAAAAAGGATAAACAACTTTTACATTGTGACTCCATAGATTTTAATCAACTATAAATACAGAACAGATGAAACGTATCAAACTAATTACCCTCTCTATTGTTTGTGTATTTATAGGACATGCACAACAAACACCTGCCGATAAACAATCCAATCCCATCGCAATTTTGGGCGGAACGGCACACCTAGGAAATGGAACCGTCATTCAAAACAGTTTTATCGCTTTTGAGAATGGAATCTTACAAACTATTTCTGAACTCACAGGAACGGAAGACACCTCAAAAATGGAGGTGATCGATGCGCAAGGGCAACACATCTACCCTGGGTTTATTGTTCCAAACTCCACACTAGGATTGATTGAAATTGATGCTGTGAGAGCCTCTGATGACGATTCAGAAATAGGCACTTGGAACCCTCATATTAGAAGTTTAATTGCCTATAATGCCGAATCAAAAGTGGTGGAAAGCATGCGTCCAAATGGCGTTCTTCTTGCGCAAATCACACCGAGAGGCGGACGTATTTCAGGCACATCATCAATTGTGCAACTAGATGCTTGGAATTGGGAAGATGCGGTCCTTAAAACAGATGATGGCATTCATTTAAATTGGCCCAGTACATTTAGTCGTGCACGGTCTTGGTCAGGTGGGGCACTAAACTTAAAAATCAACCCAAAATACAACGGTCAAACTGCTGAAATTGATACCTATTTTAACAATGCTAAAGCCAATTCAAACAGTACTGAAGCTGAATTAAATTTGCCTTTTAATGCCATGAATAGACTTTTTGATCAATCCAAAACGCTGTTCATACATGTGAATGATGAAAAAGGAATTGTAGATGCGGTAGAATTTTCTAAATCACAAGCCCTCGCTAAAACCGTTATTGTTGGAGGTTATGAAGCGTATAAACTTGCTCCCTATTTAAAAGAAAATAATATTTCAGTCTTACTGCAACGTGTACACTCCCGCCCTAACAGTGATGACCATGATTATGATTTACCGTACAAAATGGCACGTCTTTTAGTCAATGAAGGCGTCACCGTCGCTTTAGAAACCAGTGGCGATATGGAACGTATGAACTCCAGAAACCTTCCCTTTTATGCAGGAACAACCGTTGCTCATGGCTTAACGAAGGCACAAGCACTCCAATTAATAACGTTGAATACCGCTAAAATTCTTGGGATCGACCACCTATATGGTTCTTTAGAAGTTGGCAAAAGTGCGACTCTATTTATTAGCAGCGGAGATGCCTTAGACATTCGAACCAATAAGCTGACAAATGCATTTATTGACGGACGTAATATTAGCCTTGAAAGTCACCAAACAAAACTGTGGAAACGCTATTCTAAAAAATATGAGGATCACTAAAGTTCTCTGTTATAATACAAAAGTTCAAGTTTCGACTTGGACTTTTTTTTGCTATAGATTAAAATTAAAGCTTATTTTTGTGGTATGGTAAAAACAATAAGCAGTCTTCAAAATCCCTTTATAAAACAACTGGTTCAGCTCAAAGAAAAGTCGAAACTAAGAAAACAGACGGGTGTATTTATTATTGAAGGTAAACGTGAATTATCTTTAGCCATAAAAAGCAATTATACCATTGAAACGCTTTATTATTTTGCCGATTTATTTTCGGCTTCTGAGGCCGCCGCCTTAGAACCCTATGGAATCGACGTGATCGAGGTGACCAAAGCCGTGTATGAAAAAATTGCACATCGAGAAACGACCGAAGGCGTCATTGCTGTGGCAAAAACCAAAGATTTAAGTTTAAAAAATTTGAATCTAACAACCAAAACTCCTTTAATTCTCGTAGCGGAAGCGCCCGAAAAACCAGGGAACATTGGGGCCTTACTCCGAACGGCCGACGCTGCGAATATTGACGCAGTGATCATTGCCAATCCACTGACAGATTTATACAACCCCAATATCATTCGGTCGAGTGTTGGCGGATTATTTACGGTACCCATTGCCACCGGAACTTCTGAGGAAGTGATTGCGTACTTAAAACAGCATAATATTGCCATCTATTCGGCCATCCTTCAAGAATCTGTAGACTATGATTCGATCGACTTTAAAAACGCCTCTGCCCTAGTGGTTGGAACGGAATCCACAGGACTGAGTCCAATTTGGCGCGTTGCATCCACGGCTAATATTCAGATTCCTATGGAAGGAAAAATTGATTCTATGAATGTTTCGGTCGCAGCTGGCATCCTAATTTTTGAAGCGAAAAGACAACGTAAATTGCGCTAAAAAATGGCTTTAACAACATGTTGAAACAATTTGTGTAAATTCTAAGATTTTGTGTTGCGTGTTACAATTCAATGTAGTAAATTTAATTTATGACAGCAGACGAAGTAGCCGTAGAAAACGCAGCCATTGCAAAGGAGTATAAAAACCTCCTAAAAATCAGCTATAGAACCCTGTCAACTGCCGACAAAAAGCTCATTCGAAAAGCGTTTGATGTGGCGGTAGATGCCCATTCTGAACAAAGACGAAAATCGGGTGAAGCCTATATTTTTCATCCCATTGCTGTCGCAAAAATTGTGGCTTCTAAAATTGGATTGGATGCAACTTCCATTGCAGCGGCTCTTTTACACGATGTTGTTGAAGATTGCCCACGCTATACAATTGACGATATTCAACAATTATTTGGAGAAACCGTCGCACGTATTGTGGATGGTTTGACAAAAATATCCTCGTTAAATAAAGACATGAACGTGTCTATGCAAGCAGAGAATTTTAGAAAAATGCTGCTCACACTTCATGACGACATTCGAGTGATTATTATCAAAATTGCCGATCGTCTTCACAACATGCAAACGATTCATTCGATGCCAGAAGACAAGCAATTAAAAATTGCTTCTGAAACCCTTTACATATACGCACCGCTTGCCCATAAAATTGGGTTGTATAATATTAAATCGAAATTAGAAGACTTAGCGTTACAATACACAGAGCCCGAAGTTTATAATGATATTTTACTGAAGTTAGAAGAAAGTAAAGAAGAACAAGACCATTATATTCAAGATATTAGTCAGGTGTTAACAGAGGCTTTAAATAAAGAAAAAATTTCATATGAAATAAAAGGCCGCCCAAAATCTATTTTTTCAATACGGCGAAAAATAATGAATCAAGGGGTGTCCTTTGAGGAAGTCTATGATAAATTTGCCGTACGAATCATCTATAAATCGAGCTTGAAAGATGAAAAATTTCTAGCTTGGAAAATCTACTCTATAGTCACAGATCACTTTCGACCCAATCCCATTCGTTTACGAGATTGGATTTCTGCACCAAAATCAACAGGGTATGAAGCCCTTCACATTACGGTCATGGGGCCTAAAGGGCGCTGGGTAGAAGTTCAAATTAGAAGTGAACGCATGAATGAGATTGCTGAAAAAGGCTATGCAGCTCACTATAAATATAAAGAAGGTGAAAAAGAGCAGGATGAGAATTTAGAAAGCTGGATTGGGAAACTTCAAGAAGTGATTGAAAATCCCGAATCCAATGCGGTGGAGTTTGTCGAACAGTTTAAACTCAACCTTTATGCAAAAGAAATTTTTGTATTTACGCCGAATGGCGATTTAAAATCACTTCCAAAAGATGCTACGCCTTTAGACTTTTCCTTTAGTATTCACACCGAAATTGGCATGAAAACTAGAGGTGCTAAAGTTAATGGGAAATTAGTCCCTTTAAATCACGTTTTACAAAGTGGCGACCAAGTTGATATCATTACTTCTGAAATTGCCAAGCCCACGGCTAACTGGCTGGACTATGTGACCACAACGCGAGCAAAAAGCAAGATAAAATCATCGCTTAAAGAAGAAAAGAAAACCATCGCGGTAGATGGAAAAGAAATCTTGAGGCGTAAGCTAAAACAGCTCAAAATATCCCTAAGCGAGCGATCTATTAATGAATTGGTGAATTATTTCAAACTCAATACAAGTTTAGATTTATTTTACCGCGTTGGGATTGGAAGTATCGACAATTCGATGCTAAAAAGTTTTGCAGCTTCGAGGAGCAATGCACTTGTTAGTTATATAAAAAATAAAATTACGCGTACTAAAAGCGCGACAAAAGAGGCTGTAGATAAAGAAGAAATTACCTCCAAATACGATATGTTGGTGTTTGGTAAGGAAGAAGAAAAATTAAATTACAAACTATCTTCTTGTTGTAATCCCATCCCTGGCGATATGGTGTTTGGGTTTTTGAGTATAAAAGAGGGAATAAAGATTCATAAAAAAACCTGCCCAAATGCCGTCAGTATGCAATCTAATTATGCATACAGAATTATGTCGGCCAAATGGATTGACTCCTCACAACAAGTTTTTAGAGCACTCATTAAACTTACAGGGATTGATAAATTAGGCTTGGTCAATTCAATTACAAAAGTGGTGTCAGAAAACATGAATGTCAATATAAAAAATATAAATTTTGATACCGATGGCGGCATTTTTAACGGTCAAATTTCGGTGGAAGTGAACAACAACAATTCTGTAGAAAAATTAATGGAGCGATTGCAAAAAATAAATGGGATCGAAAAGGTGTTTAGAGTCTAAAATTAGTTTAAATTTGACGGTCGTATGAGTATAAAATCCAAAAATAAGAATCAAGATATCGTAAAAAATGTATTTACGAAATTTCTAGAAGAAAATGGTCATCGCAAAACCCCTGAACGGTTTGCAATTCTTCAAGAAATCTATGATAACGACGACCATTTTGATATAGAATCTCTTTACATCAAAATGAAAAATAAAAACTACCGTGTTTCCAGAGCAACCTTATATAACACCATCGAGTTATTATTGGACTGTGCATTGGTGCGAAAACATCAATTTGGGCAAAATCAAGCACAATATGAAAAATCGTACTTCGACAAACAACACGATCATGTGATCCTAACCGATACAGGCGAAGTCTTTGAATTTTGCGATCCTAGGATTCAATCCATACAAAAAACAATTGAAGAGGTTTTTGATATTGATATTCAAAAGCATTCATTATATTTTTACGGAACAAAAAAAAATACTAAAATTAACGATTAATTAGCATGGCAGTAGACTTACTACTTGGATTACAATGGGGGGACGAAGGCAAAGGAAAAATTGTAGACGTTCTAACCTCAAATTACAACATTATAGCACGATTTCAAGGGGGACCAAACGCAGGTCACACCCTCGTTTTTAACGGCATGAAACACGTACTTCATACAATTCCTTCTGGCATTTTTCATGAAGATGCGGTTAATTTAGTAGGAAATGGTGTGGTCATTGACCCCGTTATTTTTAAAAATGAATTAGATAAATTGGCGACTCAAAATGTCGACTATCGGAAATCGTTAGTGATTTCTCGAAAAGCACATTTGATATTGCCAACACATCGCCTACTAGATGCGGCCTCTGAAGCATCGAAAGGAAAAGCAAAAATTGGATCTACGCTCAAAGGAATTGGCCCAACGTATATGGATAAAACCGGTAGAAATGGCATCCGTGTTGGCGATTTGGAACTAGACAATTGGAAAGAAAAATACCGCGCATTAGCAAACAAGCACGAATCGATGGTAGCTTTCTATAACGTTGATTTAGAATATGATTTAGAAGAATTAGAAACCGAATTTTTCGAAGCGGTTAAGGTCTTAAAATCATTAAAATTTATAGACTCCGAAGAATATTTACACCAAGCACAACGCGATCAAAAATCAATTCTAGCAGAAGGGGCGCAAGGCTCATTGTTAGATATTGATTTTGGAACCTATCCTTTTGTAACGTCTTCGAATACAACAGCCGCAGGGGCCTGTACTGGATTAGGAATTGCACCAAATTCAATCGGTGAGGTCTTTGGGATTTTCAAAGCCTATACGACCCGCGTGGGATCGGGGCCCTTCCCTACCGAATTGTTTGATGAAGTTGGTGAAACAATGGGACGCGTTGGAAATGAATTTGGAGCCACTACCGGGAGATCTCGTCGTTGTGGATGGTTAGATCTGGTCGCACTTCGATACGCATGTCAAGTGAACGGCGTCACCCAACTTATGATGATGAAAGCCGATGTGCTTTCTGGTTTTGAAGCTTTAAAAGTCTGTACCGCTTATAACTATAAAGGCGCTATTATTCATCATTTTCCATATAATGTGGAGTCCGAAAATATCACTCCAATCTATACAGACTTTGAAGGTTGGGAAGAAGATTTAACCGAAATGGACAATGAATCTACCCTTCCAAAATCGTTATTGACGTATATCGAATTTCTTGAGAACGAATTACAAATTCCAATCAAAGTAGTATCGGTAGGTCCCGATCGAAAACAAACGATTTTTAGATAACAATAAAAAATCTATCTTCGGATAGATTTTTTTTTAGGTCTTAAAATAGTCTTAAGTTTTAACCAAAGAACTCAATATTACCTATTTTTGTCATAAATACGACTGCATTGAAAAATAAAGGTTTTTTTTATTTAACATGTCTCCTAATTTTAATAGGGTCAACACTCAATGCGCAAGAACGTCGTAAAATAGAAATTGAGTACGCGCCATTCATGACTTTTGATGAATCAAATCCGGACGCAACAATTCTTACAAGAGACAATTCAAAGCAAGTTCATATTAAGCATGAAGGGGTCGAGTTGTGGTGTGATGAAGCTATTTATTATGGGAAACAAGATTTCATAGAAGCCTACGGAAAAGTACACGTTAAGCAAGGTGATACCATAAATATGACCTCTAAATATGTTGAATACAGTGGAAAAACCCAATTGGCGTTTGCGAGCGGGTCAGTGGTTTTAAAAGACCCAACTTCTGTAATATCAACGGATACTCTATACTTTGACCGCGTTAAACAACAAGCCTTTTATCGAAGTTCTGGAAAAGTGGTCCGTGATACTAGCGGAACCATAACAAGTACGATTGGGCGGTATTATATGGAATCAAAAAAATATCAATTTGTAGATAATGTTAAACTGGTAAATCCAGAATACGTTATCAGGTCTAATCGTCTTGATTTTTACACCCTTTCGGGCTTTGCATTTTTATACGGACCAACCACCATCACTAGCGAATCCAGTGTGATTTATTGTGAACGTGGATTTTACAACACGAATAATGATACTGGATATTTTGTCAAAAAATCCAAAATTAATTATGACGAACGTGTGGTCGAAGGCGACAGCATGTATTTTGACCGTAATATAGATTTTGCTTCAGCAACCAATAATATTACAATCACAGACACTCTTAACAACACTGTTATCAAAGGACATTATGCCGAAGTTTTTAGAGCGCAAGATTCGGTATTTATTACCAAAAGAGCATTGGCGATTACCTTACAAGAAAACGATTCTATTTTTGTACACAGTGATACGTTGATGGTTACCGGCAAACCTGAAAAAAGAATCACCCGAGGCTATTATAATGCGAAAATTTATAAGTCTGATTTAAGTGGCAAAGCCGATTCAATTCATATGAATCAAAGTACTGGATTAACACAACTTATTAATTTAGATCGCAATACAACGAATGATGCCTTTTATAAAGTGCAACACCCTATTTTATGGAATTTTAAAAACCAAATTACCGGCGATTCCATTCATTTAATTTCAAATCCAAAAACAGAAACCTTAGATTCTTTAAAAGTTTTTAATAATGCATTTGTAATTAGTAAGGATAGTTTGGGAGATGGCTACAATCAAATGTCAGGGAAAAAATTATTCGGATTGTTTGAGAAGAATACATTATCAACCATCGATATTATCAAAAATGCTGAAACTATTTACTACCTCCGTAATGAAGAGGATGAATTGGTTGGAATTGATAAATCTAAATCTGGAGCCATTAAGGTTTGGATTACTGAAAATACGATTGATGAGATGCGTAAATACAACCAAATAGGTGGCAAAACACATCCCGAAAACGAATTCCCTGAAAATGATAAAATTCTTCAAGGTTTTAATTGGCGTGAATCAGAACGTCCTACAAGTGTCGAGGATTTATTTAAAGATGATCCCCCGCTAGAACTTATAAAAATTAAAGGTCTTGATGCCTACAAGCCTCAAGAAGACTTTTTTGATTCAACGCTTATGGAACGTGTGAAGGATGCACGTCCAAAGCCGACTAAAGAGTTAGAAAAAACAAAATATAAAACTGAAAATAAAGCGGCCAGAAAACTACCAAAACGTACGTTTAAAAAACCTAATAAATTACTTAAACCTTTTAAGAAAGAGTGATTACAAACGATTTTTTTAAACACCAGGCACAAACCACCCCGCATCCGTTGGGGATGGAAATTTCTTATGCCGAAGGGTCGTATATCTATGATCAAAATAAAAGACCGTATTTAGATTTCGTTGCTGGAGTTTCTGCTTGTAGTTTAGGCCATCGTCATCCGAAGGTTGTCGATGCTATTAAAAAACAACTCGATTGCTATATGCATGTGATGGTTTATGGCGAATACATCCAATCTCCCGCGGTTAAACTCACCAAATTATTAGCCGATCATTTACCGCCTAAACTTCAAAAAACATATTTAACAAACTCTGGGACTGAAGCCATTGATGGCGCTATGAAACTGGCACGTCGCTTTACAGGACGTTCGGAAATCATTGCTGCTCACAATGCGTACCATGGAAATACGATGGGTGCCTTGAGTATTATGGGGTATGAAGATCGAAAACAACCTTTTAGACCACTCATTCCAGACATTCGATTTATCGAATTCAATGCGCTGGCTGATCTTTCTAAAATTACCACAAAAACTGCAGCGGTCATTTTAGAAACCATTCAAGGGGGTGCTGGATTTATTGAGCCGATAAATGACTACTTAAAAAAGGTTCAAGAAAAATGTAATGCCGTAGGTGCCCTGCTGATTTTAGATGAAATTCAGCCTGGTATTGGAAGGACTGGCAAACTTTTTGGTTTTGAAAATTACAACTGCATTCCAGATGTAGTTGTCACAGGAAAAGGCCTTGGTGGTGGCATGCCTATTGGCGCATTTACAGCCTCTGAAGAAATGATGGATAGTTTGTCGGACGAGCCAAAACTAGGCCATATTACCACCTTTGGTGGCCATCCTGTCATTGCGGCCGCAGCCTTAGCCACCTTAGAGGAAATTACAACAACTAATTTGATTCAAGAGGCTTTAGAAAAAGAAGCACTTATCAAAAAACAGTTGCAACACCCTTTAATTAAAGACATTAGAGGCAAAGGATTAATGCTGGCTATTATGGTGGATTCGTCCGAAATCGCCAACAAAATTGTTTTACAAGCTAAAGAAGATGGCTTAATCCTATTTTGGTTGCTTTATGAGCCAAAAGCCGTGCGGATTTCACCACCATTGACCATTTCTAAAGAAGAAATTGTAGAAGGGTGTAAGATCATTCTGAATATTCTAAATTCTCTTTAAACAACACTGTTAATTATTTTGTTGAAAACATTAGAGGAATCTGAGTGATTTGAGCAGATATACCATTAAATTTAGTAATGTAAACAAACCATTTATGGAGTTCAGTCAATCGGATGACAATCAAGAAGTAACACTCTCAAAATTTGAGTCGATGTTAAAAACCAACAGCGTTTTTTTCTTTGATTCGAGTGAGTTTGAAAATATTATTCATCACTATTTAGAGAGTGGTAAAATTGCACTTGCCAAAAAAGCAATTAAGCTTGGATTGAGTCAGCATCCAGCATCTTTAAACCTGAAATTATTTCAAGTTGAAATTTTAATTTTTGAAAATAAATTAAATGAAGCCGATCGACTCCTCTCCCCCCTTTTTGAAATAGAACCTAATAATGAGGAACTCTACATTCAAAAAGCAAATATCTACTCCAAAAAAGACCAGCACGAAAAAGCCATTGAAGTATTTAAAAGTGCCATTAAAATTTCTGATGATTGTGCAGACCTCTACTCCTTAATTGGAATGGAATATTTATTTTTAGATCAATACCAAGAGGCTAAAAAAAACTTCATCAAATGTATTGAATTGGATGTCGAAGACTATTCGTCCCTCTATAATATTATTTATTGTTTTGATTTTTTAGACGAAACAACTGAAGCAATTGAATACCTCAATAGTTACTTAGATAAAAATCCGTATTGCGAAGTGGCATGGCATCAACTCGGAAAACAATATGTAGAAACTAAAGAACTTTTAAAGGCCGTCGCAGCTTATGATTTTGCCATTATTTCCGATGACACATTTATCGGTGCCTATCTAGAAAAAGCAAAAGTATTAGAGAAATTAAATCGCTATGATGAAGCCATTGAGAATTATAAAATTACAATGGCTATTGAAGAATCGACTGCCTATGCCCTTGTGAAAATCGGCTATTGTTACGAACGCCTTAATAACAACGATTTAGCACTTCAACATTACTATCAAGCCGTGGACGAGGACCCTGCCTTAGACAAAGGGTGGATGCGTATAACAAAGTTTTTTGCGGCGAAAAAAGACTACCAAAAAGCCTTGTTTTATATCAATAAAGCGATTGACATTGATGCTGATAATTCGTCCTACTGGTTATTATTTTCAACAATGAACGAACGACTCAATCTTTTTGAGGAGGCGGAACGCGGTTATAAAAAAACACTCGAACTTGGCGATTGCGAATTGAATACATGGTTATCTCGTGGCGATATTTTAATTAAACTTGGTGAATATGAAGCCGCTAAATTCAATTTTGTACAAGCCTTAGAATACCATCAAAAAAGCGAAGAATTAGAATTTAGACTTTCTGGCGTATGTTTGAAACTCAATAATATGGATGCTGGTTATGCGCATCTTTTGACTGGATTGCATATAAATTCAGAACACGTTTTTATTTTAGAAGAATTATTTCCTGAAGTCTATCAACGTAAAGCTGTGCTTCAATTAATCGAGAATTTTAAAAATACGTCCAAGTAAATAGTTGTATTTTTGTTGTGTTTGAGCGGGAGTTCATCTATTTTAAAGACCCGCTATAGTTCAATTATTTTATAAAAAACCATGAAACGATCCCCACTAGATTATTTAATAATTTCACTAAAAGGAATGGCCATGGGTGCTGCAGATGTGGTACCAGGGGTTTCTGGAGGCACCATTGCATTCATCTCTGGGATTTATGAAGAACTCATTGACTCCCTAAACAACATCAATTTTTCACTTTTAAAAACCTTAAAAACAGAAGGGATTAAAAACACTTGGAATCAGGCCAATGGGAATTTTTTATTAGCACTGTTATCAGGCGTATTTGTCAGTATTATCTCGCTGTCAAAAGGAGTGAAATGGCTCCTTGAACACCACCCAGTATTACTTTGGGCGTTCTTTTTTGGGTTGGTTCTTGCAAGTATCATTTATGTCGGAAAACAGATCAAAACCACGTCATGGAATCTAAAATTATTTGTTGCGATGGGACTTGGAGCGGCGGTTGCTTTTCTCATTACGACCCTTAATCCATCGGAATCATCAGATACAAATTTGTTTTTATTTTTTGCTGGTGCTTTGGCCATCTGTGCCATGATATTACCCGGAATTTCAGGGGCTTTTATTTTGGTTATTTTAGGGGCTTACAGCCCTGTATTGGAAGCTATTAATTCCAGAGATTTAAAAACGATCTTCTTTATAGGGGCAGGTGCAGTCGTCGGATTATTATCGTTTTCAAAACTGCTAAAATGGTTATTTGAAAAATACCATGAATTAACCTTAGCACTACTCACAGGGTTCATGATAGGATCTTTAAATAAAATATGGCCATGGAAAGTGGCCTTAACTTATAGAACCAATTCTAAAGGGATGCAAGTCCCCTTAAACGAAAAAAGCATCTCCCCTTTTGACTTTAACGGAGATCCTCAACTTTTTCAAGCCATCGGACTGATGGTTCTTGGAGTTTTGATTATTCTAATTTTAGAAAAAATTAGTACCAAAAAAAATGTCCTTGAAAAGTAATCAAGATCACATACATCCATTTTCATTGATCCTAAAAGGGGTCCTTATGGGAGCAGCCAACAAAGTGCCTGGCGTTTCTGGTGGTATTGTGGCTTTTGTGATGGGATTTTATGAGGAATTTATTAACTCTTTACAGAAATTTAACCTAAAAGCGATCAAATTATTTTTTAACGGGCGCTTTAAAAGTTTTTGCCGCTATGTAAATGGCCGTTTCTTAACACTCCTTTTTTCAGGGATGATCATTAGTTATTTTAGTATTTCAAAACTATTGGACTACCTAATTGAACGCCACGAACTCTATGTTTGGAGTGTGTTTTTTGGGATGATCGTAGGCTCTATTTTATATATTTATAAGGATTTTAAATCTTGGAATACAAAAACAATTGTATTTGCTTTCGTTGGAATTGCTATGGGATTAAGTATTAGTTTTTTAAATCCTGCGACTCAAAATGACCACCTTTGGTTTGTGTTTTTCTGCGGGATGATTAGCGTTACAGGCATGGCATTGCCAGGATTTTCTGGCTCATTTATCTTGATTTTACTAGGGAATTATGTCTTATTATTAGTGGATTCTGTAAACGTCCTTTTTGATACGTTTGTATACCTATTTTCTGGAGACTTTAGTTTTATGTCGGACCCAAACCATATGCGCTTATTAAAAGTTTTGTTGGTCTTTACACTGGGGTCTGTTGTGGGATTGGTGAGTCTGTCTCATCTATTAAGTTATATTTTGAAACGTTACAAAAACAGGACGCTCGCGATTATCATGGGGTTTATTACTGGATCTCTGGGGGTTGTTTGGCCATGGAAAGAAACGCTTTTTAAACAAAATAACTTCGGCGCGTTATTAATAGACAGTAGTGGCCAACCGATCATTGAAAATTATCAACGCTATATCCCAGAATTTAATTCGCAAACCTTGTATGCACTCCTCTTAATTGTTTTTGGTGCAGCCATTGTATTGGGTTTGGATTGGTATGGTAAAAAAAGAAATAAACATATATGAAGACTTTTGGACTTTTAGGAAAAAACATTGATTATTCTTTTTCGAGGGGGTATTTCAAAGATAAATTTGAAACGAATAAATTAGACTGTATCTATACTAATTTTGATTTAGAGACCATCAAAGATTTTGAATTATTAAAAACGACTTCAAATTCACTCTCTGGACTTAATGTC
The DNA here is from genome assembly GCA_905479095.1 of uncultured Flavobacteriaceae bacterium. Taxonomy (GTDB): domain Bacteria; phylum Bacteroidota; class Bacteroidia; order Flavobacteriales; family Flavobacteriaceae; genus Hel1-33-131. Next base: position 16,171 of record CAJQLD010000032.1, read on the forward strand.
ACCATTCCATATAAAGAAGCGGTTCTCCCCTATCTAGACGCGATTGATTCTGAAGCATTAGAAATTGGTGCTGTGAATACCATAAAAATTAAAAATAGTAAATTAACGGGGTATAATACCGATCACTATGGATTTAAAAACAGTTTAAAACCGCATCTAAAACCGCATCACAAAAAAGCATTAATTCTAGGAACTGGTGGCGCTTCAAAAGCAGTTGCCTTCGCTTTAAAATCATTAGGAATTCAATTTGATTATGTCTCTAGATCTCAATCAAAAACCGTCACATACACCTATGAATCACTTGCAATCAATGGGATAGAGGATTATCAAATCATCATCAATTGTACGCCTTTAGGAACATTTCCAGATATTGATACATGTCCTGCGATCCCTTATGAATCTATAACTAGCAATCATTTACTATTTGATTTGATTTATAATCCTGCTGAAACCTTGTTTCTAAAAAATGGAAAATCTAAAAATGCAACCATTATAAATGGGCTTGAAATGTTACAGTTACAAGCCGAAAAATCATGGGAGATTTGGAACTCCTAATAAAGAAATCAATTTAAAGAATTAGATAATTTGTAATTTAGAGGGATAATGTTATATTTATACCTCAAGTACTTGAACCACTAAAACATTGAAAGATATGTCAGAGCATGATAACCTGCAAGATGCAGATGGAGATAACCTAAAAGCCACTCCCCAAACAATAAATCAACCAGAAGAAGTAATTTCCTCTAGTGAACCACAAACTGAAGCACTTAAAACAGAACTCCCTTCTGAAGAGCTTACAGCAAATCCAGAAGAAGTGACAGAAAAGGTTACAGCAGATCAAGAAAAAGTAGCTAAGGAAGTTACAGATGATAAAGAAAAAGTGACTGAGGAAGTTACAGAAGATCAAGCTGATGTTGTAGCTGATCAGGAAGTTAGTTCAAAAGAAAAAGACAGCGCTGTAAATTATGAGGATCTTTCATTAGAGGCCTTAATAGCTGAATTTGAATCGCTTTTAAAAACAGAAAACGTTCATAGTGTTCGAAACAGCATCAATGAAGTTAAAAATAATTTTAATGCGAAATTTAGCTTTTTAATTTCAGAAAAAAAAGAAGCCTTTTTGGCGGAAGGTGGAAACACCATTGATTTTGAGTTTATCAGTCCGTTAAAAAAACAATTCAACGAATTATCGAAAACATTCAGAGAGAAAAATCAATCTTTTCAAAAAAATAGAACCCAAGAATTGAATCAAAATCTAGAGATTCGCTTGCAAATTATTGAAGAAATTAAAGGGTTAATTAATGTAGAAGGCGATGTTAACTCGTCTTATAATACGTTTAAAAACTTACAAGAACGCTGGAGAAATACAGGCCAAATTCCATCGAGTGAAAATAATAATACGTGGAATAATTACCGCCACCATGTTGAAATATTCTATGGGTTTTTACACTTAAACAGAGACCTTAGAGATTTAGATTACAAACACAATCTAGATCAAAAACAGAAAATTATCATCAGTACCGAAGCACTTGCTAATGAAACTGATTTAAACAGAGCCTTTAGAGAACTTCAAGCCCTTCACAAAATTTGGAAAGAAGAATTAGGCCCTGTTGCTAAAGAGTATAAAGATGAGCTTTGGGACCGATTTAGTGCCGCTACCAAAGTGATTAATGACAAACGACAGGACTATTACAGTCAACTTGAAGAGAAATTTGAGGAAAACCTTGAAATCAAAAATGGGATCATTGCTCAAATTCAAGCTATTGCTGAAAAAACAATCGACTCTCATAAAGACTGGCAGGGGACTATTAAAGAAATTGAAACTTTAAGAGATGCCTTTTTTAAAGCAGGAAAAGTGCCCTCAAAGTTAAATGAGAAAACATGGTCTAGTTTTAAAGATGCCGTTAGAACATTTAATAAAAACAAGAATAACTATTATAAGAGTTTAAAGAAAGATCAATCAGAAAACTTCCGAAAGAAATTAGAATTGGTAGAAATAGCTGAGCAAAATAAAGATAACGAGGATCAAGAAACGACCTTGGCTTTGATGAAAAACATTCAAAACAAGTGGAAAACCATAGGACATATCCCAAGAAAAGACAGCGATAAGTTGTGGAAACGTTTTAGAGGCGCGTGTAATGCATTTTTTGATCGTTACCACGAACAAAAAAACAATGGATCTGAAGATGAAGTTGCTGCCTTTGAACAAAAAAACACCCTGCTAGAATCACTTAAAGCATTTGAATTAAGTGACGATAAAGATGCAAATTTAGCCGCGTTGACCCAATTTTCGACGGATTGGAAAAAATTAGGACCTGTCGTTCAAAGTAAGCGTTTTATTGATGGGAAATTCTTTAAAACTCTCGATGGCTTTTATTCTAAATTAGGATTGGATAAAGAGGCGTTAGAGGCATTAAAATACAGTCTCAAATTAGAAACATTGGCCCAAGATCCACGTTTGTTTAATAACGAAGTGATCTTTATCAGAAAAAAAATGGATGAAATTAAAAGTGAAATCAATCAACTTGAAAATAACTTGCAATTTTTCTCAAATGTTAAAGATGACAATCCACTCGTAAAAGAGGTTCACAAAAACATTGATAAACACAAAGCAGCCCTACAAACTTGGAACGCTAAATATTCTAAAATTAAGAAACTAATACAGTAAAATCTTATAATTTTTTAGCTTCTTCCCAATACACATCCATCTCTGCAAGCGTCATTTCTGAAAGTGACTTTTGCAGAGATTTGGCTTTACGTTCTAAATACTGAAAGCGTTTAATGAATTTTTTATTGGTGCGCTCTAGAGCATTTTCAGGGTTAATATCTAGAAAACGTGCATAATTTATTAATGAAAATAAAACATCTCCAAATTCATCTTCCATCGCCACATGGTCTTTGTTTTCGACTTCCACTTTAAACTCGGCTAGCTCCTCTTCTACTTTTTCCCAAACTTGATTTGGATGCTCCCAATCAAATCCAACACCCGCTACTTTTTCTTGTATTCGACTTGCTTTGACCAATGCTGGTAAACTTTTAGGAACGCCCTGAAGCACGCTTGTTTTGCCTTCTTTCAACTTTAGATTTTCCCAATTTTGTTTGACTTCAGTTTCATCCTTGACCACTACATCACTATAAATATGTGGATGTCTATGAATGAGTTTTTCACAAATACTGTTTATCACATCCGAAATATCAAAATCCTTGGTTTCACTTCCTATTTTAGCATAAAAAACAATATGCAGCAAAAGATCCCCGAGTTCATTTTTTACTTCTTGTAAATCTTGATCCAAAATAGCATCGCCTAATTCGTAGGTTTCTTCAATAGTCAACGGACGAAGGGATTCCATGGTTTGTTTTTGATCCCATGGACACTGCTCACGCAGTTCATCCATAATGGTCAACAAACGATCAAACGCTTGTAATTGATTCGTTCTATTCGTCATTTTGGTTGTTTAAATTGAGTGATGATAAACGTATTTTACACGCATTAAATTCTGATATGATGGCGTCTACAATGTCGGAAACTGATGAAATTTCATTAATAAGTCCCGCAATTTGACCAATTTCTAATTCGCCTTTTTCCAAATCTCCTTCAAACATCCCGCGTTTGGCGCGGCCTTTGCCTAAAAAAGTTTTTAAGTCCTCTGTTGTGGGGGTGCTATTGTATAACAATTGAAGGTCTTGATAAAATTTATTTTTCAAAAGACGAACAGGCGTTAATTCTTTGAGAGTTAATTGGGTATCGCCTTCTTTTGCTAATAGGACCGCATTTTTAAAAGCGGCATGTGCAGACGATTCTATGCTTGTTACAAAACGGCTACCAATCTGAACGCCATCGGCACCTAAAGCCATGGCTGCCATCATTCCATTACCGGTTGCGATTCCACCAGCAGCAATTAACGGAATGTTAACTTGAGCACGTACCATTGGTATCAGCGTTAGTGTGGTCGTTTCATCTCGGCCATTATGACCACCCGCTTCAAAGCCTTCCGCTACAATCGCATCCACTCCCGCCTGTTGGGCTTTTAAGGCGAATTTTACGCTGCTCACCACATGCACCACCGTAATTCCTCGTTCCTTCAACCAAGGCGTCCACGTCTTTGGATTTCCTGCAGAAGTGAATACAATTGTAACGCCTTCATCGACAATAATTTGCATCACCTCCTCAATGTTCGGGTAAAGCATCGGAACATTCACTCCAAAAGGGTTGTCGGTGGCCTTTTTACACTTTTGAATGTGTGTCCTTAAAACATCGGGGTACATGGACCCGGCACCAATAAGACCGAGAATTCCAGCATTGCTCGATGCCGAGGCTAATTTCCACCCACTGTTCCATACCATACCTGCCTGAATAATCGGGTATTGGATATTAAAAAGTGTCGTGATGGCGTTTTTCATCTAATTTTTTAGGATCTTAAAAGTAATCGGTTTTTGGTTTTCCGATTGAATTGTTAAAAAATAAAGTCCCTTAGAAAGCGCTTCAACATCTATTGGTTGCATATTTTGAACTTGAGTTTTATAAATTAAGTGTCCTAGGAGATTATGAAACGATACAAATACAGCATCCATCGAATGCGGAAATTTTACGCTTAAATTTGATACTACTGGATTGGGAAAAACTACAAAACCATTTTTTTTGAAAGATTGTTCTTTATGTCCTAATGTTAAAGCGAATTGAAAATTAGGAATCCCATAGCCAATAAAATAATCGGGGTTCATATATTGAGAGGCAGATTCACGGATATAAGCCATCATTTGAGTATTAGTGGCGTTTGGTAACGCCTGAACTAAAGAAGTAACGCCTCCCGCTAAAATAGGAGAACTGAAAGACGTGCCATTCGCCTGAGCAATTTGATCATCTTTTCGAATAATAAAGCTTCCCGATCCACGAGCGGCTACATCGGGTTTATGAGTGAGCTGGAAGGCACTTCCTTGAGAACTAAAAGAAGCATACGTTTCGTTGCCATCTACAGCAGCAATTGTTAAAACGCCTGCAGCATCCGCAGGTGCAATGATTCCATTCACGCCTGAATTCCCTGCCGAGTTAATTAAAATTAAGCCTTTTTCGAAAGCAATATTAGCACCTTTAGAACTATAAGCCGTAGTACCATTTAATTGTTGACTTGTATAATTATAACTAGAATTATCGAAATCTTTATACCCCAAAGATGTATTGATCACATGTATTCCTAAACTATCTGCACGTTCTACAGCCTCCAACCAATAACTTTCTTCCACTGGATTTTCGGAAGATACATCTTCTGTTCTAAAAAGGTAATAGGTGGCATCTGGAGCAGTCCCCACAAATTGATCTTCTACAAATCCGGCCATCGTACTCAATACATTTGTGCCATGTTGGCTATCCGTTGAGCTATAAATATCCGTGGTTCTATCTACGAAATCATAACCGCCCATCAAATTTCCCGCAGTCCGTAAACGTTCAAATCCAGACATCGTATTCACATTGGGGAATCCGGCATCAATAACTGCAACTTTGACTCCTTCTCCTGTGAAATCGGCAACATGTAAAGCCTCGATAGTAAGCATTTCTACTTGATTTTGAGTGGTTCCATAGGTGAAATCAGTAAAACTAGATTCGACTTCTAATTTATCTTGAACCGATCCTATTCGCGCATTTAAATTAGAATTTGCAAAAATAATTTCTGCCACAAAGTTGTAGGTCATTAAGTTATTGATATCAATTTCTGAACCTCTTAAATGCACCGCATTAAACCATTTTGATTTGGCTAAATATGTAATTCCTGTAGCCGCTTTGATTTGTGTTATATAAGGCTCATGCACAGGAACATCTCTTTCATCAATTGTCACACCATGGTTGGTTTTACGATCAATTGCAGCTTGCGTTAATATATTAATTGGATCTAAAAGCAATGTACTTGCATTTGGTTTATCCGTAAAATAAATCCATGCATCTTGCTGAGCAAATACAGTAAATTGACAGCTTATAAAAATACCTAAAAATAGTAGCGTTCTCATATGTGCGTATGTTTGTTTTTAGCAAGCTAAGAAATTACTCCCGAACCAACTAACTCATCCTCTAAATACCAAGCCACAAATTGACCTTCTGTAATAGCCGATTGTGGCGACTCAAAAGCAACATACAACCCATCGGTTGTGGCATATAAACAAGCTGTTTCCAATTGTTGACGGTAGCGAATACGGGCCATCACTTGAAGCGACTGCCCTAGTTCGATCGCTAAATCGGGACGTACCCAATGCACTTCAGAGGGCTGTACCAACAACACAGAACGGTAGAGTCCAGGATGGTTTTTTCCTTGACCTGTGTAAATAATATTATCAATGACATCCGTATCAATTACAAAAAGTGGCTCCACAGTGCCTCCTACTGCCAAGCCTTTACGCTGCCCTTTGGTGAAATAATGTGCCCCTTGATGGGTGCCGACTTGTTTACCATCGGAAGTTAAATATTTAAATTTTCGGGCTCTAAAAACCAACTCTTCCTGTTTGGACTCAAACGTTGGTGCGGTGGTTTTATAAGCTTGAAAACTATCCGGAATTTCTATGATTTGACCTTGTTTGGGTTGCAATTGTTGTTGTAAAAAATCAGGCAATCGGACTTTCCCAATAAAACATAAGCCTTGAGAATCCTTTTTATCGGCCGTTACTAAATTTAATTTGGTTGCAATGGCTCTCACTTCGGGTTTGGATAATTCCCCGATAGGAAATAAAGTTTTTGATAGTTGCTCTTGTGATAATTGACACAAAAAATAAGATTGATCTTTATTCGTATCCGCTCCAGAAAGCAACTTATAAAGCGTTGGATCCGTGGAGTTTTTAACGGTGCCTTTTCGACAATAATGACCTGTTGCCACATAATCAGCCCCTAGTGAAAGGGCGATTTTAAGAAACACATCAAATTTAATTTCTCGGTTACAAAGAATATCAGGATTAGGCGTTCGCCCATTCTTATACTCCTTAAACATATAATCGACAATCTTTTCTTTGTATTCTTCGCTTAAATCGACCGACTGAAATGGAATGTTTAGTTTTTCAGCCACGAGCATCGCATCATTACTATCATCTAACCAAGGACATTCATTAGAAATCGTAACCGAATCATCATGCCAATTTTTCATAAACAAACCAATCACATTGTAGCCCTGTTCTTTTAATAAATGGGCTGCAACACTAGAATCTACGCCTCCTGAGAGACCAACAACAACTGTTTTCATTTGGTTTTATGTATTGTTTTATGACTGATACATGTATTCATAATTAATCATCCCACTGGATGAAACTAATTCTAACATCCTCGGAACTTACTGCAAATTTACAAATAATAATGACGACGGCATTGATGAATATATATTTCTATTTTAGATCCTATAAAATTGAAAAAAGTTAATCGATCGTTCTATTTTTAGCCTCAATCCAGCGTGCCATGTATTTGGTGCTTTGCATTAAATGGTGATTGAGCATCTGACCGATGAAGTTTTGAGTGCGATGTTGCGGAAGGTTTTTGGTGAGCGATTCAATCCGGCTGTGAAGCGCCGTCTGGTGGTGGTGTTTCTCAAATCGATTTATTAAAATTGAAAAACCTTGATTTTGAAACGCCTCCCATTGCGATTGATTTAGATACAATTCAATGGCTTTTTTGACAAATAATTTAGGGTCATCTTCCAAAATGCCGTTTGGCGGCAAGGTTCCAAACATGCCTTCTGCGGCAATGGATGACATTGCGCAAGGCGTCCCCGTTTGCATGGCTTGAATTAATTTTCCTTTGAGTCCCGCACCAAACCGAAGTGGTGCCAATAAAACTTTAGCGCTATTCAAAACCTCATACCCATCTTCAACAAATCCATGGACTAAAAATCCGTCTTTTTCATTGTGTAGCGCTTTGACATTGGGTGTATCATACGCACCATAAATATGAAGCTTTGCTTCAGGAAGTGCTTTATGAATCTGGACCCATAATTCTTTTTTCATATAACGAACGGCCTCTAAATTTGGGGCATGTAAAAAATTCCCAATAGAAATAAAATCACTTCGTTCCGAAAAAGGGTTACAATCCAACTGCGGTTCGCAGGCATTAGAATCTAACATGAAAGGGAGATACAACAAAATCGCAGGATCTATTTTAAAGGAATGGGTTAACAATTCAAACTCATACTCAGAAATAATCAAAGACACATCACTTCGATATATACTCGCTATTTCGCGTTTGGTACTATCATTAGAAAAAAGCACATTTTCGAGGGGTTGATTTGTGTTGAGTGCCTTTTGGCGTGCTTTACGAAGAAAATGTAAATCTTCGGTATCCAAAATTCTTAGAGCATTTGGACAGTGTTCAGCAACACGCCATCCGAATTGTTCTTCGGACATAAAACGATCAAACAGAACGGCAGTTGGATTCAATTCTTTTATAAACACATCAAAACTAGAATGGTTGAGTTTAATTTGAACCACGCCAACTCCAATCGATTCTAAATCAAACGCATTATCCGATTTTTTACAGCTAGTCGCAAAAACAACGTTGTAATTTTGAGCTTGAAAAGCAGCAATCAATTGTAACATCCTAGAACCCGCAGCCGATGAATTTGGCTCGGGATATACAAAACCGATCACTAATAAGGTGGATTGCATAAGGCTTTAAATTAGTCGGAAGTGTGAGAATATTCGGATCTTAATCCGTTTGCCCAATCCACAAGAATTTGCACTTGAGCTTCTGTCAATTGCGCTTCGGAATGTGTCCAAGTATAAGAAGCCAACGGCATATCTCCTTCTTCAAGTTCCTCAATTAATTCTTCGAGTTTATGATCTTTCTTCTTGGTTGAATAACTAGCCCATTTAGAAACATTAAAATGTTTTTGACCTTCTTTTATGTGGCTGTTTAACCAGTAATTCACAGGCGTGATTGAATTGTACCAAGGATAGTTTGTAGCGCTGCTATGGCAATCAAAACAGGCTTGCTTTAAAATCTGCTTCACTTCTTTAGGAGCCTGTGTTTCTTCTAAAAAGAGAGCAATGGATACGAAGTTACTTTGATTTTTTTCGGGTTGAAAAAATTGAGCAATTACAAGAGTAATCACAAGTCCAAGAATCATTTTTTTCTTAAGGGTCATTCTACGTTTTAATTAAGTTATAAAGTTATTGAAATTTAGTTTAAATAGCGTTATTCTAAGACGATAAAACGCAGTCAACTTTGTGGTGTATCTATGAAGTGTATAAAATTTTATTTATTTAAAGATTCGAAATTTAGAGCGATAAATAATGGTTTAAAATTTTCAACAACTAATAGATATTTATTATTTTTAGAGCGAAGTCAAATCCAATACCCCTAAGAATTAAATTATGACTTACGAAAACTTTTTAAATGAACTTTCATATGTGAATCTCAGTCGAGAGAATCGGGCGAAATATGCCCAAATGGTTCTTGAAAATAAAAATTTAATGCCTGTTCTTTTAAAAGTTCTATTTGAAGTCGATTCAAAGATATCATGTCGAGCCGCTTGGGTATTGGAATTTATTACCAAAAAAAAACCATTAATTCTACTCCCTTATATCGATGGTTTTACAGCGCAAATAGAAAACGTACATTTAGATTCTGCCGTGCGACCAGTTGCAAAAATATGTGGGTACCTCGTAGAAAATCATGTAGATAAGAAAATCATCCCTATAAAGAAACTCATAAAACCAGTCCACTTGGAACGTATTATAGCCGTGAATTTTGACTATCTAATCGGAGATCATAAAATCGCAGCAAAAGCCTATGCGATGCAGAGTTTATATTGGTTGGGGTTTCAATTTACTTGGATTCATCCCGAATTACAAATCATATTAGAACAGGGGTATACAAACGGAAGCCCAGCATACAAAGCACGTGCTAGAAAAATTCTAAAGCAACTTAAATTCCAATGAATCGTTTGTAAAATGTTTATCTCTTAAAAACACTCAAAAACTTAAAAGCAAGCTCTATTACTTCGATTGAAAATCCCTATCTTTGTAGCTTCAAAAAAATACAGCAACTATGTCTCTATCTATGCTCAATGCAATTTCTCCAATCGACGGTCGCTACAGATCAAAAACTGCTGCATTAGCCGATTTTTTTTCTGAGGAATCACTCATCAAATACCGTGTTTTAGTTGAAATTGAATATTTCATCGCACTTTGTGAAATTCCTTTGCCTCAATTAAAAGATTTCAATCCCGCACTTTTTAAGGATTTGAGAGCCATTTACACTGCTTTTTCAAGCAAAGATGCACAAGCAATTAAGGACATTGAAAGCATTACAAACCATGATGTAAAAGCCGTTGAATATTTTATTAAAGACAAATTTGATGCCCTTCAGATTTCTCAGTACAAAGAATTTATTCATTTTGGTTTAACGTCTCAAGATATTAATAATACAGCGATTCCGTTAAGCATCAAAGAAGCGATTACGGATGTGTATATTCCAGAATACAAGACGCTCGTCGATTGCTTAAAGGGATTAGTAAACGAATGGGCGACCATTCCATTACTAGCGCGTACGCACGGACAACCCGCCTCTCCTACGCGTTTAGGAAAAGAAATTCAAGTGTTTGTAACCCGTTTAGAAGCGCAATTTGATTCGTTAAGTTCAATTCCAAATGCCGCAAAATTTGGAGGTGCAACCGGAAATTTCAACGCACACAAAGTGGCGTATCCAGAAATCGATTGGCAATCCTTTGCTTCTAACTTCTTAAAAGATAAACTGGGACTCCACCACTCGTTTCCGACCACTCAAATTGAGCACTATGACCATATGGCTGCGCTGTTTGATGCCTTAAAACGGATCAATACCATCATCATCGATTTGGATCGTGATTTTTGGACCTATGTGTCTATGGATTATTTCAAACAAAAAATTAAAGAAGGGGAAGTGGGCAGTTCGGCTATGCCACATAAAGTCAATCCGATTGATTTTGAAAATAGCGAAGGAAATTTAGGAATTGCGAATGCCATTTTCGAACATTTATCGGCCAAACTCCCTGTTTCAAGATTGCAACGCGATTTAACAGATAGTACTGTTTTAAGAAACGTAGGCGTGCCGTTTGCACATACTATGATTGCTTTTAAATCGACTTTAAAAGGGCTGCATAAACTCCTTTTAAATCCTGCTAAAATTGCGGAAGATTTAGAAAAAAATTGGGCCGTTGTTGCCGAAGCCATTCAAACAATCTTAAGACGTGAAGGGTTTTCCAATCCGTATGAAGCACTCAAAGGATTGACGCGAACCAACGAAGCAATTACTCAAAACTCTATCTCAAATTTTATTGATACCTTAGAAGTTAGTGACACTATTAAAACAGAATTAAAAGCGATCACCCCTTCTAATTATACAGGGATATAGGTTTATTCAAAACCAAAAAAAGCCACGTTTTACGTGGCTTTTTTTGGTTGAATGGGTATTTTATCAGAGTAAAAACTTCATAAAGTCTTCAACATTCGCGTTTTTTGTATCAAACTGATCCACGACATTTCGAAGTTTCATGATTTTTGAAAGCTCCATATCATTTCCGAGCACTCTGACAATCGCAAAACCATATTCGGGAGAAACTCCGAAAATAATTAATTCATCGATTTCTGAATCGTCTCCAATATATAAGACTTGAACTTTTCCATCGGATGTATTTCCAACTCGCATGAGATCGTTGTAAACCTCTGCCTTCAAAATGGTTTTAATTTTTGCTAATTCGGATGTAAATTCATCTTCAGAACCGTCTTTCAAACTATAGGCCAACATATTGAGTTTGTCAATAGTCTCAACCGCCTCATTCTGATCGTCTGTAAGCTCTATTTGGTCCGGGTTTAGAAAGGACATCGGAATATCTACCGCCATAAAACCAGCGGTTTCTTGATGGTCTACAAAATACGATTGTAAAGATAATTTAGGAGTACAGGCTAAACAAATAGAAAGAACTCCAAAAATTGTTGAATATTTAATAAGAGCTCTCATTTATTTTTTAGTTGCTTTTTTGAGTTGCTCTCCTCCTGGGACATTTAACTGACTGGTAAGTTTTGAAACTTGACGCAAATCAATATCGCCTGTGAGTGATAAAAGAACGGTTTCGATGACGCGTTGTTTCCCGTTAATAGAAATGTTTTCGTTTTTGGTGAAATCTCCTAAACCATTCACAAACATTAGCAGTTCTTTCACATGGTTTTCGTCTTTACCTTCTAAAATAAAGAAGTTAACGGTTTGATCTCCGTCTTTGATTCGCATCAATTCCTCTAGATTAGAATTTTTAATGTATTTTTCAACATCTTTTCCCATGGAATTCGAAACATCGATATTATCCGTTGTGTAAACAGTCAGATTTTTCAACATTTTTACCTGGTTGATAAAATCATCTGAGTCAGGATCATTGGTTTGAATATCAATATTAGACAACATTTTAAACATCTTTTGGTTTACGACCACAGACGTTACGTCGTCTTTATCTTCATATTTTTCAAATAGGCTTTGAGCTAGCATTAGTGTGGGTGCTAAAAGCAAACTAAGAATTATTGCAAATTTTTTCATTTTTTTAAAATTTTAGATTTAATTATTTAATGTTAAATATTTTATTGGTTGAGTTATTAAATTCTTCCAGATAGACAACGTTTTGTTTGCCTTGTTCAAAAGAAGTTGAGATCATGTTTAGAGCACTTAATGGTGCCGCGCCTTTGTTCATTTGATTCGAAATTAGATCAAAGGCTTTGAGAGTTTCATTATAAGCAAATTGTTCTTCATTAGATAGCTTGATAAATTCATCTCTCGATGTGAGTGTCATAAGAGCACTAAACATAATTGTGACTACTGCAGCTGCTGCGAGCCAGCGGTATTTGTTTGGTTTGCTGCGAGTCACTGCTAAAGGTCTTTGATAGGAAAGTTGTTTTTCGGATGAAAAATAAGCAAACAGTGAGCGGTAAGCTTCCAAGTGAGTTGCTACAGTTTCTGTTAAAAAATAGTGTTTTAACTGTGCTTCTTCTTGTAAAGTTGTATCTCCTTGTTCGTACTTTTCTAAAAGACGTTCAATGTTTTTTAATTCCATAATTATGGGTCTGTGTTAATTTTTCTCGTATTGTTTTTCTTGCTCTAGACAGGGAAACTCGAATAGTAGCTTCACTCATATCCAGTATTTTAGCGATTTCATTAAACTCATAGTTTTCAATATCTCTGAGTTGTAATATTAATTTTTGTTTTGCGGGTAAAGCTTCCATATGTTTTTCTACCCAGCGAAGACTGTCATTAATCTCAATTGATTTTTGTAATGATTGCGAATGGTCTTCATAATTGTTGTGTACTATTTTTAAATTTTGTGCTTGTTTAGATTTTAATCGATCAAAGCACCAGTTTTTTGTCATCGTCATTGCAAATGCTTCCGGACTCTTATAGTCCTTAAATTTTTGACGATGATTCCATAATTTCAAAAGAACTTCTTGTGTGGCATCCTCTGCTTCTTCAACAGATACTAATAATCGTCTCGCAATCCGAAAAATCTTATCCTTAAAAGGCGTAATTATTTTCAAATATTCTATCTCGTTCATAATAGATTGGGTGGTTATACTTTAAAGACGATTAATTTATAGATTTGTTACAAGCTTTCAAAATAATTTTTGTTTCGTCATAATTAGTTTAAATTAGTCCTTTAAGACTCAAAGCTATTAAAATTAGTTCATTTTAAACTATAAATCTACATCAAATGAAATCAGTTATTAAATTCGTTCTTCTATTATTCATCACTTCTACATCTTTTAGTTGTTTTGAAGATACTGATGATAATCCTATAAGCAGTATCGACATCAAAGATTTTGTTTGGAAAGGTCTCAATTTTGCGTATCTCTATAAAGATGATGTTGATGATTTAGCTAACGATCGATTTGGATCGGATGGTGACTATCAAAATTACTTGAACGCTTCTGAAAATCCTGAAAGTTTATTTGAAAATTTAATTTTTAAACCAGATTCAGTGGATCGATTTAGTTGGATTACCGATGACTATATTGCTCTCGAACAACAATTTAGTGGCATCTCAAAAACAAGTGGTGCCGAATTTAATTTTTACTATATTCCTGGGAGTTCTAGTGAGGTTCTTGGTATTGTGCGCTTGATACACCCCAACAGTAATGCCAGTCAAACAGTTCTGGAAAGAGGGCAAATCTTCACTAGTATTGATGGACAATCGATGACCGAGTCAAACCTTGGTGCCCTGTTAAGTAACGACACCTACAGTATTGGGTTGGCGACTTATGAAGACAATGGAACAACCATTACTACTGATGATCAAATTATTAGCACAGATGAAACGGTCATGCTCACCAAAACTGTCTATAATGAAAACCCGATTTTCAAAAATCAGCTCATAACATTACAAGATAAAACGATTGGATATTTAATGTATAATGGATTTGTATCTGATTACGATTCCCAACTTAATGACGTTTTTGGAGCGTTTAAGGCTCAAAATGTTCAATACCTAATTTTGGATTTGAGATATAACCCTGGAGGAAGTGTGAACACAGCAACCGAATTAGGCAGTATGATAACAGGGATTGATAATGAAGTTTTTGCAATACTTCAATACAACTCCGATCTAGAAAGTAACAATTCTACCTATGATTTTACCAACATATTATCTAAAAATGAGGCGGCCATAAACAGTTTGGGATTAACCACACTTTATGTGCTAACCTCCGATCGTTCTGCATCTGCAAGTGAAATGATTATTAATAGTTTGAGGTCCTATATTGAAGTCATTCAAATTGGAACAAAAACAGTTGGGAAATCACAAGCATCCGTCACAATTTATGATTCTCCAACGTTTCAGAAAAAAGACGTTAACCCTTCCCACTCTTACGCAATGCAACCTTTGGTCGCTATTACTGTTAATAAAAATAATGAGGCCGTACCACCAGCGGGGCTCATTCCACAAATAGAAATTGCAGAAGGCATTTCAAATTATGGTGTTCTAGGGGACATTTCAGAACCCTTATTGGCCGCTGCGATCAGTGAAATCCTAGGCTCTGGAAGAAGGTCTATAAATGAACCAAATCTAATTAAACCTATTTCAGACTCTGATTCATTCATAGCGCATTCTGAAGAAATGTACATTGACTAGTTTCCTTTACTAAAGTGTAATTTTCAATCCTAATCGAACATTTCTTCCTTTGGTTGTATAGCCTGGAACATCTTCATAATCTTCATTTAGAATATTATCGATGCCACCAAAAAACGTCACTGTATTGTTTAGAGCTGTATGACTTACATATAAATTAAATAAACTAAAACGATCTAAAAGAGGGACGAAACTATTTTCAAATCTTTGATGTGTATATTGGTAAGACAACGACGCAAATGTGGCTTTTGACATGTTATAGCTTAGCTGTAAATTAGCCTTGTGTTTAGGAATTCTACGAGCGAAGGCTTCCTTATACTCCACAAATGTGTAGTTGGCTTGAACCGAAAGTTTTTTGAATAAAGTGGCTTCAATCTCAAGCTCCACCCCTTTTGCATGTAATAAATCTGAAGCATTTAAATAACCGCCATCAATCCATAAAACCGTATTTTTTTCCTCTCTATTAAAAAACAAACCAGAAACTCTAAAGTCAGTAGTTAACTTCAATTCTACTCCAGCTTCAATAGTTGTATTTTGTTCCGGGTCTAAGTTAAGATTCGCTCCAAAATCTCCATATAAAAAAGATAAAGTAGGGGCAATAAAAGACGTGCTATAGGATCCAAAAATTTTGGTATATCCATTGGTAGTCGATTTAATCGCAAAGGATGGATTTAAATTATATACAAAATGAGAGCCATATTCGGAATGATTATTTAAACGAGCACCCGCATTCATAGTTAAACCAAAATCTGAAACATATACAAAATTTGCATACGGATCTAAAATATTAAATGTGACGTTATTCGTAAAGGCTGCATTATTTTCAATTCTATTGATTCCGATAATCGTATAAAACGTTTTATCAAATACATATTTATTATAAAGATCAAATACAAGGTTTTTGGACTTGAAAGTCGATGGGAAACTAGAAACAAATACTCGGTCGTATTCGCTAAAAGCAGCATTCAAATTTACACTTCCTTTGTTGTATTTAAAAGTTGAGGATGCGCCAATACGTGACTGTTTACTATTAAATTCGTCCGAAGTATCTGCTAAACTAAAACTCGCATCATAGCCATCAATATTTGATTTTGAGTCCGTATAATTTCCATACACATTTAGAGAAAAAGCAGGATTGAACGTGTAACCAAAATTGGTGTCTAAACCATATTTCGAGTATGCATCTTTCTCATTCGCATCGGAAATGACGGCCGATAAGCCATCAGAAAATTGATTGCTAAAAGCCGTTCTGTAAGTAAACTTATTTAGTGTACCACTAAAAGCGACACTATTATTAAAATCTGCCACATTATAATTTTGATCAGATGCTGATTGATTCGTTCCGACACTGGATGAAAAAACGGCACTCATCTTTTTTGAATTGGCAGACTTGGTTGAAATGTTAATCACTGCTGCTGCTGCTCCACTTCCATATAAGGTACTTGCTGCCCCTTTAATAATTTCGATAGATTCAATTTGACTCAAATTTAGCAATCTGAAATCATATCCACCTGAAAGCTCTGATGGATCACTAACTTGAACGCCGTCAATCAACACCAAAACTTGACGGTTGCGCCCACCTCGAACATAGACACCCAAATTTTGACCCGCATTGCTTCGACTTCCATTAATTTCAATACCACTTTTGGTATTTATCAATTCTGAAATCGTTCTTCCTTGGTTGTTTTCAATCTCTTGTTCTGAGATTTTTATCACCGTTTTACCAGAGTTTTCACGCTTTAGTTTAAAACGAGAATCCGTTATAACCACTTCATCAAGAGATTCTTCAGAAACAGATTGGGCAATAATTTGAATTTGGGCACATAGACATAGTGCGATTAATACATAGGATTTATTAGTCATTTAAATTTAATTAATCGAGATACTAGGGCATACAAAATTGTATGAAAACTTCTATCCCGAAAGTTTAACATTATATTTTGAATAAGGCAGGTCTCCTGGCTTTCGTCTTTAGATAGGCCTTCCCAGTTTTCACCAGTGACAAAGAAAAAATCTAAAGCATTTTGCAAAGCAAAACTAAGAATACAGTTGCGGGAACAGCTCTGGAATTTAACCAGATTCCCTTTTAATTGAATAAAAAAATCATTATTCAAACCAAAATTCGGGGCAAATGTAAATTTTTTTGATAGAATTGTGGGTATTAATCGAAATAATATTATTTTTGAATAAAATATTTTCAATGTCAAATTCCTACTTATCTAAAAAACAACTTATTATTATCGCATTCATGCTTATCGCGGTTTTATTTAGAC
Organism: uncultured Flavobacteriaceae bacterium; assembly: GCA_905479095.1. Lineage (GTDB taxonomy): Bacteria > Bacteroidota > Bacteroidia > Flavobacteriales > Flavobacteriaceae > Hel1-33-131. The sequence goes on from CAJQLD010000032.1 coordinate 33,545, forward strand.
TTGTTCCCCACCTTCCAAATTTTACACCCGTCACATCCATCGCTCTTTTTGGAGGTCTTTATTTTTCAAACAAAACATTAGCGTATGTAGCGCCCTTGTTTATTATGGTCTTATCCGATCTGTTTTTAGGATTCCATAGTATTTCAATTGTTGTATATGCCGCCTTTTTATTCGTAAGCTTTATTGGAACTCAATCCAAAAAACCAAGTGTATTTGCAATTCTACTAAGTAGTCTTAGTTTTTTCGTGATCACTAATTTTGGTGTATGGCTTATTAGCTATCCTAAATCCTGGGTGGGTCTTGTTGAATGTTATACCCTCGCAATTCCATTTTTTAGAAATTCACTTTTAGGTGACTTTTTCTATGCCGGTCTTATGGTTTATGGGTTTAATTTTGTTCAAAAGCGGTATTTACAATTAAGCTAAACTTTCATAGCACACGTATTTCATTTATTTTTTAAGGTTTTAGTTCTATAAAACTGTAGGATTTTCATACTTTTATAGCAAAGAAAATTCTATAATGACCGAAAGTTTAATTCTCATTGTCTCTGTAATAATTAGTGGCCTGATCGGCGGATATTTAGGGTTTACAATTTCAAAATTGAAAAGTAAAAGCGACCGAAGTACCCTCGAAGAACGTCAAAATCAGTTAAATAAAACGGTGACTGATTTAAAAAATAATATTTTAAATATTGAATCTGAACGGGATGACTTTCGATCAGAAAAAGATGCTATAAACATACAGTTGGTTCAGAAAACTGCTGCTTTTGATACACTGCAAGAAGATCATTTGAAACGCGAAACGGAGCTCGAAGAACGTCAAGAGCAACTCAGGAAAGATTTTGAAATCTTAGCGTCTAAAATTCTGGAAGAAAAATCTGAAAAATTTACCATTCAAAATAAAGAAAATCTGAAACAGATTTTAAACCCCTTACAGGAAAAAATTCAAGGATTTGAACAAAAAGTGGAAGCAAGACAAAAAGAAAGTATCATTATGCACTCAGCTCTCAAAGAGCAATTAACTGGCTTAAAAGACTTGAATCAAGTAATGAGTAAGGAAGCCAACAACCTGACCAAAGCGTTGAAAGGCGATAGTAAAATGCAAGGGAATTGGGGCGAATTGGTTCTGGAACGCGTGCTTGAAAAATCAAACTTAGTAAAAGATCGCGAATATTTTGTGCAACAAAGTTTTACACTCCCAGACGGCAGTCGTGTCCTCCCCGATGTGGTATTGCATTTACCTGACGGGAAAAAGATGGTGATTGATTCAAAAGTGTCGTTAACAGATTATGAGCGCTATGTCAATGCGGATTCTGAAGATCAAGAAAAACATTTGAAAGCCCATATCAATTCTATTAAAAAACACGTGGATCAATTGTCTGGAAAAAATTACCACGATTTATATGATATAGAATCGCCCGATTTTGTGTTGATGTTTATCCCTGTAGAGCCGGCTTTTGCCATTGCTTCAAACCATGACACTAACCTGTACAGTAAAGCCTTTGAAAGTAATATTGTGATTGTGACACCCTCTACCCTCTTAGCCACTCTTCGAACCGTGGACAGTCTGTGGAAAAACGAAAAACAACAGAAAAACGCCATTGAAATTGCACGCCAAGCGGGTGGTTTATATGATAAATTTGAAGGCCTGATCACCGATTTAACAGGGGTTGGCAAGAAAATTGACGCCGCCAAGAACGATTATTCTGCGGCCATGAATAAACTTGTCGATGGACAAGGAAGTTTGGTCACGCGTGTTGAAAAGCTAAAGAAATTAGGGGCTAAAGCAAACAAAGCACTCCCAGAAGCAATTTTAAAACGTGCCGAAGGCGAGGATTAACGCCTAGAACGAACGTGCTAAGTTAAACCCAAAATAGACATCACCGTCCCCCCAGTCTCCTGTACTGGTTCCAAAAACACCATTGGTATTCATAGATTGAGAATTGGTGAAATGCAATTGAAACACATGTCCGCCAGTTTCTAAATCAACCCCAATTGAAAATGGATTCGTATACAACGAATTGTCGCTACGGTTAAGATGCACCCCATATTCCATATTTAGCGACCATCGTGTTCCTAACTTGTAACGCCCCCCAAATCCGACGCCATACTGCGAATTGTCCTGAAAGTCATCAATTACATAATTGTCATGAAAAAATGTGGGAGAAACGATGAGTGATAACTCATTATTTATTTTTCGAGAGATCAGAAGTTGTGCCACATAACTCAAGCGGTGTTTAAATTCTAGTTTTGGTAAATTGTCCGTATCAAGCGCTGTATTGGCTAAGATAGACGTGTATCCTACCACTGTAAATGGCATTTTACTGGCTTGTTGTTTCAGTAATCTAAACTTGGTGGCTAACTCATAAATTTTCTGATTCGAGTTTCTGGAAGCACTGATATTCAAATTATCCGAGATTCCGTACACAAAATTTAAATGCGTCACTGCTTCATCCAATCCAAAAAGATTTTGAAATCCATTTTTTACCGTTCCAAATCGATGCGACACAATAAAATTAAATCCGCCTTTAGCGACGAGCTTTGTCGATTCAAAATTAATCACTTTTAAGCCTTTAAATACGGCCGAAGCATAGACTGGAGTTTCTAAATCGGTATCAATTTCACTCAATAAATCTTCTTGAGAAAAAAGAATAAAACTACAAATTAAGAAAATGGAAGTAAGAAATTGTTTCATCAGATAAAATTTAAAAAAAAACCATTAGAAGAATCCAATGGTTTTTATGTGAATATAAAATAAGTGCGTATTACTGCTTTACGATTCGCTTTGTTTGAGAAAATTGAGGGGTACTAATGTTCATTAAATAAACGCCCGTATTCCACTCAGACGTATTAATTTTTGTATTGAATTTACCCATATTGGATTGAAAAATAAGCGTTCCTAAAACACTGTACACCGAAATATTAGCTTCTTTTATGCTTGCAGGGAACTGTACATTCAATTCTTTAACTGTTGGGTTTGGATACACATTAAATTCTGGGAGTGCAATTGTGGTAGTCCCCAGTGTAGCAGCAGCTCCACCTCTAGAAGCATGATAATTTAAAATAAGACTCGAACCCTTTGCCCAAAGCATCGGAAAAGTTGTACCGTTAGTCGTTGTAAATACATAATCATTAGAATCTGTAGTATCTAGAGCTCTCGTCGCTACGATTGTACGTACACCACTAGTAACGGTATTGCTTGATTCTGTCCAATCTTGAGAAGCATCAACATTTGGAGCATTCTGTTCTCCTGTCAAATTTCGATCCTTTAGTCCTGTACTATCGTAGAGAATCACATCTTCTCCACCAGTTCCCATCGAGTTTCCTAAATTGGTATTTAAGGCGACTCCTAACCAAACGTCACTAGGTCCAACCATGGTCATGGTTACTTTCTCAGTGGTGCCATTCACATCAAACTGAACGGTAAAACCAGAAGTAAGTGTTACAACGCCTGTGGAAACGTTTTGTGCGAAACCGTAAGAGGCCATTAAAAAGGTAAGTATAAACGTAATTTTTTTCATAGTATTTGTATTTAGAATTATTTATTTAGAATTGAATTGAGAGTGTCATCGTTATGCATTTTTGCAAAATCTAAAGGCGTCTTCCCTACATTGTTTTTTAAATTAACATCTGCTTTTGCGTCTACTAGAAGGGTGGCTATCTCTTTATTATTGAACATCACCGCATAATGTAAGGCGGTTGCATTGTTTGCATCGGACAAATTAACATTGGCACCTGCATCTATTAATGCTTTCGCCACTTCGGCATAGCCTTTGACAACGGCGGCCATTAAGGGCGTGCCGTCTTTACTAGCACCGTTAATGTTGTCAACTTTATTAATTAAATAATTGACCACTTCTAAATTATTGTAATAAGCTGCTAAGGTTAAAGGCGAACTCCCTCGTTTGTTAATTGAATCGACTAGTTTTGGATTGGTGTTATAAAAGACGTCCATTTCTTGAGCCGTTCCTTTTCGAGCACATTCAAATACATCGGTTTGGGCAACTGAAAGGTTGAAAGCAAAAATAAGTAAGAGGTACTTCATTAATTTGTTAGTTAATATGAATACTACATTGATCAAGTTTAATCTGTTCTAATAAATCATCATAGCCAATACAACGGCCTTTGATTGCGATAGAATCATTTACCTGCAAACCAAGATCAATGGTATTGATTTTACAGTCTATTTTATTATTAATTGTCAAGCCTTGCGAGTTAACAGCACTTATAATTCCAGAAACGACAAGTGTCTGATCGAGATATTTTGATTCTGCTTGCGGCGCATTTTCAATAAACGCACTAAAAACTGCCTCTGCATCCATCGTAAAACGAACCGCTTCTTGATCGATTGATCGATGATCTGGAAACAAATAATTATAACCAAAAAATATACCAAACACTACAATTAAAATAAAAACAATCTTGCTTCTCATAATAAATTACAAGTTAAACAAAAATAAAGATTTATAATGAATTAGAATCTGTTTAAAAAATAAAAGAATTAAATTTGAATTAATTATAACAATCATTTTTTATGAAAACGACACCCTTTTTACTTCTTTTATCAATATTATTTCTGAGTTTTTCATGTTCAAATTCTAGTGAAGGGGACCTGATCGAACAAGTTGATCCTGTTGAAATCATTTCTTATGATACGCACATCAAATCCATTTTTGATACCAACTGTGTGGCTTGCCACTCAAACCCTGCAATTAACGGCGCTGGGGTTCCGTTGACTACTTTTAGTCAAGTAAAAAGCGCGATTGAAGCGACCGATCTTATCGACCGTATTAACAGACAATCTGGTGAAGGTGGTTTTATGCCATTGGGAGGCTCTCGCATGCCACAAGCTACGATCAATTTGATTATACAATGGCAAACAGAAGGATTTATTGAATCACTTTAAAGTTAAAACATGAAACATTTATATATATTATTTTTAGTCATTTCGGTGCTTGGGTTTTCACAAGAAAAATACCTCACCAAATCGGGAGTCCTTAACTTTGAAGCAAGTGTGGATACTTTTGAAGAAATAAAAGCCACAAATGATAATGTAACGGCTATTTTTAATGCCAGCAATGGTCAGTTTGCAGCCCTTGCACTCGTAAAAGGGTTCCGATTTAAAAATGCCCTCATGGAGGAACATTTTAATGAAAACTATGCGGAATCAAATGAATATCCTAAAGCGATTTTTAAAGGGGAATTAACTAATTTTTCTTTAGAAACGATTCAATCGACCTATACGATGAATGGAACGCTTACTTTTCATGGGGTTACTAAATCGCTTAAAAACGTAGCTGTGGAACTCATATCCTCAGAAAACGCATTCACTTTTAAAGGTTCTTTTGAAATCGCTCCAACTGACTTTGATATAGAAATACCAAAAATTGTCCGCTCAAAAATTGCCGACTCCGTATCCGTTGTTTTTGAATTTGAAATGGAAAAAAAATAAATTAAAAAAAGCCGCAAATTGCGGCTTTTTTAATAAAATGTATCTGATTTATAGTTTACTATTTTTTGATAAACTTTGCAACCATTTCTAAATTCCCTGCTTTTATCTTCATAAAGTACATCCCTTTAGAAAGCTCTGAAACCTGAATTCTGTTTGAAGTGATTTGAGTACTACCCATCACTCGTTTACCAGTGATGTCATAAATTTCATAAGCGCTTATCACGGCGTTATTCTGAAGCGTAATTTTCAATTCATCTTGTACTGGATTTGGATAGATTTTTAATTGTAACGCAGATACGGCTTCATTACCTAGAGTGGTAGAAACATAAACTCCATAATCATCTGCACGTCCTGCAAAATTATTAGAACAAACTACAGGAGAACTATTCATGTTTGAAATCACTCGCATGGTTAATACTGTGTTTAACGTTGCATTTGCTGGTGGTGTGACAGGGGTTGTGAACGTATGAGACCCAGCATTATCTGTTTCAACATTCGTTTCTAAAACACGTTCGTTAGCTTCAAAGGTTCCGCTATTATCCCAATCAATCCATACTTCTGTGTGTTGAGAAAAATCATCAATTGATTGATAGATGACTTGCAACTCATAAGACGTACTCGCATTAATTAGTGTATTTTTTGAACACCTAAAATCTACAAAACCACTAGCAGGTACAAAAGTATTCGTTAAATTACTCAATGTATTGAACGAGACACTCGTGACTCCAGTACCAAAATTAGCATTATTATTAAAGCTCGTGGGTGTACAAACGGCTGAAGGTGATGGAGTAATAATTACATTATTTTGTTTGGTGCGTGTTGAAGTTCCTTGAAGATTTGTGATTTGGAGTGTGACATCATAGGATCCAGCATTCTCAAATGTAATGGAAGGGTTTTGTTGGGATGAAGTATAAGTAGAGCCTGCCCCATTATCAAAAGTCCAAACAAAAGAGATGTTATCATACCCAGAATTTGTGTAGCTATTTGGTGTATTGGTTGATGCATCAGTAAATGAAACTTGCTGATCTATACATCCTAATGTTGCTGTGGAACTAAAATCAACAACTGCTGTTGCTATTGGAGTCAGTGCAGTACTTGTAAGATAAGATGCTCTTACAACAGTTAAGGCAGCATTAGAAACAGCTCTTTGACCTCCAGTAAATTCGGATGAACAGCCAGAATAATCCATATAATTGAACATATGGTCTTGGTGAGTTCCAGAGCTTCTAGTATACCCCGTCTCTGGATTAATGACTTGATTAAATGCTGAATCACAATTATTTGAAGTAGTCGTTTCGCAATCCCAATAAATAGAAGGCGTTATTTTCGATGTTCTAATGTGAGGTGGCGTATCTGCAATACCATCATCGCCACATAAACCATTATCTGGATCATCTCCATCAAAGGTGTGAGGTAAATTGAGGGCGTGCCCCATTTCATGCGCAAAAGTAGACGAGGATTCGTTTAAATAAGAACAAATTAAAACGACAGACCCATCTAGCACATATCCATGTGCGCCTGCACCATAGGCATAGCCACCAATAAAAGAACCAGAATTCACATAACAATTTGAATTATCAATTTCATCCACAATCCATACGTTATAATATTTTGTTTGGGTCCAAATAGCAAGAGCCTTAAGGTCCGCATCGCTAATACCTGAATTTCCAGAACGATTAACTCCGTTAGTTGAATACGGGATATTATTACTCATATCTACCCGATTTATCCCATCAGTAGTGTTTCCGTTATCATCTTGTATGGCTAAAATGAATTCAATTTTCATATCAACGCCTTCTCCAAAACCTAAGGTATTGGCTCTTTTTCTCCAATAATTATTTAAATATTGGATACCTAACTTAACGTCTTCATCTGAAATATTAGTTCCTGTTCCAATCGCTTCGCCTTTGTGCATCACGTGAACAACAACTGGGACTTGAAGAATATCGTTTGAAGCTACAAATTTTTGGGAAGCAGCATTTTTAATCGCCAATTTCATTTTTTCATGACGCTCTTTATATTGAGGATCATTTTTCATTTTTTCATTGTGCAATGAATCGGCACCACAAAATTCTTTAAAATTTCGTTGGTTCGCATCTTGTGATGTTAAAGTGGGTGCAATTGGGGTCAGTGTTTGCGCATTCATATTGAAAGACGCAAAGAGTGCAATCATAACGATTGCTTTTGAGTACTTGTGGTTCATTGGTTATATTGTTTAATAAAATTAAATATCTATTAAACAAATATACGTATTTAAAACTTGAACTATAACTTATATTCAGTGTCTGGATGCCAAAAAAGCCGCTAAATACGGCTTTTTTGGTACTAAGTTGAAATAAATTCCTACTTACTCAAATACATTTTACGTCTGGAGTATAAGTTATAAAATTCATCATCCTTTAAACTGTCGATAAAGAGAATACTTTCCCCAGTACTTTTCATTTCTGGCCCCAATTGCTTATTGACATTAGGGAATTTATTAAACGAAAACACCGGTTGTTTGATGGCATAGCCTTCCAAATGAGGCTTAAAATCAAAATCCGTAACTTTCTTTTCACCCAACATCACTTTGGTTGCATAATTCACATAGGGTTCGCCATACGCTTTGGCAATAAAGGGAACGGTTCGAGAGGCTCGTGGATTGGCTTCAATAATATACACCATGTCGTCTTTGACTGCAAATTGTATATTGATTAATCCTACCGTATTAAGTGCTAACGCAATTTTTTTGGTGTGATCTTTAATCTGTTGCATCACTAAATTACCTAAATTGAAAGGCGGTAAGGTCGCATTACTGTCACCTGAGTGAATCCCACAAGGTTCAATATGTTCCATGATACCGATGATGTACACATTTTCGCCATCGCAAATCGCATCGGCTTCCGCTTCTATTGCCCCATCCAAATAATGATCTAGTAACAACTGATTTCCAGGCATTCTGCTTTGTAAATCTACAACGTGTTTTTCTAACTCTTCTTTATTAATTACAATTTTCATCCCCTGCCCTCCTAAAACATAAGACGGACGTACCAAAATTGGAAAATCTAAGACATCGGCAATCGCTGCCGCTTCATCGGCCGTCGTGGCAATATCAAATTCTGGATACGGAATGTTATTGTCTTTCAAAAGGTTTGAGAACAAGCCTCTATCTTCGGCTAAATCGAGAGATTCAAAACTCGTTCCTAATATTTTGACACCATATTTGGTTAATTTCTCAGCAAGTTTTAAAGCCGTTTGACCACCTAACTGCACAATAACGCCTTCTGGTTTTTCGTGTTTAATAATGTCATAAATATGTTCCCAAAATACAGGTTCAAAATACAACTTATCCGCAGTATCAAAATCGGTTGAAACCGTTTCAGGATTACAGTTAATCATAATGGTTTCATAGCCACATTCTGCGGCAGCTAACACGCCGTGTACACAACAGTAATCAAACTCAATTCCTTGACCAATTCGATTGGGGCCAGATCCTAAAACAATCACTTTTTTCTTATCGGAAACGACACTTTCATTATCTGAAAAACGGTTGCCATCGGCGGTTTCCATATCACTCTCAAACGTTGAATAGTAATAAGGAGTCTTGGCTTCAAATTCCGCCGCACAAGTATCCACTAATTTATAAACGCGATTGACGCCTAATTCTTCTCGCTTTTTATACACCTGACTTTCTAAACAGCCGAGCATGTGCGCAATTTGTCGATCGCCATATCCTTTTTGTTTCGCTTCAAGCAATAACGGTTTTTCTATCGTTTCAATTTTATAGGTCGAAATTTCATTTTTTATCAAATGTAATTCTTCATATTGTTTTAAAAACCACATATCAATTTTAGTGATTTCATGAATTCGACTCAGTGGAATTCCCATCTGGATGGCATCATAAATAATAAACACACGATCCCAAGACGCATATTTTAGTTTATCAATAATTTGAGTGTAATCTTTATTTTCTTTGCCGTCTGCGCCTAAACCGTTTCGTTTAATTTCGAGCGATTGTGTGGCTTTATGAAGTGCTTCTTGAAACGAGCGTCCAATGCCCATCACTTCGCCAACCGATTTCATTTGTAATCCCAACGTTCGGTCGGAACCTTCAAATTTATCAAAATTCCAACGTGGTATTTTAACAATCACATAATCTAAGGTCGGTTCAAATAAGGCCGATGTCGATTTTGTAATTTGATTATTTAGTTCATCTAAGTGATATCCTAGCGCTAATTTAGCCGCTATTTTGGCAATTGGATAGCCCGTTGCTTTACTTGCTAGTGCCGAGGATCGTGACACCCGAGGGTTAATTTCGATGGCAATAATATCTTCTTTTTCATCTGGAGAAACGGCAAACTGCACATTACATCCCCCCGCAAAATCACCAATACTGCGCATCATGTGAATGGCCATATCGCGCATCCGTTGATAGGTACGGTCACTTAAAGTCATGGCAGGAGCTACTGTAATTGAATCCCCAGTATGAATTCCCATAGGATCCATATTTTCTATGGAACAAATGATGACAACATTGTTATTAGAATCTCTAAGCAATTCTAACTCATATTCTTTCCAGCCTAACAAAGCCTTATCAATCATCACTTCATGGATTGGAGAAATTTCCAAACCACGGGTTAATAATTCATCGAAGTCTTCTTCTTTATGAACAATGGCCGCACCATCACCTCCTAAGGTAAAAGAGGCTCTAATGACCAGTGGAAACCCAAATTCTTGGGCAATTTCTTTTCCTTTAAGGAATGAGGTCGCCGTGGCTTGTGGCGCCATCGGAATACCGATTTTAAGCATTAATTCGCGAAACTTCTCCCGATCTTCTGTAATGTTAATCGCATCAATATCAACGCCAATAATTTCAACACCAAAATCGGTCCAAATCCCTTTTTCATCGGCCTCAATACAAAGATTTAAAGCGGTTTGACCACCCATCGTTGGTAAAACAGCATCAATTTGAGGATGCTCTTTTAATATTTTGATGATTGATTTGGTAGTCAAAGGCAACAAATACACATGATCAGCCATTGCTGGATCCGTCATAATGGTTGCTGGATTGGAATTAATTAAAATGGTTTCGATTGCATCTTCTCTTAAAGAACGGAGTGCTTGGGTTCCTGAATAATCAAACTCGCAAGCCTGTCCTATAACGATCGGTCCAGAACCTATAATTAAAATTGATTTAAGATCTTTATTTTTTGGCATTTTTAAATGTAATTGATTGTATTATAATAAGATACGAAATTAAGTAACGTTTGGGTATAAAAAAAGGCGTTGCTATTAGCAACACCTTTAATATATTAACAATTGTTAATCATTATTTTTTATGACGAGTTTCAGAAGATACACTGATCTTTTTTCTTCCTTTGGCTCTTCTTCTAGCAAGAACTTTTCTTCCGTTAGCAGAAGCCATTCTCTCTCTAAAACCATGTTTATTTTTTCTCTTTCTCTTGGATGGTTGAAACGTTCTTTTCATTATAGTATATTTTTAAAACTTTACTCGTGTGATTATCTTTAAAAAATGCGCTCAAGTTTTATCTTAAAGCGCGGCACAAATATACAAAGAGTTTTTACTTTGACAAACCTAATTTTAAAATAATTTTGATTTGTTTTTACTACCTTTGTACTCGCTAAATAAATAACTCAATTATGTTCAACAAAAATATAAAATTATTCCTTGCTACTGCGATCGTCGCGTATGCTGTGTATCAAATTATAGAAACCTATGTCGGAAATGGCATCATGCTGATTCTCCTTGCATCAATTTTTGTATTTCTATATTTCAAAAATGAAATGATTTTATTAGCGTTTTTAAAACTTCGAAAACAAGATTTTCCAGGGACTGAGCGTTTACTCAACAAGATAAAAAATCCAAAAACAGCCCTTACGAGCAAACAGCAAGGGTATTATAATTTCTTAAAAGGGATTATGGTTTCTCAAACGAATATGAATGATGCTGAAAAATATTTTAAAAATGCGGTCAGCCTTGGTTTATCAATGGACCATGATTTAGCAATGGCAAAATTAAACCTTGCCGGAATTGCTTTTACCAAGCGACGTAAACAAGAAGCACAAAAATTACTTCAAGAAGCTCAAAAGCTCGACAAAAGAGATATGTTGTCTGAACAAATCAAAATGATGAAGCAACAGATGAAAAAAGCAGCAATGCCAAATCAACATTTTGGAGGTCAACAACAACGCGGCGGAAAGAGACGTTAACAACGATGAGAATCTATGGTATGTTCGTTGTATTTACGATGAACACATATGGATGTGTAATCGCTTATTTATTTTAATCCAAGTAGATCTATCCGGTTTCCGACTGTGAAATCTTTCATTTCATTTTCAAGAGTATCGAAATCTATCTGTTTCACTTTTTTTATTATTTTTCCGCTTTTCATTAAATAAATTTCATCACAAGTAGCTGCCAAGGTCGAAACTATATGAGAAGAAATAATAACTGTTTTCTTTAATATTTTAAGCTTCTTTATAATTTCAGCAATCACTAAATTACTTTGTATATCTACACCATTAAATGGCTCATCCAGAATAAACACCTCATTTTCTTGTAAAAGGAGCGCTGTCAAAGCCAATTTCTTTTTCATTCCCGTCGAATAGGTTGAAGCATACTGGTTTAACGGTAAATCAAATATGTTTTTACTTTCAATATTTGATAATTTTACTTGACGGGCGTTGGCAAGGAATTGAATGTATTCTTTCCCCGTAATTTTTGAAAAAAAAAGGGTTCTGTACTTAAAAGTCCTAAATGGTCTTTGAGTTTATTAAAGTCTGATGATATAATTCCTTTATACGATTCAAGTCCTGAAATACATCTGAATAGCGTTGTTTTCCCAGCGCCATTTTCTCCAACAACTCCATATACAGTTCCTTTTTTAAACTCTACATTGATTGCATTAAGAACCTGCTTTCGCGCATAAAATTTCGATAATTTTTCAATTTTAATCATTCTAAAATTTTGTTTAATTTTTTTATGGATTGGGAATAAAATAGAGGAATCATAACAATTAACATTGGAGGAAACGTAAAACATAACGTTATCAACACTCCTTGTGATATATTTATATCATTGGGATACGCAGAATATTTAGCAACAATCATTACTATTAAATAAGCAACGCACGTAAGATAAATAAGAATTAAAAGATCCACTTCATTCAAAAAGAAAATACTTAAAGTGACAAGAATCGGAAGACTTAAAAGCGTAAAATTGATTAAGCAAGATTTGGTTTTTTTAATTAAAAATTCTTTTGATGACAGGTTGAAATTCCACACATAACATTCATTTTCTGGTTTTGAATAATAAAACATACAGACCAAACCGACTAACAGCATTGAAAATACTCCTAGATTAAAATTCCCAACTGAAACTGAAATACACATTAATACATAAGCAATTGGAAACATGTAAAAGGTCTTTCTAAATCCTACTGAAAATTCAAATGGGTTTTTGCTAAAAGGCGTTGGAATGGTGAAGTTGATGTTTGTACTAAAGTTAATAAACGTAAGAAAAATTGTTAAAAGAATTAATACTATCATGTAATCAAATAGCCCTTTATAAATTAGAAATGCTAAAAAAGGAGTGCTGTAGAGTAGGTTTTCGATACAACGTAGTTTTAAATAATTTTTTTTAGAAAATATCAATTTTAGAAAATCATTTCTTTTAGGCTCACTTTGTTTAGAAAGAAACACTAAGGCTATCAATCCGTATATATGCACTGCAAATTGAGTTTTTGAAAACAGAAAATTAGAGATTGAAATAAAAACTATTAGAATTAGTGGATATACGACTAAAAGAGGAAGTCCGAACTCAATGATTTTTCGATTTAATATCTTAAATTGAAGATGAAAATAATCTAACATTCTCTGTTTTTTATTTCGTAATCGACTTTGAGTAATACCCTTTCTCAGGGATTTTTAAAGTGTATAATTTCTTCGATTTATTATTTAAAAAAGGATCTCTTAACCAGGGGTTGTGGGTTTTTAATTGTTTGTAATTTAATCCAAAACTTTCGGCAAACTTCACCATATCTGTAATCGCAGTATCAACTTTAACTTCATAGGTTTTTGGAAGCGTATATAAATGTGTTTTATCAAAGTTAAATCCATACTTTTTTGGAGTTGAAAAGATCTCTTTTAACGCCACAATTCGGAAAAGATAACGTCCGGTTTCTTCTCCTAACAATAAATCATAATACCCAGTTACATTTTGATCTTCTAATCGTTTAGAAATTCCGTTGACCCCTGCATTGTAAGCTGCCGCTGCCAAGGTCCAGTTTCCAAATTTCTCTTTGGCTTTAAGGATGTATTGACACGCAACATGGGTCGATTTTTCAAAATCATAACGTTCGTCCACATTGGTGTTAATTTCTAAACCATATTCTTTTCCTGTGGGTTTCATAATTTGCCAAAATCCTTTAGCCCCCGCAGGAGAGGTCACGTTTTGAAGTCCGCTCTCTATTAAGGCTAAATATTTAAAATCATTTGGGATCCCGTACGATTTTAAAATTGGTTCAATAACAGGGAAATATTTATGGGAACGCTTAAATAAAAGCAAACCATTGGATTGCCAATAGGTATTAACTAGTAATTCGCGATCGATGCGTTCTCGAATGTCTGGCGATTGAAGCGGCATAGATTCACCCGAAAAATTTAGCGCTTCTGGAATATCTAGCGCATAAATATTATAATCGTTTTCTAAAATCGGAGTTTCATTATTGAAAGAAGGTTGACTTGTGAAAGCAAGGACTAAAAAACCCGTAAAAGACAGGATTGCAGCCGTAAATAAAAAAGTTTTCAAATAGTGCATAACAACGTAGATTTAAGAGTTAAAATTACAAAAAAAAGCATCAACTCAACATCAATTTAGGTAAATTCTCGTTAAGCCATTTATATCTATTAAGGATCATAATGTGGGTACCTCCTTCAACAATAATGCAATTTTTCATGTTTTCAATAGGGAAAATAATATCCTGATCGCCATGAATATGAACCAAATTAGGATCACTAGTCTCTTGATTCCACGAAACGACCTGTTTAATCGCCCAATCTAAATAGCGTTTATCGGTAATAGATAAATATTGTTTGTAAAGGTCTAGTCGCTTAACAATCGGTTTTCCAAAGGCATATTTAGATAACAAATCAATGTTTTGAGCAAAAAGACTGGTGGGTAGTAATTTATATACTTTTGTTTTTCCAGCCAATTGAAGGTGAAGTGGTAATTCATGACGGGCTTTTACACTTGAAATGATGATGATTTTTTTAAAGTCATAAACTAAATTCATCTCTTGGGCAATGATCCCTCCAAAAGAGACCCCAACCAGAATTGCATTTTCATGATTAATTTTTTTACAAAATCGAATGGCATACTCTGAAATTGATTCATCATCAAATGGAATCATCCATTCTAAAAAATGCATTTCAAAAACATTAGTATCTAACTGTATATGCTTAAATATACTAGAATTCGCAGCTAAACCGGGTAAAAAATAGACAGGTACCTTCTTATAATTTTGATTCACTTAGCGTATTATTAACTAGTTAGATTTTTTTTTGTAAATTTGCAAAATAGAATTTATACAAACCTACTTAAAAACTCTTTTTTTATGGTTGACGCTTCTAACTTAACAGATAATCCATTTTTACGCCAATACGAATTAAAAGTTGGTGGCGAACTTGCAACCCTAGAATATTCTCAACAAGATCGAAAAATTTTCTTAACAAAACTAAACATTCCTGAAGTTTTAGAAACAGAGACGTTTGTTGAAGATTTTTTGAAAATAATTTTAGAGGATATCATCGAAAAAGACATTAGTGTCGTACCAACCAGTCCTCCAGTTGCTAAATTTATTCGAGGAAATCGCCGTTACCGAAAAATGCTTCCTGTTGGAATTCGAATCTAATTTGACACTAAATTCGAAACAAATTTAATTTTTACTAATCCATCTGAATCAATTTCAGTAAGCGTTGTCTTACGCAAAGTATTCACCAACGCTGGATCCCATGGTGTTTTTACTTTAACGTAATTTTCTGTAAAGCCGTGAATATACCCTTCCTTATTCTCCCCTTCAAATAATACAGTGTGGCGCGTGTCTATTTGGCTTTCGTAAAATGCACGACGTTTTTTGGCCGAGAGTCCTCTTAACATTTTACTACGCTTCGATCGTACGGATTTTGGCACTTCATTGGGCAGAGTTGCTGCATGGGTATTGGGCCGTTCGGAATACGTAAACACATGAAGATAAGAAATTTCTAATGCATTTAAAAAATTATAGGTTTGTAGGAATAATTCGTCTGTCTCTCCTGGAAATCCAACAATGACATCCACTCCAATACAAGCATTTGGCAAAACGTTTTTAATATGTTCTACCCTATTTTTATAAAGCTCTTTCATATAACGCCTCCGCATGGCCTTGAGCATCACATTACTCCCACTCTGCAAAGGAATGTGAAAATGTGGTACAAAAGAATTACTTTGCGCTACAAAATCGATGGTTTCATCTTTTAATAAATTTGGTTCAATCGATGAAATTCGAAAACGATGTATACCTTGAACCGCATCCAATGCTTTTACTAAGTCTAAAAACGTATGTTCATGGGTTTTGTTTCCAAATTCTCCTTTGCCATAATCGCCAATATTGACTCCGGTTAAAACAATTTCTTTAATGCCTTGATCCGCAATTTTTTTAGCGTTGTCCAATACATTCTGAAGTGTATCAGATCGAGAAATTCCTCGGGCCAACGGAATGGTACAATAGGTACATTTATAATCACACCCATCTTGAACTTTCAAAAAAGCTCGAGTCCGATCGCCGATAGAATAACTACTGACATAAAAATCGGCATCCGCAATTTCACACGAATGAATGGCACCCGTGTCATTTTTAGTAAGCTCGTTTAGATAATCGGTAATTTTGAATTTTTCGGTGGCTCCAAGCACCAAATCGACGCCATTGACGGCTGCTAACTCTTCGGGCTGCAATTGAGCGTAACACCCCACTGCAACCATAAATGCTTCCGAATTTGAGCGTTGTGCTTGTTTTACAATGGTTTTAAACCGCTTGTCTGCATTCTCAGTGACTGAGCATGTGTTAATCACATAAATATCGGCAAATTCCGAAAAATCAACACGATCAAACCCTTCATCTTCAAAGGATCTTGCAATCGTAGCGGTTTCTGAAAAATTTAATTTACACCCTAAAGTATAAAATGCGACTTTTTTTCTATCAATCATTCTTGTACTTTTACCAAGTGTACAAATTTACAATTATCATCTATAATGACAAAGCAAGCCTTTAATTACTTCCTGCTGCACGCCGGAAGTCTTCTAATTTTCAGTTCCTTGTTAGTGAGTTGTCATACGAAAACACTAGATTCTAAAACGAAGCAAGTCTTTCGCTACAACGAACATAAAAACATTGGGTCGTTAGACCCTGCTTTTGCAAAAGACAACGCTGATATTTGGGCTGTTAATCAATTGTTTAATGGTTTGGTTCAGATGGACTCTTTAATGAATGTCACTCCTGCCATTGCGCAATTTTGGACTATTTCTGAAGACGCTAAAGTGTACACGTTTAGCCTTCGAAAAGATGTTAATTTCCACAGCCATCCCTTGTTTGGAGACCACCAAACACGCAGGGTCACTGCCCATGATTTTGTGTATAGTTTTGACCGTCTAAAAAATCCACAATTAGCGTCTCCTGGAAGTTGGGTGCTTCAAAATGTAGAAACCTACAAAGCGATTGACCAACATACGTTTCAAATCAACTTAAAAACACCTTTTCCTGCATTTTTAGGACTCTTAACAATGAAATACTGTAGTGTGGTTCCCAAAGAAATTGTAACGCATTATGGTACTGATTTCAGATCAAATCCTATTGGAACTGGCCCTTATAAGTTTAAACGTTGGGAGGAAAATATTAAATTAATATTTCGAAAAAACGAACGCTATTTTGAAACCAATTCAAAAGGCGAAAGACTGCCGTATTTAGAAGCGGTATCAATTACATTTTTAGCGGACAAACAAAGTGAGTTTTTACAGTTTATTCAAGGGAATATTGATTTTGTTTCGGGGCTAGACGCTTCTTATAAAGATGATATTTTAAGTGCAAACGGCACTTTAAAACCAACTTATACTTCAACAGTTAAAATGCTCAGAGCGCCCTATCTGAATACAGAATATTTAGGGTTTTACATGGGTTCGGAGGTTCCGGAATACCAGAGTCAATTAATTCGTCAAGCCTTAAATTATGGCTTTGATCGCAGCAAAATGATGACGTATTTAAGAAATGGGATTGGAATTCCGGCACTTGGCGGATTTATTCCTAAAGGACTCCCTGGACATCAAGAAAACGTTGGCTATAGCTATCAACCTGAAAAAGCTAAGCAGCTGTTAGAAGCCTATAAAATTGAATCTGGAAACCAACAACCATCCATCACAATAACTACGATTTCTAATTATTTGAGTTTTAGTGAATTTATTCAACGTGAGTTACAATCAATCGGTTTAACGATTTCTATTGAAATTATCCCCCCATCGTCCTTGAAATCTGCAAAATCGAATGGGAAAATAGATTTATTTCGAGCGAGTTGGGTCGCAGATTACCCCGATGCACAGAATTATTTATCGTTGTTTTACAGTCCGAACTTTGCGCCTAACGGCCCAAATTACACTCATTTTAAAGAGGAGCAGTTTGACCGTTGGTACGAACAGGCAATGCTGGAAACAGACAAAGCAAGTCGTATCAATCTGTATAAAAAAATGGATGCCTTAGTTGTAGAACAGGCGCCAATTGTGGTCTTGTTTTATGATGAAGTTGTTCGTTTTACCTCGATAGAAATCAGTGGATTGGGCATCAATCCAACCAATTTATTAGACCTAAAAAATGTTCAGAAAAATTAATCGTTTCGATAGGTCGCACTGTGATTAAATACATGCTCTAATATAGCAGACTCTTGTACCGAAAATTCTAAACCACGACGTTTCATCACGACAGTAGCAACTTCAAATGCTTTTGAAGCTAGATAGGTTGTAAACCCTTTGGCACCTCCCCAGCTAAAACTAGGAATAAAATTACGTGGAAAACCAGCCCCGAAAATATTCGCACTCACACCAATCACAGTCCCCGTATTAAACATCGTATTAATTCCACATTTACTATGGTCTCCCATCATCAAACCACAATATTGTAGTCCTGTGTTGGCAAAATTATCAGTCTCATAACTCCACAATCGAACCTCAGCATAATTGTTTTTGAGGTTTGAATTATTTGTATCGGCTCCTAAATTGCACCACTCTCCTATCACAGAATTCCCTAAGTACCCATCATGACCTTTATTGGAAAACCCAAAGATTACTGAATTATTTACTTCACCTCCTACTTTGGAATAAGGTCCAACTGTCGTTGGCCCATAGATTTTAGTCCCCATCTTAAGCGTAGATCCTTCACACAATGCAAACGGCCCTCGAACCATACTGCCTTCCATGATTTCGGAGTTTTTCCCAATATAAATAGGTCCATCTGTAGCGTTCAGGACACATAGGGGTAATTTAGCCCCTTCTTCAATAAAAATCTGCTCTGGATTAAAAGCTACTGTTTGTTCTGGGATCGGCTCTGACGTTCTATCTACGGTTAATAATTTGAAATCGGCGTTAATAGCATCTCCATTTTTTGAAAAAATATCCCAGGTTGTTTCTATTTTTAAAATAGATCCTTCACAATTTAGAGCTTCATAAGCATCAAGATCAACGTCTTGGTCTTCTAAGCTATAAAACGCAACCATGGACTCGCCATCAAAAATAGCTTGATTCTCTGTTAGATTTTTAATTTGATTGACTAAAACTTCAGTTGGAGTGTAGGACGCATTGATCATTATATTTTGTTCCATTTCTACCATCGGGAATTTGTCGGAAAGATAATCTTCCGTCACGGTAGTGGTGGTGGCTCCTAAAAATAATTCCCATTTTTCACGAATGGTCAAAATTCCAACACGAATATCGGCAACTGGACGTGTATAGGTAAATGGCAATAATGCATCTCTATTTGGACCGTCAAAAAGTATATAATTCATACCAAAGCTTTGTGTAAAAATAAGAAAAGCCTTTCAATAGTTGAAAGGCTTTTAGTGTATAATTAAAAGAAACGTTATTATTTCTTGAATTTAGCGTATTTAGTTTTGAACTTGTCAATTCGTCCAGCAGTATCTACTAATTTAGATTTACCAGTGTAAAATGGGTGTGATGTTCTAGATATTTCCATTTTTATTAATGGATATTCTACACCGTCCACGTCTAAGGTTTCAGTTGTGTCTGCGGTAGATTTTGTTAAAAACACATCTTCATTTGACATATCTTTAAATGCTACTACTCTATAATTATCTGGGTGTGTATCTTTTTTCATCACTTAAACTATTTAATTCGATTTTACGAATTGCAAATTTATATATTTTTTACAAAACTACAACTGTTTATTAATTTTATTTTTTATCATTAATAATGTAACTTATATTTGGCGTCTAAGTCTAATATGTATAACTAAACTAAATTCAACTAAAATTATGGAATCAACTACAAAATCATCTGCTATTAATTACGGCCTTTACTTAGGAGCAATTTTATCAATCATAAGCGTCATAATTTACGCGGTCAACCTCGATTTATTCACCGAATGGTGGCTTGGAATTATTCTATTTGTTCTGGTGGTTGTTTACGGAGTTGTTTCAGCCTTAAAGTCTAGAAAAATATTAGATGGCTTAATTAATTTCAAACAAGCATTTGCATCTTATTTTATTACAATTGCCGTTGGGACTTTGATTGCTACTGTGATTGGAATCGCTATTTTTACATTTATTGATCCAGAAGCTGCTACTTATTTAAACGAACAAATTTTAATTTTAACCAAGCAGACCATGGAACGTTTTGGAGCACCACAGGAAGTGATTCAAGCAGCCATCGAAGAAGCGAGTACAAAAAACAACTTCTCATTAGCAATGCAAAGTCAAGCATTTATTTTTAGATTAGCTTTTTATGCGCTTATTGGTCTTATCGTCGCATTAATCGTGAAGAAATCTGATACTAAAGACGCTTAATTTCTTTACTTTTGATGTTCAAAAGTAAATTGAATGGATATTTCGGTAGTCATACCACTGTTTAACGAACAAGATTCTATAGAAGAATTAAATGATTGGATTGTATCTGTGATGCAATCCAATCATTTATCATATGAAATTCTTTTTATAGATGATGGTAGCTACGATAAATCTTGGGACGTTATTAAAAACCTTCGCGCTAAAAACAGTCGCGTCATCGGTCTTAAATTCTCTAAAAACTTTGGAAAATCTCAAGCCTTACATGCAGGATTTGCCCGGGCTAAAGGCGCTGTCGTGATAACGATGGATGCTGATTTACAAGACAGTCCCGATGAAATTCCAGCGCTGTATCAAATGATAAAAGAGCAGGATTATGATATTGTTTCGGGATGGAAAAAGAAACGATACGATTCGTTTTTCGCCAAAAACATGCCTTCAAAATTATTTAATTGGGCCGCAAGAAAGATCTCTGGACTTTCGCTTCATGATTTTAATTGTGGATTAAAAGCGTACCGAAACGAAGTGATAAAAACGATTGAAGTGTACGGTGAAATGCATCGGTATATCCCTGTGTTGGCCGTCAATGCTGGCTTCAACAATATCGTCGAAAAAGTAGTCATTCATCAAGCACGAAAATACGGAAAAACAAAATTTGGAATGGAACGATTTATAAATGGGTTTTTAGATTTGATTACAATTTGGTTTACATCCAAATTTGGCAAACGTCCCATGCACTTTTTTGGGCTCTTAGGGGTAATTATGTTTGTTATTGGACTCGGTTTTGCTACTTATCTAGGGATCGATAAATTATTTTTAAATCCTTCGGGACGCCTTATTGCGAACCGACCTGAATTCTTCATTGCATTATCAACCATGATTATTGGAACTCAATTTTTTGTCGCTGGATTTTTAGGAGAAATTATCCTTCAAACGCGACAAAACAAAGATCGTTATCATATTACTGAAGTCAAAGACGCCTAAATTATATCCTTAAAAAAAACTTAAAACAATCCAAAAATGTTCGCAAATATTTACATTTGTAAAAAATACCGATTTCATGTCTAAAACAGATTTACTAATTCAGGAAAATATAGCGACTTGGTTGTCGCCTTTTTTTGATGAAGACACAAAAAATACCATTCAAAAACTTCAAACGAGCAACCCCGAAGATCTCAACGATAGTTTTTATAAAAATTTAGAATTTGGAACAGGCGGCATGCGAGGTGTTATGGGCGTTGGTACCAACCGAATTAATAAATATACCCTTGGAAAAAATACGCAAGGACTTAGTGACTATTTACACCAAACGTATCCAAATCAAACAATTAAGACAGTCATTGCCTATGATTGCCGACACAACAGCAAGCCGTTCGCTAAAATTGTAGCAGATGTGTTTTCTGCCAATGGAATTGAAGTCTTTTTATTTGAAGACCTTCGTGCAACTCCCGAATTATCTTTTGCAGTCAAACACTTAGACTGCCAATGTGGAATTGTTTTAACAGCCTCTCATAACCCCCCAGAATACAATGGTTATAAAGTATATTGGGAAGATGGTGGACAACTCGTACCTCCTTTTGACGGCGAAATAATTAATCTCATAAATTCTTTAAAATATACAGACATCAATTTTACGGCTCAAGAAAAATTGATCCATACGATTGGAAAAGATGTGGATGATGTATTTATAAATGCTTCTGTAAAAAACGGAAGTTTGGAAGTGAATACTGCAGCATCTAGAGAGAATTTATCGGTTGTTTTCACCGCTTTACATGGGACTTCAATTACAGCTGTTCCAGAAACGCTCAAACGTGCAGGATATACTAATGTACACTTAGTGGACGCACAATCGGAACCAAACGGCGATTTCCCAACCGTTAAATCGCCCAATCCAGAAGAACCCGAAGCCTTAAAAATGGCATTAGATCTTGCGGAAGAAGTGCAAGCCGATATTGTCATTGGCACCGACCCTGATTGTGACCGTTTAGGAATAGCCGTACGCAATTTTGATCATAAAATGGTATTGCTTAATGGCAATCAAACCATGATCATGATGACGAAATTTTTATTGGATTTATGGAAAAACAAAGGGGCTATTAACGGAAATCAGTTTGTAGGATCGACCATTGTTTCAACCCCGATGATCGCTAAACTCACAGAAGCCTACGGCGTTGAATGTAAAATTGGATTGACTGGTTTTAAATGGATTGCCAAAATGATTAAAGATTTTCCAGCACTCGATTTTATTGGTGGTGGCGAAGAGAGTTTTGGGTTTATGGTTGGCGATTTTGTACGGGACAAAGATGCGGTTACTTCCACCCTACTCGCTTGTGAAATTGCAGCTTACACCAAAGCAAATGACAGTTCATTTTTCAAAGAACTGGTAGAGACGTATGTTGAGCACGGATGTTATAAAGAACGCTTAATTTCAATAACCAAAAAAGGAATTGAAGGCAGTGCAGAAATCAATAAAATAATGGAATCTGCTCGAAACAACCCCATGACCTCGATTAATGGTTCTATGGTGATTACTGTCGAAGATTTTAAAAAATCTATCTGTAAAAACTTACTTTTAAATACATCCGAACCGATTTTAATACCAAAAGCGGATGTGTTAATTTACACGACTGAAGATGGTAGCAAAGTTGCGCTACGTCCTAGCGGGACAGAACCAAAAATAAAGTTTTATATTAGCGTGAATACCACTCTATCTAGCTCCAAAGAATTTATTGCGACCGAAAAAACGCTTGACGACAAAATTGAATCCATAATCAAAGACATGAAATTGAGTTAATGAATTACTTAAAACCGATCCTTCGCTATGCGATCCCCTATAAGTTTTATGCGATATTAAACATTATAAGTAATGTTTTTTATGCGTTTTTTGGGACCTTGTCAATGATTTCTTTATTTCCGATGCTCAAAGTATTATTTGGAGATTCAAAACCAGTTTTAGTAAAACCCGTATGGCAAGGAATCAGAAAAACCACAGCTTTCTTAGAAGAGTATTTAAATTATTTTGTAACGCTCAAAAAGGCAGAAGGCAGTGAGGACGTTCTTATTTTTATGGTGGCTTTTGTGATTGGGACTTTTCTCTTAAAGAATCTCTTTGGCTACCTGGCAATGTTTTTTATTACCTTTCTTAGAAATGGTGTTTTAAAAGATATGAGGAACGAATTATATGACAAAATCACCAGCCTTCCATTAGCATTTTATTCTGAAAAACGAAAAGGCGATACCATGTCTAGAATCTCCACAGATGTCTTAGAAATTCAACACTCCTTTTTATCCATTCTAGAACTCATTGTGCGGGAACCTTTATCGATTATATTTACGATTACCACCATGTTTGTGATCAGTGCAAAGCTGTCTATTTTTGTGTTGATCTTTATTCCGCTCTCTGGATTTGTGATTTCATTAATTGGAAAGTCCTTAAAACGAAATTCAAATAAGGTTCAAAAAGAACAAGGTTATTTTTTATCTATTGTAGATGAAACACTCTCCGGACTTAAAGTCATTAAAGGATTTAATGGCGAACAAAATTTTAGTGCTAAATTTCAATCCTCAACGACGCGTTTTTATAAGTTTTCAAATACCTTATTAAACAAGCAAAATTTAGCAGGGCCGACAAGTGAGTTTTTAGGAATCACGGTGATTGCTGTCTTGTTATGGTATGGAGGAAATATGGTGTTGAATGAGAAATCATTAGATGCAAGTTTATTTCTTGTTTACATGGGATTGGCCTATAACATACTCACACCAGCCAAAGCGATTAGCAAGGCAAGTTATGGCGTGAAACGCGGGAATGCCGCTGCCGAACGGGTCATGGAAATTCTCAATACAGAATCGCCTCTAAAAGATCGTCCAAATGCCCAGATAAAAACAAACTTCGAAAAAGAGATTACTATAAACAATATTAATTTTAAGTATGAAGACCAACTCGTTTTAAAGAATTTTTCAATGCGAGTTTCAAAAGGAAAAACAATTGCCTTGGTTGGGCAGTCGGGAAGTGGAAAATCAACAATTGCTAATTTGGTCACTCGTTTTTACGATGTCAATGATGGAAGCATCAATATTGATGGTACAGACATTAGAGACCTCACTAAACACTCTTTAAGAGGTCTTATGGGCTTGGTCACACAAGACTCAATTTTATTTAATGATACCATCAAAAATAATATTTTACTAGGAAAAGAAGACGCTACTGATGAAGCCGTCATCGCTGCTTTAAAAATTGCAAATGCTTGGGAATTTGTAAAAGACTTACCGGAAGGAATGGATACAAATATTGGGGATTCCGGAAATAAATTATCTGGCGGTCAGAAACAACGACTGAGTATTGCGAGAGCCGTGATTAAAAACCCGCCTATCATGGTTTTAGATGAAGCGACTTCAGCACTTGATACTGAAAGTGAACGTTTGGTTCAGGATGCCCTCGAAAATATGATGAAAAACCGAACGTCGATTGTCATTGCACATCGACTCTCAACCATTCAAAATGCAGATGAAATTATCGTAATGCAAAAAGGAGAAATTGTCGAACAAGGTAAACATCAAGAGCTCTTAGACCAACAAGGCGTGTATAGTAAATTAGTCGCGATGCAGTCCTTTCAATAGAAATTAGTGTGTTAAACCTTATTCGTTGGTTAGAGTCAAATTTAAAAGAAACTAATTGCAAAACGAAGCCACGCTATTAAATCAACTTAAATCCGGCGACACTAAGGAATTAGCGTTCAAAACTCTTGTGGAGCTTTACAAAGAACGCCTCTACTGGCACATCCGAAAAATAGTCATTTCTCACGATGATTCTGATGATGTATTACAAAACACATTTATTAAAATCGTTCGAAATATTCACAACTTTAAAGGCGACAGTAAACTATTTACTTGGATGTACCGTATCGCCACAAACGAAGCAATTACGTTCTTAAATTCAAAAGCGAGACGCCACCAAATATCCGATGAAACGTTACAGCAACTAACCCTAGAGAACTTAGAAGCAGATGTATATTTTGAAGGCGATGAAATTCAATTAAAATTACAAAATGCCATCGCACAATTACCAAAAAAACAACAATTGGTATTTAATATGAGATATTTCGATGCGATAAAATACAAAGACATGTCTGAAATTTTAGAGACTAGCGAAGGCGCATTAAAAGCATCCTATCATATAGCGGTCAAAAAAATTAAATTGTATTTAAGTAATGATTAAACCTAACAAATAAACGACAGTCAAAGAAGTATGACCCTTAAAAGCGATAAGAAATCTGGATTTACTGTGCCAAAAGACTATTTTGAAACTTTTGACTTGGACTTTATTTTAGAACAAGATCTAAAACAAACGTTCAAAAAAACAGGATTTAAAACGCC
This sequence comes from uncultured Flavobacteriaceae bacterium, assembly GCA_905479095.1. GTDB lineage: Bacteria > Bacteroidota > Bacteroidia > Flavobacteriales > Flavobacteriaceae > Hel1-33-131. The sequence continues at coordinate 59,462 of CAJQLD010000032.1, forward strand.
TGACACCTATTTTGAAGAGTTAGAAATCAGACTCCCCAAAAAAGCTCCTACAAAAACACTTCGATCATTAAATAAAAAAACAACCTTTTATATTTCTGGAATTGCAGCCTCTTTGGTTTTATTGCTGATGTTTTCTTGGCCTAGTGAAAACCGAGAAAACATAACTGCAGAAGCAATCGAAAACTATTTAATGTATGAAGAAATTCAAAGTGATGAATTAGCTGGTTTTCTAACTTCCGATGAACTTGATGATCTAAGTACCTTAAGCATTTCAGCTTCAGAAATTGAAATCTATATTTTTGAAAACGCTTCTTTAGAATCTTTATTAATTAATTGAAAAAATACCAATGAAAAAACTAACGATATTAATTTATCTCGTCTTTATTTCGATACCACTATCGGCCCAACCGAATGGAAGAAAAGAAATGAAAGAAAAAATAAAGACCATGAAGATTGCTTTCATCACTGAAAAATTAGATTTATCATCGAGTGAAGCTGAGAAGTTTTGGCCCATTTATAATGCATTTGACAAGGCTCAAATGAAATTAAGACATGAAAAATTAAGAGCTATTAAAAACGAGTTGAAAGATCAAATCGATACCATTACTGATGAAGTAGCTCTTATGAAACTAAATGAATTACTCGCCGCTGAAGCTGAACTCAATACGTTAAGACAAACTTTTCATGTGAAATTAAAAAACGTAATTTCTTCAAAAAAAATATTACTCTTAAAAATTTCTGAAGAAGGGTTTAATCGTCAAATGATGAAACGGTTGAGAAATCGACAAAAAAATTGAAAACACTAAGCTAACTGCATGTTTCTTATTATTCAAAAATAAGCTTAGAAATCCTACCTTTTCCGGCCGCATAAGCGACGCTATCATTGACAAATCGGAGGGTGTAAAACCCTTCATCACTCAGCTGTTTCCATGTTTCGCCCGCATCAGAACTATAATCGATGCCTTCGAATCCAACCGCAACCAATCCTTTTGCATGGCTGTTTGGAGAAAATTGAACACAACTTCGATACCCTGGAGTTTGATCTTGCGCCACCACGTCCCAAGTTTTCCCACCATTTCTCGTACGAATTTTATTGGAATGTTGATTTTTTGGTTTTGTATAATCACCTCCGATCGCAAAGCCGTTTAACCCATCATAAAAATCAATAGAAAATATCCCGGTCGTTTCCTCGCCTTGAATGATTGGAGTTTCAAAAACACTCCAACTTTTTCCTTTGTCGGAGGTGTATAACACACGACTCGAACGCCCACCAGTGGCCACCCAAGCTTGATTCCCTACAATAGCAATATTTGTATCACTAGCGGCAAAAGCTGCTTCCCCTTCATTTATGGGCGGCAGTAATACACAAGGCGTCTTTTGCCAGGTTTCTCCACCATCTCTCGTTATTATTATACTCATACAGCCATTGATGGGATCACCAACCGCCATTCCTTCTTTTGAATTCCAAAAATGTAAGGCATCATAAAAAACATTCGGATGCGTTTCTTCATACACCAATACATCGTCTTTAAACAACAGCGCGGGATTGCCGATGCTTAGGCTAAAAAACGTATCGTTTACTAAAGCAGAGGCTCGGAAATTAATCGTGTCAGTAGAGACTCTATCGATTAAAACACCCTGTGTATCCAAATCAATCATATACCTGTTTCCAACAGAAGAAACCGCCATGAGTTTGTGACTATTGAGTTCTATCGCTCTGATATTGAGTAATGAATCCTCTACAATCGTTTCAATCTTAACACTAGAAAAAGGATCTGAAATCGCTTTTTTCGACTGTATACAACTCAAAAAAAGGAGTATTACCACACCGATAGTTATTGTGTATTTCACGATCATTTTGGTTTAAAATTGATGAAATTTCAATATACATATTATCTATTATAATTAGCATTTTTAAACGTAACTTTGCACCACTAATTAATACACCTATGCGTTTACACAGAAATTTATGTTTTGCGGTCATTGATGGACTTTTACTCATCTTTAATGAAGGAGAATATGCCGATAAAGTCATTCAGAAATTATTGAAACGTGATAAACGTTGGGGCAGTCGCGACCGTGGATTTGTAGCCGAAACTACTTACGATATCGTTCGATGGAAACGCTTGTATGCAGAAATCGCACTCATAAAAGAGCCTTTTAGCAGAGACGATGCTTGGCGACTTTTTGCAGTATGGGCGACTTTAAAAGGGATTAAACTTCCCGATTGGAAATATTTTGAAGGCACCCCTTCTCGAAAAATCAAAGGGCGTTTTGATGAACTCTCCAAAGACCGTAAATTCCGTGAATCGGTTCCAGATTGGATGGATGAATTGGGTGTTAAAGAATTAGGCGAAGCCAAATGGACCAAAGAATTAGCGATGCAAAACAAGCAAGCTGATGTGATTCTTAGAGTCAATACCTTAAAAACGTCGAAAGCCGATTTAAAACTAAAATTAGAATCGGAAGGCATTGAAACGATAGAAATTGAGGGCTACCCGTATGCGCTACAATTAAAAGAACGTGCCAATGTATTTACAACCGAAGCCTTTAAAAATGGTTGGTTCGAAGTTCAAGATGCATCCTCACAGCTCGTTGCCGACTTTTTAGATGTAAAGCCAGGAATGAAAGTAGTGGACTGTTGCGCCGGTGCCGGCGGAAAAACCTTACACCTCTCTGCATTAACAGAAAATAAAGGATCTGTGATAGCGATGGATATTTATGAAAGTAAATTAAAAAAATTAAAGATTAGAGCCCGTCGTGATGGCGCCCATAATATTGAAATGAGAGTGATTGATTCTACAAAACCAATCAAAAAACTACACGGAAAAGCCGATCGACTATTGATTGACGCTCCTTGTTCTGGATTGGGTGTTTTAAGACGAAACCCCGATTCAAAATGGAAACTAGAACCCGAGTTTATCGATCGAATTCGACAAACCCAACAAGAGGTATTGCAGCAATACTCGAAAATGGTAAAACCAACTGGGAAAATGGTCTATGCGACTTGCTCTGTGTTGCCGTCTGAAAATGAAACTCAAATTAAAACCTTTTTAAAGTCGGAAGCGGGTGCTGATTTTTCGTTCATAAAAGATAAAAAAATATTAGCCCACGAAACTGGATATGATGGTTTCTATATGGCATTACTTGAAAAGAAATAAACCAATTATTTTTAAATTTAAGATATTATTTTATGAAGCAGATATACATTCTGGCTGTACTTATTTCGAGTCTTTCTTACGGACAAATTCCAACTAATTATTATGATTCCGCAGAGGGATTAACGGGATTTGCTTTAAAAACCAAATTAAAATCAATTGTTTCTAACGGACACCAAGCTAGATCCTATGGACAGTTATACGATGGAGATGGGATAAGTGGCTCTAACGGTTATGAAGATACCCATACGGACGAAGCGGTCTCATCTGGAGAAAACTATGAAAATGATGGAACTATTTTAGACATGTATTCCGAAAACCCATCAGGATCAGATCCGTATAATTATAACCACGGTAGTAATAATTGTGGGAATTATAGTTTGGAGGGAGATTGCTACAATAGAGAGCACCTTGTCCCACAGTCGTCTTTTAATAGTGCATCACCCATGAAAAGTGACATTCATCACGTCGTTCCATCCGATGGACGTGTAAATGGTTATAGAGGCTCCTATCCGTTTGGAAATGTGAATACTCCAAGTTGGACTTCATTAAATGGCTCTAAAAGAGGCACAAGTGCGATGTCTGGTTATAATGGAACTGTGTTTGAACCCATAGACGAATTTAAAGGCGATATTGCGAGAGCTGTTTTGTATTTCGCGGTTCGTTATGAAGACACTATCGATGGATATACAAGCTTTGATATGTTTAACGGCACAAATGACGAAGTATTTTATCCTTGGGCCATTGCCGTTTTATTAGATTGGCATACTAATGTGGATCCTGTTGACCAACGTGAACGGAATCGAAATGTGGCGGCTTATGCATTTCAAAACAATGCAAATCCTTTTGTAGATCATCCAGAATATGCATCGATGATTTGGAATCCTGTAACGGACAATGAAGCCCCAACCGCAGCAACCAACCTTGTCGCATCCAACCCAACTGGGAATTCTGTTGTTTTGAACTGGACTGCTGGAACGGATAATATCGCGGTTACATCTTATGATGTTTATAAGGACGGCAGTATAACAACAAGTTCATCAAACACGAGTATTACAGTGACTGGGTTAGCACCAAATACCGAATACTGTTTTACCGTCTATTCGAAAGATGGAAGCCAAAACACCTCCCCTGTGAGTAATGAAAGTTGCATGACAACTTTGGAAGGAAACACGTCGAGTAATGACCTATTCATCTCTGAATATGTAGAAGGTCTTAGTTATAATAAAGCGATAGAAATTGCAAATTTCACTGGGAGTTCAATAAACCTTAGTAACTACTCCATTGCAAGAGACCGAAACGGTTCAGGAGAATTTAATCCAGCCTTGCCATTAACTGGCACACTAGAATCTGGTAATGTACATGTGATTGCGAATACGCAAGCATATCAAGAAACCCTAGACCGTTCGAATCAAACTTCTGATACAGATGCGATATCATTTAACGGAAATGATCCCGTCGGATTATTTAAAAATGGGGTCCTCATCGATTTTTTTGGAGAAATTGGCGGTGCGGATGATTTTAAAAACAAAACATTTCGGAGAAAAGCAGCTGTGAACGAACCAACCACCACTTTTAATTTAGCGGGTGAATGGGACGAATATGAAACTGATACTGTTACAGATTTAGGAACGCATACTCTATCCGTTAGCGTGAATGTATTGAACGAAACTAATGTTACGCTTTATCCAAATCCGGTGCAATCAAATGAACTATATTTTAACTCAAGCCCCCCTTTAAACGTTGAAATTTACGATATCACTGGTAAATTAATTTTAAGTAAAAATTTAAAAAATAGTTCTAAATCGATCCATATTTCTGATTTAAACACAGGGCTATACATCGTAAAAATGACCAGTGATTTTGGAGTACAGGTCAAAAAACTCATACGCCAATAACGCCAAAAATTAAAGCTAGGGCTGTTTGCCAGTTTATATAAAAAATAGAGAACTACGAACCCTCCAAACAAGACAGGAGGGTTTTAGTAGGGCACTTCATGAAAAAAAAATAGAAATCTTATAGAATTAATGTTTTAAAACTTAAATTTGAATTTTAAAATTTAAGTTAAATGGATAAATTATATAGACTGTTCCTTCCACTAAATATTATTAAGATATACAAAAAAGGATTTCGCTACCTAAGTGATCCCATTTACAATAAATGTAGAAGCTTACATAAAGTTGAAAAAAATAAGACCCCGACTCGAACAGAAATATTAAATTTCATTCTGACACAATTTAATCGAAAAACAGCCTATTTAGAAATTGGCGTTCGAAATCCAAATGATAATTTTTCACATATCAAATCGGATCAAAAATACAGTGTAGATCCAGGTGTAGAGTTCAAAGAAAACCCTGTGGACTTCCAAATGGAGAGCGATGAATTCTTCAAACAGCTGGACGATAATAAAATTCTGAACTCTATTAAATTTGATGTAATTTTTATCGATGGACTTCATTTAGCCGAACAGGTAGATAGAGATATTATCAACGCTCTAAAATACATCAAAGACGATGGGTTTATTGTCCTTCACGACTGTAACCCTCCAACCGAATGGCATGCACGAGAAAATTATAATTACGGATTTACCCCTGCAGGTGGCTATTGGAATGGAACCACTTGGAAAGCGTTTCTGAAATGGCGATTTAATCCATCTCTAAAATCATGTTGTGTAAATTCCGATTGGGGCGTAGGAGTTTTAACCAAAAAACATCCCATTGGAAATAGCATGAAACCTAAAAATTTATTTTTTGAATACAAAGATTTCGATCAAAACCGTACGCAATATTTAAACCTTGTTGACTTTAAGCAATTTAAGTCCCTGTTTTAAACGATCACCCCTTAGCATAGAAAACAAGTTGAATGAACTTATCTCACTATTTTTGACTGTTTAAAACTCGTGAATAACTCCGAAAAATAGAGATTAAAATTGTTTAAAAATTCTCTGGAAAATCATAAATTTGTGGGAACGAATAATATTCAAACCTAAACGAATGATTCATTTTTTTGGAAGCCTTGACACAAAGGTTTTTGCCGTTCAAACAGTAAATAATTTATCCAACAATACAATCACCAAATTACAATGGCTTTTTGGTGACCAACCAAAGATTGAACTCCAAACGCTCGATTCAACTTATGTAGGTCCACGCGCAGCAATGATTACGCCTTGGAGTACAAACGCCGTCGAAATTACCCAAAACATGGGCATTGAAGGTATTATTCGAATTGAAGAATTTCAGGAAATTGAAGCTGATTTTTCGGGTTTTGACCCTATGATTTCTGAGAAATTTGAAGGTTTACATCAACATAGTTTTGATATTGACATCACTCCAGAACCAATCTTAAACATCAGTGATATTGCAGCCTATAACGATCAAGAAGGATTGTCTTTAAATGCGGATGAAGTTGAGTATCTGAACCAAGTCAGTGAAAAAATTGGACGCCCCCTCACCGACTCGGAAGTCTTTGGGTTTTCGCAAGTTAATTCGGAGCATTGCCGACATAAAATATTTAATGGAACGTTTATTATTGACGGGGAAGAGAAACCAACCTCACTTTTCAAACTCATCAAAGAAACGTCCAAACAGCACCCCAATACAATTGTATCGGCTTACAAAGATAACGTCGCTTTTATTAAAGGGCCTGTTGTCGAACAATTTGCGCCTAAAAGCGCTGATAAACCCGATTTTTATACCACAGAAAATTATGAATCTGTGATCTCCATTAAGGCAGAAACTCATAATTTCCCAACCACTGTCGAACCCTTTAATGGGGCTGCGACAGGTTCTGGAGGTGAAATTAGAGACCGTCTTGCTGGTGGCAAAGGCTCCTTGCCATTGGCTGGAACTGCGGTTTATATGACCTCTTACTCACGATTAAATGAAAATCGCCCATGGGAAGCTGGATTTAAAGAACGAAACTGGCTCTATCAAACACCGATGGATATTTTGATTAAAGCTTCCAACGGTGCCTCTGATTTTGGAAATAAATTTGGGCAGCCCCTCATTTGTGGTTCAGTCCTTACTTTTGAACACCAAGAAGATGCCCAACGCCTCGGTTTTGACAAAGTCATTATGCAAGCGGGAGGCATTGGATATGGAAAAGCCGATCAAGCTTTAAAAGACACCCCAGAAAAAGGTGATAAAATTGTCATTTTAGGCGGTGAAAACTACCGCATTGGAATGGGAGGCGCTGCCGTATCATCGGCTGATACAGGTGCGTTTTCTAGTGGGATTGAACTGAATGCTGTGCAACGTTCTAATCCTGAAATGCAAAAACGTGCTGCAAACGCCGTCCGTGGCATGATCGAAAGTCCAGAAAATTTTATTGTATCTATTCATGACCACGGTGCAGGTGGACATCTCAACTGCCTATCTGAACTGGTCGAAGATACTGGTGGACATATCGATTTAGATCAGCTTCCAATTGGGGACCCTACCCTCTCAAATAAAGAATTAATTGGCAACGAGTCTCAAGAACGGATGGGACTTGTCATCTCAGAAAAACACATTGATACCTTACAACATATTGCCGACAGAGAACGCTCACCAATGTACACGGTAGGCGATGTCACAGGCGATCAACGATTTGTATTTCAGTCGAAATCTACAGGAGCTAAACCGATGGATTTTAACTTAGAAGATATGTTTGGAAGCTCTCCTAAAACAATTTTAGAAGATCAAACTATTGTCCGGAATTATAACGCTATTTCTTACGAGCCTTCCTTGTTTCAACACTATCTTGAAGACGTTTTAAAGCTTGAATCTGTCGGTTGTAAAGATTGGCTGACCAATAAAGTCGATCGATGTGTCGGAGGAAAAGTCGCCAAACAACAATGTGTCGGGCCTTTACAATTGCCCTTAAACAATGTCGGAGTGATGGCCTTAGACTACACAAGTCAAGAAGGAATTGCGACCTCCATTGGACATGCGCCCATTGCAGCACTTATAGACCCCAAAGCGGGAAGTCGAGTGGCGATCACAGAAGCGCTGACCAATATCATTTGGGCACCTTTAAAGGATGGTTTACAAAGTGTGTCACTTTCTGCTAATTGGATGTGGCCCTGTAAAAATGAAGGCGAAGATGCGCGTTTATACAAGGCTGTTGAAGCGATTTCTGAATTTGCAATTGACTTAGGAATTAACGTCCCAACAGGAAAAGATTCACTGTCAATGAAACAAAAATATCCTGAGGGCGATGTGGTATCTCCAGGAACAGTTATTATTACGGCAGCAGGAAACTGTAACGCCATTTCTAAAGTGGTTGAACCCGTATTTAAACACAATGCAGGCCCTATTTATTATATTAATATTTCTCAGGATACATATAAATTAGGCGGCAGTGCATTCGGTCAAGTTTTGAATAAAATTGGAACCGATACGCCAAATGTTCAAAGTGCGGCCTATGTAAAAACTGTTTTTAATACGCTTCAGGAGTTGATTCAAAATAACAAGATTGTAGCAGGTCATGATGTCGCTTCTGGTGGTTTGATTACGACCTTGTTAGAACTCTGTTTTTCGGATCCTAGTTTAGGGGCTGACTTGGATTTAAGTACGCTCAATGAAGCCGACAGCATGAAACTCTTGTTCGCTGAAAACTCCGGAATTGTATTTCAGAGCTCGGATGCGTCCGTAGAAGCCGAACTTTCTAAAGTGGGGATTGAATTTCACACGATTGGAAACGTTACCAATCACCCTGTTTTAAACATTAAAAACACAGCAGACACTTATTCATTAAATGTTAGTGAGTTAAGAGATGTGTGGTATGAAACTTCGGTCCTACTCGATCAAAAACAAACGGCGAATGGATTGGCAAATACTCGATTTGACAGCTATAAAAATCAACCGCTAGACTTCAAATTTCCGCCACAATTCACAGGTAAATTACCGATAATAAATCAGGCCAACAAACCAAAAGCAGCCATTATCCGAGAAAAAGGAAGTAATTCTGAACGTGAAATGGCAAACGCCATGTACTTGGCAGGATTTGATGTGAAGGATGTTCACATGACCGATTTGATTTCGGGTCGTGAAACACTTGAAGACATTCAATTTATAGGGGCTGTTGGTGGCTTTAGTAATAGTGATGTTTTGGGCTCTGCCAAAGGTTGGGCTGGCGCATTTAAATACAATGAAAAAGCACAACTAGCGCTCAAAAAATTCTTTGATCGTTCAGATACACTTTCAATAGGAATCTGTAACGGGTGTCAACTTTGGATGGAATTAGATTTGATCAATCCAGAGCATGCCGAACACGGGAAACTGACGTACAACGATTCAAAAAAACATGAAAGTGCCTTTACATCAGTAAAAATTCAAAAAAACAATTCGGTGATGCTGTCTTCCCTAGAAGGATCGACTTTAGGGGTTTGGATTTCGCATGGCGAAGGGAAATTTGTGCTGCCTTACGAAGAATCTCAATATCATATTGTAGGTAAATATGCGTATGAGGCCTATCCACATAACCCGAATGGATCTGACTTTAATACGGCCATGATGTGTGACCCTACTGGGCGTCACTTGGTAACAATGCCGCATATTGAACGGTCTACCTTCCAATGGAATTGGGCTCATTATCCAGAGAATCGATCCGATGAAGTATCGCCATGGCTCGAAGCTTTTGTGAATGCAAAACAATGGTTAGAAACCTTGAAATAATAGTGTATCTTTATTAAAAATATACTTGTTTTGCAGATTCTGTTTTTAAAAGGTTGATTTTTGATACTCTCTTAAAAATTAGTACTTTGCAATAATTCAATCTTATCACAATTCAATGAAACCAATTACACGACTTTTTGACTTTGCGCATTACCAATTAGAAACACATAATTTAGAGGCTGCTTTTGTTTCTAAAAAAGACGGTGATTGGGTAAAAACATCCACAAAAGAGTACCTCGATAAAGCCAATGCTCTCAGTAGAGCATTGCTCAAAATGGGGGTTCAGAAAAATGATAAAATTGCGATTATATCTACAACCAACCGTACCGAATGGTGTATTGTGGATGTTGGAGTGCTTCAAGTTGGGGCGCAAAATATTCCGATCTATCCAACGATATCATCTGATGATTATGAATATGTTTTAAATCATAGTGAAGCCGTCTATTGTTTTGTGTCAGACAAAGACGTTTACACTAAAGTTTTAAAAGTAAAAAACAATACAAAACTGAAAGAAGTATTTAGTTTTGATGCGATTAAAGACTGTAAAAATTATACTGAATTATTAGAACTCGGTGCCGATGATAGTACACAATCCGAAGTCGAAACTCGGAAGTCAGAAGTGATTCCTGCCGATTTAGCCACCATTATTTATACATCAGGAACGACCGGAAAACCCAAAGGTGTGATGTTAACGCATTTCAATATTGTAGAAAATGTGCTGGCAAGTATGCCGCGATTACCCTTAATGCAAGGCACTAATAGAGTTCTTAGTTTTTTACCCTTATGTCATATTTTCGAGCGGGTACTAATTTATATTTATCAACATGCCGGAGCCAGTGTTTATTTTGCTGAAAGTATCGAAAAAATTGGTGAAAATGCACAAGAGATCAAGCCAAACCTCATGAGTGTAGTGCCTCGTTTATTAGAAAAAGTTTTTAATAAAGTAAATGCCAAAGGCAGCGAATTAACAGGCATTAAAAGAGCCTTATTTTTCTGGGCCATCAAACTTGGTGAACGCTATGAACCGTACCAAGCCAATGGGTTTTGGTACGAATTTCAATTAAAAATTGCGCGAAAACTAATCTTTAGTAAATGGAAAGCCGCCTTTGGTGGCGAGTTACACACCATGGTTTCAGGAAGTGCAGCGCTACATCCGCGATTAGCACGTATTTTTTGTGCGTCGGGAATGATGATTATGGAAGGTTATGGCCTTACAGAGACCTCTCCTGTTGTTTCTGTTGGAATGCATGCCGATCATCATTTCAAAATTGGAACCGTCGGTAAACCCATTTCCAATGTAGAAGTCAAAATTGCAGAGGATGGCGAAATTTTAATTAAAGGGCCCAATGTGATGAAAGGCTATTTTAAAGATCCTGACAAAACTGCCGAAGTGATGAGTGGTGACTATTTTCACACCGGAGATAAAGGCGAAATTGATCCCGATGGTTTTATTAAAATCACGGGGCGTAAAAAAGAAATGTTTAAAACCTCTGGGGGGAAATACATCATTCCAACCCTTATTGAAAATGATTTAAAAGAATCTAACTTTATCGAACAAGTGATGGTGATTGGCGAAAATCAGAAAATGCCAGCCGCATTAATTCAGCTTAATTTTGAATTTATTCAAGAGTGGATTGAGCGTAAAAAAATAGACTTGGAACCAACACCAGAAGCCATTTGTGCATCAGACATTATAATTGAACGCATACAGAAAGAGGTCAGTAAATCCAACCAAGGCTTTGGTAAATGGGAACAAATCAAACGATTTGAACTCACTCCAGACGTGTGGTGTATTGAAGGCGGCCACCTCACCCCGACGATGAAAATGAAACGAAGTGTCATTTATGATCTCTATAAAGACTTGGTTTCTAAAATTTATACCGACGTTTAAATTTAATTTTTAAGCCGCTATCATAGCGCAACAAACTGTTAAAATCACGTATATCTTTGGAGGTTCGTGATTTTTTTATACATTTAGATCAGATTAAGACCCCAAAGTCGAAATCTTCATAACCAATGGATTCAATAGTTAGATATTAGTTTACTGTAAATATTACAGTGGCGTGCATGTATGCGTTGGTTTTAAAACCGAATGATGTATCGCAGCGGGTTTTTTGAAAAAATTTCTTGCAACTACTAAAAGCAACGTAGAAACCAATAGAATTATGGAGTGAAAAAGTAATACAACAAAAAATAGACTCTATACATAACAACCCTGTTGAAAGCGGTTTTGTTACCGATCCAATAGACTGGAAGTATAGTAGTGCGAGAAATTATCAAGAAGACCAAACAGTTTTAGAAATTGATATATGAAGGAAAACTCTAACATTAGCTTATTTAAGAGCACGAGCAGAATGCTCGCGCTACGGGGGATACAGAGTCCGCTTGATACGATTTTATTACAATTAAATAAAAATGATAAACGAGAACAAAAGTTCCTATTATCCGGAGATATACCCCTATAAAAAGGGCGTTTATTCTCCATATAACAAGTTGTGCATAATGCGGAAAATCGCTCTAAACATCAACATTTGAACTAAAAAAGCCAACGCGCAAACAGCACATTTATTTTTTTGCCATCGCGAAAAGCCAACGCTTAAAAAAACAAAAGAGCTGTTTCTTTGCCAACGCTAAATCCGTTCTTGACAATCGGAATAAAAAACTTTGCAACACCATTGCATTGAAATTTATTTATCTTTGTGCCAATGAAATTTATAACTATCATACTATCATTATTAATTCTTGGTTTGTCAATCAAACCTTGTTCTGACGGAAATAATACTGAAGA